>JBFFNE010000001.1:0-83404 GCA_041563315.1 Thiohalomonadaceae bacterium
AAGTTCAAAGTTCAAAGTTCAAAGTTCAAAGCCAGGATAGAGTGGCTCTTAAATGAAACAAAGAATAAAGAGGATGAAATGGAAGGATTAATCGCGCAATTGACCGAGTGGACCGGTTGGCTCTCTGGCCTGCTATGGGGCAACTACGTCACCCTCATCGCCCTGGTCGGCACGGGCTTCTACCTGACCCTACGCATGGGTTTCATCCAGATTAAGGGCTTTCGCCACAGCGCCGAACTGATCGGTGGCAAGTACAGCGATCCGACTCACCAGGGGGAGGTCTCTCACTTCCAGGCCCTCGCCACGGCACTCTCAGCCACCGTCGGCACGGGCAACATCGCCGGCGTGGCCACAGCTATCTCCCTCGGCGGTCCAGGTGCCCTGTTCTGGATGTGGATCACCGCCTTTGTCGGTATGGCCACAAAGTTCACGGAATGCACCCTGGCACTGAAGTTTCGCGAGGTGGACCCGGAGGGAAAGATCTCCGGCGGCCCCATGTATACCCTGCTACATGGGCTCAAGATGCGCCGCACTGCCATTATCTTTGCCAGCTTTGCCCTGATCGCCTCCTTCGGCATCGGCAATATGGTACAGGCCAATTCGGTAGTCGACGGTCTGAGCTATCTGTGGCCGCAGCTAAAAGAGGATGGCTGGCTGGTCGGCACTGTATTGGCCATCATGGTAGGACTGGTCATCCTTGGCGGCGTGCAGCGCATCGCCAAGGTGGCAAGTACTATAGTTCCCTTTATGGCGGTGCTCTATATCTCTGCAGCACTCATCGTTCTGTTCAATTACATCGAGGCGATCCCCGCGGCTTTTGCAACCATTCTTAACCATGCCCTCAATCCTTGGTCAGTGGGTGGCGCCGCGGTGGGGGAGGCGATCCGCTGGGGGGTGGCCCGCGGTCTGTTCTCCAACGAAGCGGGCCTGGGCTCATCCCCAATGGCTCACGCCGCCGCCCGCACCAATGAGCCGGTGCGTGAAGGACTGGTGGCGATGATGGAGCCCTTTATCGACACCATCGTCATCTGCACCATGACCGGTCTGGTGATCGTGGTCACCGGCGCCTATGCCAACGCCCCGGAAGGAGCCGTCGGCGCCGCCCTCACCGCCCATGCCTTCAGTCAGAGCCTGGGCGAGGGCGGCGCGATGGTGGTGGGCATCGGCCTGTCACTGTTTGCCTTCTCCACGATCATTGCCTGGTCCTACTACGGCGATCGCTCCGCTCACTTCCTCTTTGGAGAAAAGGCGGTAATGCCCTACCGGGTAGTCTTCACCCTGCTGGTTGTATTCGGCGCCGCCGTGCCGCTAAACCTGGTATGGAACATCGCCGATATCACCAATATTCTGATGGCCCTACCCAACCTGCTGGCTTTGATCCTGCTGGCCGGACTGGTTAAAAAGCTCAAGGATGAGTACATGGGAAAGAGGTGATGGGGAGTTCGGGAAGAGTCTCACCAGTTAACCTCTCGCCTTGAAACCTTTCCCCTTCACTAATGCCATAGTAATATTCATTGTTATTTACGGCCCGCGATGCGGGCCCATTTGTATAGCGAGGAGAGATTCATGAGCGAGCGCATCACCGATTCCGGACTGAAGATCGAGGACACCGTCGAGGGCAGCGGCGCCGAGGCCACCGCTGGGCAGACCGTATCGGTGCACTACACCGGTTGGCTGGAAAATGGGAGCAAGTTCGACTCGAGCAAGGATCGTAACCAGCCGTTCCAGTTCCGTCTCGGCGGCGGACAGGTTATCAAGGGCTGGGACGAGGGGGTGCAGGGGATGAAGGTTGGCGGCAGCCGCAAGCTGACTATCCCGGCCAACCTGGGCTACGGCGCTCGCGGCGCCGGAGGTGTAATCCCGCCCAACGCCACCCTGATTTTTGAAGTCGAGTTGCTGGAGATCCTCTAAGGTGCCCCTTTCACCGGAGGCCATTCGTGAACAGGTACGCCTCGCCCTTATCGAGGATGTGGGTGACGGCGACCTGACCGCCAGCCTGATCCCTGAAGAGGTCCGCTCCGAGGCAAAAATAATCAGCCGCGAGTCAGCAGTGATCTGCGGTCGCCTCTGGGTCGAGCAGGTATTCGCCCAGCTCGATGAGTCGATCCACATTGACTGGCAAGTGACTGAGGGTGACCAGGTCGAGCCCAATCAGACCATCTGCACCCTGCGTGGTCACGCACGTACCTTACTCACCGGTGAACGCACTGCCCTCAACTTCCTGCAGACCCTCTCTGGCACAGCCACCAGCACCCGTCGTTATGTCGAGGCCGTGGCGGGCACGGGCGTCAAGGTGCTGGATACGCGAAAAACCATTCCCGGCTTACGGCAGGCACAGAAATATGCGGTTCGCTGCGGTGGCGGCACCAATCACCGTATGGGGCTCTACGATGGTGTACTGATCAAGGAAAACCACATCGCTGCCGCCGGCTCAATCGCCGAGGCCGTGGCACAGGCTCGCCGCCACACATCAGACAATATCCCGGTCGAGATCGAAGTGGAAAACCTGACCGAGGTCCGTGAGGCGCTAGATGCCGGTGCCGATATCCTGCTGCTGGACAATATGGACCTGCCCACCCTGCGTGAGGTAGTGGCAATCAACCATAGGCAGGCCAAACTCGAGGCCTCCGGAGGGGTCAGCCTGAAGACGATTCGTGCAATCGCTGAAACCGGTGTCGATTACATTTCGGTGGGGGAGCTGACCAAGCACCTGAGGGCGCTTGACCTCTCGATGCGTTTTACTCCTGTCGGCCCTACTTTCGTTGTGACGCCCAACTAATCCCTACCAAATCAAGAAGCCATAACTTTACGAGTTAAAGATAATACACGTAGAAGTTCACAAATCTTCGATGAATCCCGCATAAGTCCTCATTATCTGTAGAAATCGTTAACAAAATATCATAAGGTTGGCTGCGGAAGGCTTATTGGCTGGGGACTCTAAATACAAACATGGCTACCAATAATATCAAGGTAAACCTGAGCGGTTTGGCGAGAAAGCTGATACGTGATGGCTTACTCACCGAAGAGAATGCCGCCAAGGCGACGGCTGGTGCGCTCAAGGAAAAGCACCCGCTTGTTTCCTATCTTGTCGAGAAGCAGATGATCGCTCCCTTGGCATTAGCCATGGCCGCCTCCCAGGAATTCGGCGTCCCAGTCTTTGATATTAACGCCCTTGAACTGGATGAGGCGGTCACCAAACTTGTCGACGAAAAACTGATTCGCGCCCACCACGCCCTGCCCCTGTTCAAACGCGGCAATCGTCTGTTTGTCGCGGTGTCCGACCCCACGAATCTTGTTGCCCTCGATGAGATCCGGTTCCATGTCAGCGCCCACACAGAGGCGGTGCTAGTCGAAGAGGACAAGCTCACCAAGTTCATCGAAAAGGCGATGGATGCCCAGGACACATCGATGGACGATTTGGGTGATTCAAGCCTGGACGATCTCGATATCTCCGCCGAGGATGAGGACAAGGAGCCTACGGCAAACGACACCGAGATCGACGATGCGCCGGTCGTCCGTTTTGTTAACAAGATACTTCTGGATGCGATCAAGCGCGGCGCATCGGATATCCACTTTGAACCCTATGAGAAACGTTACCGTGTCCGTTTGCGCCAGGACGGCATGTTGAGTGAGGTTGCCTCACCACCAATACAACTGGCTCCCAAACTCTCGGCCCGTATCAAGGTCATGTCCCGCATGGACATTTCCGAAAAACGGGTACCCCAGGATGGCCGAATCAAGCTCACACTCTCCAAGAACAAGGCGATCGATTTTCGTGTTAACACCTGCCCGACCCTGTTTGGCGAAAAGATCGTACTGCGTATCCTTGACCCCTCCAGCGCCAAGCTCGGGATCGACGCCCTCGGCTACGAGCCTGAACAAAAACAGCTTTACCTGGATAATCTCGCCAAGCCCTACGGTATGATTTTGGTGACTGGCCCCACCGGTTCCGGTAAAACCGTGTCGTTGTATACCGGCCTGAATATTCTCAACACACCGGACGTCAATATTTCCACCGCAGAAGACCCGGCGGAAATCAACCTGGAAGGCATCAATCAGGTTAACGTCAACCCTAAGGTGGGTCTGACATTTTCCGCGGCTCTCAAGGCCTTCCTGCGTCAGGACCCGGATATTATCATGGTCGGTGAGATCCGCGACATCGACACCGCAGAGATTGCCATCAAAGCAGCACAAACCGGTCACATGGTTATGTCGACCCTGCACACCAACGATGCGCCGCAGACCATCGCTCGTCTGATGAACATAGGTGTTGCACCGTACAATATCGCTTCTGCTCTCAACCTGATCATCGCCCAGCGTCTCGCGCGGCGTCTATGCGCACAATGTAGGACCGTAGAGGATGTGCCCAAAGAGGCTCTGCTGGCGGAAGGCTTCAAGGAAGAAGAAATCCCGGGCCTCAAGATCTATAAGGCGGTCGGCTGTGATCAATGCACAGAAGGCTACAAAGGACGCGTGGGTATTTATCAGGTCCTGCCTATTTCCGATGATATGGGCAAACTCATCATGAAAGGTGCTGGTGCCTACGAAATCGCTGAACAGGCAAAAAAAGAAAACATTCCGGATTTACGCCAATCCGGTCTGAAAAAAGTCAAAGATGGCCTGACCAGTCTTGAAGAAGTTAACCGCGTGACCAAGGACTAATTGTCGATATGGCACAAAAAGCCCCAAAACAGGATATTTTTGTCTGGGAAGGTACCGACAGAAAAGGTAATCGGAAAAAGGGAGAATCCCCGGGAAAAAGCGTGGCCATGGTTAAGGCGAGCTTACGCAAGCAGGGGATTAATCCCCTCAAGGTGAAAAAGAAGCCCAAACCGCTCTTTGGTGGCGGTGGTCCGCAAGGCAAGAAGATCGTCCCCAAGGACATCTCCATTTTTGCCCGCCAGCTTGCGACCATGATGTCCTCAGGGGTACCGCTGGTACAATCCTTCGAGATCATGGCCAAGGGTGCGGATAACCCCACTCTTCGTAACCTCATAACCAACGTCAAGACTGACATCGAAGGTGGGGCAACCTTGGCTGAGGCCTTCCGCCAACACCCCAAATACTTTGATGAACTGACCTGCAACCTCGTCCATGCCGGTGAACAAGCCGGTATTCTTGAAAGCCTGCTGGACAAGATCGCCACTTATAAAGAAAAGTCCGAGGCCCTGAAATCCAAAATCAAGAAGGCGCTTTTTTATCCCACAGCGGTTCTTGTTGTCGCATTTATTATTACCGCTGTCCTACTGATCTTTGTCATCCCACAGTTTGAATCCCTCTTCCAGGGCTTTGGAGCCGACCTGCCGGCGTTAACTGCCTTTGTGGTAAAGTTATCAAAGGCATTTCAGGAGCAGTGGTACCTCATTTTCGGATCGATCGGTCTGGCTGCCTATGGCATTGCACAGGCCAAGGAACGCTCAAAGAAATTCCGCGAAGCTATAGAGAAGGCTTCCCTGTCGGTCCCCGTTATCGGTAATATTCTAAACAAGGCGGCTATCGCCCGCTTTGCCCGCACACTCGGTACTATGTTCGCAGCTGGCGTCCCCCTGGTTGAGGCGATGGAGTCTGTAGCCGGTGCAGTGGGCAATGTGGTTTATCGTGAGGCCGTACTCAAGATGCGGGATGATATTGCCACCGGTACATCGATCACCACCACCATGAACGAGGTCGATGTATTCCCCAATATGGTGGTGCAAATGACCTCTATTGGCGAAGAGGCCGGCTCACTGGATCATATGCTCAACAAGGTTGCCGACTTTTATGAACAAGAGGTCGATGATGCGGTTGATGCCCTGAGCAGCTTGCTTGAACCGTTGATCATGGCTGTCCTGGGTGTTCTGGTCGGTGGCCTCGTTATCGCAATGTACCTGCCAATCTTCAAAATGGGTTCCGCGATTTCATAGTAACTTGTGACAGCAATAAAAAAATCAAATGATTGACCCCATAATCAGCTTGCTCGAGACAAGCTCGACACTTTTCGTTATCACCTTTGCCCTTCTTGGGTTAGTGGTGGGCAGCTTCCTCAACGTAGTCATCTATCGCTTGCCGGTCATGATGCAACGCTCTTGGGAGTCACAGTGTCAGGAGTTACTGGAGCTGGAACCAACACCCAGAGAACGTTTCGATCTGATCAAACCCGATTCGCGCTGCCCTCACTGCGGCACACCGATAGGGGCACTGGAAAATATTCCGCTTATCAGTTACCTGCTGCAGCGCGGGCGCTGCAAGCACTGCGGTAAAACGATATCTGCTCGTTATCCATTAATCGAGCTGCTTACTGCCGTGCTAAGTGCTATTACCGCTTGGCATTTCGGCTACGGTTTGACCGCCCTATTCGCTGTCCTCCTCACCTGGGCGCTGATTGCGATGAGCTTTATCGACATCGATCACCAATTGTTGCCGGACGATCTGACTTTGCCCTTTCTTTGGCTAGGCTTATTTCTCAGTCTATTTGGCCTCTTCACCGACATGTCATCTGCCATCATCGGAGCCATTGCAGGTTATCTCTCCCTGTGGCTGGTGTACCACCTTTTCAAACTGGCCACGGGCAAGGAGGGAATGGGTTATGGTGATTTCAAACTATTCGCTTTATTTGGTGCCTGGCTAGGCTGGCAATCGCTGCCCCTTGTGCTATTACTCTCGTCTCTGGTTGGTGCCAGCCTGGGAATCTTACTTATCCTGTTGCGTGGTCGAGACCGTCAGCTCCCAATCCCCTTTGGTCCCTACCTGGCGGCAGCAGGCTGGATCGCTCTGTTGTGGGGCAATGACATCACCCAGGCCTACCTGCTGGGTGTCAGCGTCCAGCCCTGAGTCATGTTACTGATAGGATTGACCGGGGGAATAGGCAGTGGCAAGTCAACGGTCTGCCAGCTGTTTGCCCAACTCGGTGTACCGATTATCGACACTGACACGATCGCGCATGCACTGGTCGAACCTGGCCAACCTGCATTAAAACAGCTGGAAGCAATCTTCGGACGCGAGATCATCGATCAACAAGGACATCTCGACAGGGCCATATTACGCGAGCGGGTGTTCAGTGACGCGTCAGAGCGCCAGCGCCTCGAATCGATCCTGCACCCTCTGATTCGCAGCAAGATGCAGCGCGAGCTTAAAATGCTCCGAGCCAGCTATGTCATTATCGCCATCCCGCTATTGCTGGAAAAGGGGTGGCAAAATGAGGCCGATCGCATTCTAGTCGTCGATACTGACGAATCGCTACAAATTGAACGCACGATAAAACGTGACGGCATCTCTGCAGACGAGGTGAAACGCATCATGCAAACCCAGGTATCACGCCAACAACGCATTGATGCCGCCGACGATATTATTCATAACGATGGAAAGCGCGAAGCGCTTAAGGCGCAAGTTCTGAACCTGCACCAGCACTATTTACAGTTGGCCGACTCATCAAGTCACGGATAATTATTCCGATACGGCAACTCACTCCGGATTAGCTTATAATTGCGATGAGAGCAGCGACAACCGAGGCCATCCGCCGTTATCATGCAACCCTTTATTGTGTACGAACATCCCTTGAGCGAGCGCATCCGCACCATGCTACGACTTGAGCACCTGTTCCGCCGCGCCACACATTTTCTCAAGGGGCAGTCCGTCTGGGACAGTCGCATTTTCATCGACACCTTGCTGGATATCCTTGATATTTTCTCCCGGGGCGATCTTAAAAACGAACTGCTGAAGGAGCTGGATCGATCTACAGGCAATCTAAAAGGATTACTGCAGAATCCAAATGTGGATCATAAACGCCTGGGCACCATTCTACGGGCGCTTGAACATCTAATCGAGAATCTTCACGCACTTCCAGCCCAACCAGGGCAGAGCCTGCGCGATGATGAGTTCATCACCAGCATTCGCCAGCGTAGCAGCATTCCTGGCGGGACTTGTGATTTCGATCTGCCCATCTACCACCGTTGGCTGGAACAAAGGTGGGAGACTCGTGAGGTGGAGCAACAGCGATGGTTGTCAAGTCTCGATTCAGTTCGCCAAGCGGTTGAACTCCTGTTGAAGATGGTGCGAAACAGTGCGGAGACTCGTGGCCTGTCAACGGGCAACGGCGGCTATCAACAACAGTTAGAGAGCAATTTCCCGTATCAGATGATCCGCGTGCTGCTGCCGAGCGACTCACCCTATTATGCCGAGATCAGCGGAAACAAACACCGCTTCAGCCTGCGCTTTTTGAAAAACGACCAACAAAAGACACAACTGGCTGTAGAGCCTGTCAATTTCAAACTGGCTTGTTGCGGCTTATGACACGTCACGTTAAATGCCCAACCTGCGGCAAGATGTCGGAATGGAGTGAGAACAACCCATGGCGACCATTTTGCAGTGAGCGGTGCAAGCTGATTGATTTGGGCGAATGGGCCACTGAAGGACACCGAATCCCGGGTGCTGCACCCCGACCGCTTGAGGATCATGAAGATGAAGACGATTACGGGCTTAATTAGCCTCGGTGTGAAAGGGGAATACCGCCTGTAGCGTCTCCGCACCTAACGTGAATTCAACATTCGCGAGCCAGTCCATTCGCGATATGCTGCATACAGGCAAAGTCACCGTCCCCTGCCAGCTCTCCAGCTGGGGCTGAAACCGGTAACGGTTACCCCCCATATCCATCCCCTGCATCTGAAAATCAACCACCACAGATTGCACCTCAAGCTCCCCTCCTGAGATATCAAGGGTCAGGGGAAACGGCTGCAAGGGTTTGACTCCGGGTCCCATACGGAGTGAGACGGTTAGTTGACCATCATTGACCACACATGTGGTCAAGGCGGCATCGCAACCACTGGAAACACCCAGTTGGCGCAGTGCTGTTCCTCCCTGATTATTACAACCCGCAAATAACAGTATCAGGCTCAAAAGCGTGGCGCTGCGCAGCAAACTGGCCATCATTCGCATCTCATGTTATAGGCTGCTGCCACAAGGCAGTAATGGAGGCGATACCTTGGCCGCCATAACTCCAGGCGGTTTCGATGTCGTCTTCTCTCATGCCACCAAGTGCATAGAGCGGGATGGTGCTTTGCTCAGCCAATCGGTGGAAGGCATCCCAGCCAATGCCTCTCTGTCCAGGATGGCTTGTGGTGGGCATGAGCGGTGAAAGCACGGCGAAATCAACGTCGATGGACATCGCGTAGCGAATCTCCTCCAGATTATGGCACGAGGCGGCAACCCACTTATCATATGCTAACGGACGTTGCTGTAATTGACGCAACTCACTTGCGCTCAGATGGAGGCCATCCGCATCAAGATCGCAGGCAACTTCTTGCGTGGAGTTGAGCAGTATGGTCGCCCCCTGTGCACGACCAAGGCTAATCACTTTTTGAGCCAACTCCCAATAATCGTCACCGCTCAAGGTTTTCGCCCTTAACTGGATCAGCCGTATCCCCCCCGCCATCAGCGCTTCAAGCCGCGACAAAAATCGTGGCCATTCGTTACGTCCGCCCGGCTCAGGAGTGACTAGGTAACGGGGTGGCAGCATCGCTGCCGTTACGATAGGACGATTGGCTGCAGGAAAGTCGTAGTCACGGAGTCGATCACGTTTCACCCAACGGATAATCTGTCCTTCAGCCCCATGCGCCAACTTTTCAAATCCGCTTACCCGCCATACGTCAAGCAAGACCTGCCGGTCAAGATAGGCGTGCGGAATACGGATGAGCGGAGAGGCATGGGTTACCTTGATCCCGAGCTCTTCCTCGAGCTCCCTTCGCAAGGCGACAGTGACATCTTCACCTGTCTCAACCTTGCCTCCCGGGAACTCCCACAGATCACCCTGATGCACATGCTTTGGCCGCCGTGCAAGCAAGATATCTCCAGAACGATTCTCAATCACCGCAGCTGCCACGTGGATATAACACGAATCATGGGGAACAACGGGCTTAGTGGGCTTATTCACTGCTTCAGGTGCGATACTCGGCGTTGATCCGGACATAATCATAGGAGAAGTCACAAGTCCAGACCGTAGTCTCTGCCTTGCCACGCCGCAAATCGACACGAATGGTGATCTCTTCATCGTTCATCACCGCCTGCCCCTGCGCCTCAGTATAATCCTCAGCACGCCCACCATCACGGACGATACAAACCGGGCCCAAATGGATGCTCACGGCCTTGAGGTCGAGTTCAGCCACCCCTGACCGTCCCACAGCGGCGAGGATTCTTCCCCAATTGGGATCGCTGGCAAACAAGGCTGTTTTAACCAGTGGTGAATGTGCGATGGTGTAGGCAACATCGGTGCATTCTGCCTCGTCACAACCACCCACAACCTCGATGGAAATGAACTTGGTTGCCCCCTCTCCATCCCGGATTATCAGCTGAGCCAGCTCGAGACAAATTTCATTAAGCGCCTGCTGGAACTGTTCCATCACCGCTGAACCGGGCAGCAGTAACGCCCCACTTTTCCCTGTCGCAATCAAGACACAGGCATCATTGGTAGAGGTGTCCCCATCAACCGTAATCCGATTGAATGAGCGATTCACCGCTTCGCGTAAACAACCCTGCAAACTCTCTGTTCCGATTTCAGCATCAGTCGCCACATAAGCCAGCATCGTCCCCATGTCGGGCCGAATCATGCCCGAGCCCTTGGAGATGCCGGTAATGGTTATTGCACCTTCACTGAGTGTTATTTTCCTGGATACCCCCTTGGCAACAGTATCCGTTGTCATGATGCCATGAGCGGCATCGCTCCAATTCTCTTCATCCAGGGAAGCAACAGCATCGGGCAGCGCAGCGATGATTTTCTCCACTGGCAGCGGCTCACCGATTACCCCAGTGGAAAAGGGTAAAACCTCCTCAGCCTGGCAGGAACATTGTTGGGCAACCGCTTCACAACAACGCTTGGAAGCCACCAGACCGGCATCGCCAGTTCCTGCATTGGCATTGCCGGTATTGACCAGCAGGTAGTGCGGAATACTCTGCTGCAGGTGTTCTTTTGCGATAATCACCGGCGCAGCGCAAAATGCATTACGGGTAAAAACCGATGCCACCGTGCACCCCGACGCCAACTCGAACAACACCACATCCCGTCGTCCTGGCTTCTTCACCCCGGCGGAGGCTGTACCGATGCGTACTCCACCGACAGGGTGCAATGAAGGCAAGCCATTATAGCCGACAGCCATCGTTCACTACTCCCGTAACAAGCCGTTTCTAGCTGAGACGGCCATGACACTGTTTATACTTCTTACCAGAACCGCACGGGCAAGGCTCATTTCTGCCGATCTTGCGCTCGTCGCGCACAAAAGGCTCCGGCTGATGCTCGTCTTCTTCCTCAGACTCCTCACTAGCGAGCGCACGGATCTCCTCATGCTGATAGCTCACCGGCACCGGGCTTCGACGCTGCTCCTCTACCGCGGCGACATCCTCCTCAGCTCGTACCTGAACCTTGGAAAGCACACTGATAACCTCTCCTTTGATGCGGTCCAGTAGCTGACTGAACATTTCGAAGGCTTCCCGCTTGTACTCCTGCTTCGGATTCTTCTGCGCATAGCCACGCAAATGGATGCCCTGTCGCAGGTAGTCCATGGCCGCAAGATGTTCCTTCCACAGGGTATCCAGCACCTGCAGCATGATAGCCTTCTCAAAGTGCCGCATCACCTCAGCGCCCGCCTGCTGCTCCTTCTCGTCGTATGCCTTGACGATTTCATCAAGAATCCGCGGACGAAGCGTTTCTTCATAGAGTTTGTCGTCACTTTCCAGCCAACCGGGAATATCAAGGCGAAGTCCATACTCTTCATCCAGCCTATCGACCAGGCCTTCCACGTCCCATTGCTCATCAAGGCTATGGGGCGGGATATACTGATCGATAACGCCATTAACCACATCTTCACGAATGGCCTTTATCGTTTCAGAGATATCACTCTGTGCCATCAACTCATTGCGTTGTTCGTAGATCACCTTCCGCTGGTCGTTGGCCACATCATCATATTCGAGCAAATTCTTTCGAATATCGAAATTGTGCCCTTCCACCTTACGCTGAGCATTTTCGATCGCACGTGATACCCAAGGATGCTCGATCGCTTCGCCCCGCTGCATGCCCAGCTTCTGCATAATCATTGAGACACGATCAGAGGCGAAGATCCGCATCAGATTATCTTGCAGCGAGAGATAAAAACGGGTTGACCCGGGATCACCCTGGCGACCGGAACGACCGCGCAGCTGATTGTCGATTCGTCGTGACTCGTGCCGCTCGGTACCGATGATGTGCAGGCCACCGGCATTTATTACGAGCTTATGACGCTTCTGCCACTCCTCTTTCACACGGCTGACAACGGTATCATCAACATCAGCAACCATCGACTCCAACTCGGCATCCAGGCTTCCACCCAGCACAATATCTGTACCACGGCCCGCCATGTTGGTAGCAATCGTCACCGCACCTGGACGCCCAGCCTGAGCTACGATTTCAGCTTCCCGTTCGTGCTGCTTGGCATTGAGGACTTCGTGTGGAATATTCGCCTTGCTCAGCAATTCAGAGAGATACTCGGAGGTCTCGATGGAGGTAGTGCCCACCAAGGTTGGCTGCTTGCGCTGATGGCAATCCTTGATGTCCTCGATTATCGCATCGTATTTTTCCTCGGGAGTCAGGTAAATCAGATCGCCCAGATCCTGACGCATCATCGGCCGATGTGTAGGAATCACTACCACTTCCAGCCCGTAGATCTGCTGAAATTCATACGCCTCAGTATCGGCGGTACCGGTCATTCCTGAAAGCTTCTCATAGAGACGGAAATAATTCTGGAAAGTAATCGATGCCAGTGTCTGATTTTCATTCTGGATAGACACCCCTTCCTTCGCCTCGATGGCTTGGTGCAGGCCATCAGACCAACGCCGTCCCGGCATGGTGCGACCGGTAAATTCATCAACGATCACCACCTGACCATTGCTAACAATATAATCAACATTTTTCTGGAACAGAACATGGGCGCGCAGTGCGGCATTGAAGTGATGCATCAGGTTGATGTTACCGGCGTCGTAAAGTGACTCCCCCTCGGCCAGTAATCCGCCTTCGGTCAGCAATTCCTCAACATGTTGGTGCCCTTCCTCGGTCAGGTGAATCTGCTTCGCCTTTTCATCGACGTTATAGTCACCTGGGCCATCCTCCTCCTGCACACGATCCAGCTTTGGCACCATAGCATTGATACGGGTGTAAAGCTCAGAGCTGTCTTCCGCCGGACCCGATATGATGAGTGGAGTACGCGCCTCATCGATTAAAATCGAATCCACTTCGTCGACTATCGCAAAATTAAGTTCGCGTTGTGCCTTGTCCTCCAGGCTGAAGGCCATATTGTCGCGCAGGTAATCAAAGCCGAATTCATTATTGGTGCCATAGACGATATCGGAGATATAGGCCTGTCGACGTTGTTGCGTATCGAGACCACTCACGATCACACCGGTGCTCATACCGAGGAAAGTATAAAGTTTTCCCATCCATGCAGCATCCCGACTGGCCAGATAGTCATTCACAGTAATAACGTGCACACCATTACCACTTAGTGCATTAAGGTATGCGGGCAATGTCGCCATCAGGGTTTTACCCTCACCGGTTTTCATCTCGGCGATCTTTCCGCTGTGCAGCACCATGCCGCCGATAAGCTGTACGTCATAGTGACGCATACCAAATACGCGTTTGCTCGCCTCGCGCACCGTAGCAAAGGCCTCCGGAATCAACCCATCAAGTGAACTTCCGTCAGCCAGGCGTTGGCGAAATTCAGCCGTCTTGCCCTGCAGCTGGTCATCACTGAGGGCTTCAAACTCAGCCTCCAGGGTATTGATTTGTTCAACCGTCTTGCGCATCCGTTTAACAGCGCGTTCATTACGGCTACCAAAGACCTTACTTAGTAGTTTGGTAATCATGGTTTGTTATCTATCCTGCGTTATTCAACCGCTCACACGGTAGGAAATGAGAGTGAACGCGTTGGCTGTCAAATGACAGAAACATACGCTAATTCTACCTTAGCGAGAGGCGATTTACTCGCCGATCTCCAATCAAGGGATAACCTGAGGTGGTGCACCGGAGAGAAGTGAAGGGGAGGCTACACTGATATTTCCCCGCTCATCGATAATCAGCGGAGTTTCAGGAAAGTCGGCCAGAGTGAGATCTCGTATCACCCGTGCTGCCGTATGCGTGTCATCCGGAACGGGGCCCGCCGGACGAAGTTGGCGAGCGGACTCTACCTTACCGCCCAGAAAACGGCCGTCAGGGGCCAATTCGGCGATGAGGATAGGAGCCAAACCGTTCACACCACGGACATTGATACCCCAATAGGTCGCAAAATTACCCAGACTGTAGGCAATCAGGCGCTCATTATAGAGCTCAAGAGCACGAGGAACATGCGGCCCATGTCCCAGTACCAGATCCGCCCCGGCCTCAACGGCCAGACGTGCAAATTCAACGACATCGCCGCGATCTTCACCATGATAAAACTCCTTGGCAAAGGGCACATGCTCAACGCCTGCTCCTTCAGCCCCGCCATGAAAAGAGATCATCACGATATCGTGACTCAGGTCCAGAGCCGTGACACGTTCCTGCATCCAATCCAGTGCATGCATGCTATTCGCACCAGCAAAGGGGGCAAAGGCTATGAGGGCGATCTTTTTCCCCTTCACTTCCCAACTGGCAATGTCACCTTCACGTCCAGAGTGGTGAATCCCAGCTGCGGCCAGCAGCTCCATACTGCTGCTTCTGCCTTCTTCGCCAAAATCACGTGCATGATTATTGGCCAGTGACATGACATTGAAACCGGCCTGTTTCAATTGTTCAACAAAACTGCCAGGAGTGCGGAACAAATAGCAATGTGCAGGATTGCTGCATCGCTTGAACGGCTGACCACCATCCAGCAGCACCCCTTCAAGATTACCGAAGGCAATATCTGCCTGCTGGAGTGTATGGGAGACGGGCTCCAACAGATTCAGCTCGGCAGGCGGTAGCCGATCATGCGGATAATCTGTTCCGAGCATAATATCACCGACAGCGGCGACACTCAGGCTGAAGGGTTGCTGACTTTCTAGCGCCTCTGACTCTTGTGCGGCTCCCGTGTCAGGTGTGACCCTTACGCCAGGGGTTGAGCAAGCTGCAAGAATAAAAGACAGGCCAACGGCCAGACCACGTGTGGAAAAACGGGCACTAGAGCTTATTGTGTGCATGACATAAGCTTTCAGGTCAGTTCGCATAGATTGCGGTACCGTGACGTGTCACTAAAGCTGTTGGTTAAAATGACAAAAGCCGCATCCGGTGATGCGGCTACTGCAGGGAAAAGGGGCAGTTATACATAAACCAGTGTCCTGGCCTACTCAGTTTGCTGCTTGTACATACTTCATTGGATCGACGGTTTTGCCGTTAAACCAGACTTCAAAATGGACATGCGGTCCAGTGGAACGGCCGGTGCTACCCACTGAGGCAATAACCTGCCCCTTTTCAACCGTATCACCAACTTTCACCATGACTTCTTTACTGTGCCCGTAGCGAGTGGTATATCCCTTGCCGTGCTTGACTTCGACAAGGTTGCCATAGCCGTATCGCTTACCTGCCCAAGTTACGACACCCGCGGCAACGGCGATCACATCTGAATCTTCTTTCGCTGCCAGATCAATACCCTTATGCCAGGCTGGCTTGCCGGTAAACGGATCAGTACGAACACCGTATCGGGAAGAGATCCACCCCTTGGTTATGGGACGTCCGGCGGGCAACACTTTGGCCTCAAGATTACGATTAATGAACACACTTTCCAACACACTCAATTTTTCTTCGCGATCCTTGAGTTGACTGGAGAGTTCATCTAGCTGAGTTATGAAGTCTGGTGACGGGGCGGATTCCGAGGTCAAGCCAAGATGGCTGGCCTCTTCTGGTCCACCCTGAGCAGGTGGTTCACTGAAATCGAACTCATCACTATCGAGACCCGCAATACGGGTCAGGCGCTGGCCCAGTGCATCAAGACGTATTACATGTGCCTGCATCTGGCCAAGGCGCAGGGTCAGTGCATTGAGATTTTCTTCGGCAACTCGTTTTGCCTCAAGGATCTCATCACGCTGGCGCGCCAACTCACTACTTACGGCGAGGGCACTGACATCAGCAGGCACTCCCCGCTGCCCTATATGGAATCCGGCATACAAGGCAATCCCAGGTAAAGCCAAGAGAATCGCCAGCGTCAGAACGATCACCTTTCCCCGGTTCAGACAGAGACAGGCCGAACCGCCAAGATGTTTTGATACTAGCAGTATGTTCATTATACTTGTGCCATCAGTATTAACTCTTTAAATTCTACGGTTTTATAACACATCACTAACACTATGAGCAAACCGCGAGCCATCTTCGAGCTTCTCACAAACCAATTTCCAGGTGAGTTTGAACAGACCATCCAGCGTAGTAAACAGCTACTCCAGGTATCACATCGCCTACAGAGTAGGCTGGATACTGAGCTCGCTTCTCACTGTCAACTGCTAAATCTAAGAGATGGGATGGCGATCATCGCCTGCGATTCGACGGCGTGGGCGACACGGATGCGGTATCAAATTCCAACCCTGCTTGAAGCGCTACGTCAGCTCTCAGGACTTGAAAATTTGCGTGATATCCAGCTCAGGGTTCAGCCTGTCACACTGACACCACAACAGCCTAAATTCCGCGCCGTTCTTTCGTCCCACGGCGCCTACTGCTTGCAGCAGTGTGCAAACACTATCAACGACCCGGCCCTAAGAAATGCCCTTGAGCGTCTTGCCAAACATGAATCCAAGGGTGAATCCTGAGATACGGGTCGGCTTCTCAACGCTGAGCGCGGTTAGTTAGCCTTGGCCAATATCAAGCACGAAGAACTGTCACTCAACACACCCGAAACTAGACGCATCAAGGTGAGCAGACTCAAAGCTAACCACAGCAGCAACCCTCTTTAGCTGGACGTGAAGTTTATTCAGGCCGTGGCGAGGGGTTGAACATAGGAGATAGGAGCTTCCTTGAGATCCTCAAACGTCACCAGTTCCCATGCCTCCTCATTGGCCAACAGAGCACGGAGTAAGCGGTTGTTCAAACCATGGCCTGACTTATAACCACTAAAGGCGCCTATCAGGCTATAGCCCAGCAGGTACAAGTCACCAATGGCATCGAGCACCTTGTGTTTCACAAACTCGTCTTCATATCGCAGCCCATCCTCGTTGAGAATGCGGAAATCGTCTACAACGATAGCGTTATCAAGACTCCCCCCCAGCGCCAGGTTTTTTGCCTGCAAGGCTTCCAACTGACTCATGAAACCAAAGGTCCGTGCCCGACTAACCTCCTTGACGAAGGAGGTTGTGGAAAAATCCATCTCGGAGACCTGGCTACGCCCCTTAAAGGCAGGGTGATCAAAATCGATAGAGAGAGACACTTTGAAGCCATTAAAAGGCTCAAACTTGACCCACTTATCATCTTCCTTAACAACCACGGGACTTTTGATACGGATAAAACGCTTAGGGGCATCCTGCTCGACGATACCAGCGGACTGGATCAGAAAAACAAACGGACCAGCGCTGCCGTCCATGATCGGTACCTCGGCCGCACTAAGGTCGACGTACACATTATCTATCCCCAACCCGGCAAGTGCAGAAAGCAAGTGCTCCACGGTAGAGATTCGGACATCGCCATCACTCAATGTCGAGGAAAGGGTGGTATCGCCGACATTTTCGGCTTTTGCCTTTACCTCAACCGGTGGATCCAGGTCAACGCGTCGAAAAATAATTCCCGCATCCACAGGGGCTGGACGCAGTGTCAAATAGACCTTGTCCCCGGTGTGAAGGCCGACACCTGTCGCGCGAATAACATTTTTGAGCGTTCTTTGCCGAATCATGAATCCTAAATCCCTGAATTAATAGAATAATATTTCTAAATTTGTCGCTACATTATCACAACACACCCATCCCTGCCTAGTGCGCTATTTCACAATTGTCACGTTTTCCAGCCTCTACTTCGCATCAGTCGGCCTGTCGGCGAAGAAACGCCGGGATATCCAGGTATTCCATATTCTTGTCCTCCTTATCAACAGCGCCCTCGCTTTTAGCCTGATTACGCAACACCGTCGGACGATCATAGTCGACCTCAATCTCCTCAGCCGGAGCCTTGTTCACTACCAGCTTGACCGGTTGCTCGGAAGCGGCCGCGTTACTTTGCCCGAGACCCGTTGCAACAACGGTCACACGCAATTCATCGCTCATTTCCGGGTCAATGACCGTCCCCACCACCACGGTAGCGTTCTCAGAGGCAAAATCTTTAATGGTATTGCCAACTTCTTCAAACTCACCAATCGCCATATCAAGGCCCGCTGTCACATTGACCAGAATACCGCGGGCACCCGACAAATCCACATCCTCAAGCAATGGACTGGCGACAGCACGCTCTGCCGCCTCTCGTGCACGATCCTCACCTTTGGCGATACCGGTTCCCATCATAGCCATCCCCATTTCCGACATAACAGTGCGGACATCAGCGAAGTCGACGTTAATCAGACCTGGGCGAGTGATGAGCTCAGCAATGCCCTGCACTGCTCCCAGCAACACATTGTTCGCCGCCTTAAAGGCATCCAGCAGAGTTATCTGCTTACCCAGGACAGTCAGCAACTTTTCATTAGGAATTGTAATCAGCGAATCAACGTACTTCTTCAGCTCGTTAATACCTTCATCAGCCACATCCATACGCTTCTTACCCTCGAAGGGGAAGGGCTTTGTCACAACAGCCACGGTAAGAATTCCCATCTCCTTTGCCACCTGCGCGACGATTGGGGCACCACCGGTACCGGTACCACCACCCATGCCCGCGGTAATGAACACCATATCAGCACCAGCTAGTGTCTCTTCGATCCTGTCGCGGTCTTCCATCGCAGCTTGTCGGCCAATGTCTGGGTTCGCCCCTGCGCCAAGCCCCTTGGTAATATGGGTACCGATCTGGATCACAGTACGGCTCGATGCCTTATCCAGTGCCTGGGCATCAGTATTTGCACATATAAAATCGACACCTTCAATACTCGCGCAAACCATATGCTCCACTGCATTACCACCACCGCCACCGACACCAATTACCTTGATGATCGCACTCTGACTTTTATTATCCATCAGTTCGAACATGCCACACCTCCTCGTTTTGACGGGAAATACCCGCCGGTTGTTGCTTGGTGAATAGTGTTAAAAATTCCCTTGAAACCAACTTTTCATACGCTGAATCACACCCTGGAGATTTCCCTGGGCATTGATCTCTCGTAAACCTACGCCGCGATTCTTCTGACCAAATAACAGCAAACCGACGCCGGTCGCGTAAATGGGATTCCGCACCACGTCGGCCAAACCGGCTACGCCCTGAGGCATTCCCAACCGCACCGGCATATGGAAAATTTCTTCTGCAAGCTCCACTGCGCCTTCCATTTTCGCCGTACCCCCGGTGAGCACGACCCCTGCAGCACAAATATCCTCGAAACCACTTCGACGCAGCTCCGCCTGCACCAGGGTAAACAGTTCTTCATAACGTGGTTCAACCACCTCAGCCAAGGTTTGACGAGCCAGGCGACGGGCAGGTCGATCGCCAACACTCGGTACCTCGATACTCTCGTCAGCATTGGCCAATTGAGTCAGGGCACAGGCGTACTTGATCTTGATATCCTCGGCATACTGACTCGGGGTACGCATGGCGACAGCGATATCATTTGTGACCTGGTCACCGGCAATCGGGATCACCGCGGTATGACGAATCGCCCCTTCACTGAACACAGCAATATCGGTCGTCCCTCCGCCGATATCTACCAAACAGACACCCAGCTCCTTTTCATCCTCACTCACCACCGCATAACTTGATGCCAGCTGTTCAAGAATGATGTCGTCGACTTCAAGTCCACAGCGGCGGACGCACTTAATGATATTCTGCGCGGCGCTAACGGCGCCGGTCACCAGATGGACCTTGGCCTCAAGCCGTACCCCCGACATGCCGACCGGCTCGCGGATCCCCTCCTGGTTATCGATGATGAACTCCTGCGGAAGCACATGGAGAATCTTCTGGTCAGCCGGAATGGCCACCGCGCGCGCCGCATCGATGACACGCTCCACATCACCGTGGGTCACCTCCTTATCGCGAATAGCAACGATTCCGTGCGAGTTAAGGCTCTTGATGTGACTACCGGCAATGCCTGCATGGACCGAGTGGATCTGGCAACCGGCCATCAACTCAGCCTCTTCGACTGCACGCTGGATCGACTGCACCGTCGACTCAATATTGACGACCACCCCCTTTTTCATGCCGCGCGAGGGATGCGAGCCAATCCCGATAATTTCGATGGCGTCTTCAGCATTCACCTCACCGACAATGGCAACCACCTTGGAGGTTCCTACATCCAGGGCGACGATCAAATTTTTATCCGATTTTTTCGACATCTCTATTTCCCTCCGCACTATGTTGCTGCGGGTGAATGACCATCGCGCCAACGCACGGCAAAACCATTGGTGTATCGCAAATCCACACTATCGATAGCATCGAGCTGTGGTTTCAGTGTCTCAGCGAAGACTCGCACAAATCGCAGCAGCCGCAGCTTGGCATCCGTCTTGCCAAGTCCCAATCGCAACCCATTCTCCAGACCTAAGTCCCACGAACGCCGTTCATTCATAGTCAGGTGCGAAACCTGCAGCCCCAGCGGCGTCAACATCTCCTGTGTTTGCAGTAACATCTTTGCCATCACCTGTTCCGTGTTTTTCGGCCCACGCAGTAGCGGAAGCCCTGACCACGCTGCATCTTGCTCGACCCGGAAAAGCTCCCCCTCAGCATTGACAAGACCACCCGCAGCCCAACGCGCCATAGGTTGTTGTTCCAGGACACGTACCACCAGGCGATCCGGCCATCCCCTGCGTACCGAGACCCGCTGGATCCAAGACATGGCCTCCAGCTCTGCTCTAATCTGCTCGACATCCACTCGCAAGAATCCGGCGCTGACATGCTTTCCAACTACCTCGCGAAGCTGCTGCGGTTTTACCTGCTCCAAAGGGGTTTCAATCCTCACGGTGTTGACCGGCAATGTTGCCGGATCGAGCAACTTCTCCAGCGCACCATACAGCGCTACTGTAATGACCAACATCACTAGCCACGGCATCATCCGGCGCCGCGCCACTACCGGAGGCAGTGCGCTGTGGTTACGTGAAGCCCCCTGGTGACGTCTAGCCACCTCGCGCCTCCTCGTAATGCTCACTATGTGCGTCCATGCTGTTCTCAAGGATGTGCCACACTAACTCATCAAAGGCGATCCCGGCGGCTTTGGCAGCCATGGGCACCAGGCTGTGGTCGGTCATCCCCGGCAGGGTATTTGCCTCCAGCAGGAAAGGATTGCCTGTTTCATCCACCAGGATGTCGATACGCCCCCACCCCCGGCAACCCAGCACATCAAAAGCCTTGCGCGCCAGCTCCTGCAGCTCGGCTTCCTTCTCGAGAGACAAACCGCAAGGGCAGAGATAGCGTGTAGTGTCACTCAGGTACTTTGATTCATAGTCGTAAAAATCCCCACTCGGCTCGATTTTCACCACCGGTAATGCCTGCTCCCCGAGGATCGCTGCGGTAAACTCGCCACCGCCGACAAACTGCTCGGCCAACACCAGCGAATCGTATTGCGCGGCCAACCGGTAAGCCGCTTCCAGCTCATCCGTGTTGCCCACCTTGCTGATGCCGACACTGGATCCCTCGCTGGCAGGTTTAATAAATAACGGCAGGCCAAGCTGCCGGGCCACCGCGCCAAAGTCAGTAGTACTATCAAGCAAGGCACATGCGGGAACCGGCAGACCAGCAGCCTGCCACAACAGCTTGCTGCGCCACTTGTCAATTCCCAATGCCGACGCCAGCACACCGCTACCGGTGTAGGGCAAGCCCAGCAACTCCAGCGCACCTTGCATGGTACCGTCTTCACCCCCACGACCGTGCAGCATGACAAAGGCACGATCGAAGTCGCCGTTCTTCAAGTCCTCAAGCACATTGGCCCCGACATCGATGGGGTGGGCATCAACCCCACGCTGCTGCAATGCATTAAGCACCGCGACACCGCTTTTGAGAGAGACTTCACGTTCAGCAGAAGTGCCACCCAGCAGCACGGCAACCTTCCCGAAGTCCGCCGCACGAGTCACATGACGGTTCATGCCTGCCCCTCCTCATGCTCACCGACAAGGTGTACCTCCGGCTGCAACATGATGCCATGCACCTGCTCGACCTCCTGCTGCACCAGTCTAATGAGTGCCTCGATCTCCGAGGCACGGGCATTGCCGGTGTTGACGATAAAGTTCGCATGTTTTTCTGACACGCACGCCCCGCCGATACACCGTCCCTTGAGGCCGGCGGTTTCGATGAGCCGTGCGGCATGGTCACCTTCGGGATTACGAAAGACTGAACCGGCATTAGGCAGCTGGGTCGGCTGGCTGCGGCTGCGTTGTTCGAGTAGCTCCTTGTTACGGCGCTGAAGTGCCCTCGAATCACCGGCCTCCAGCTTCAGGCAGGCGGCAACAAACCACTCTTCTGCCGGACCACTGACATGGCGGTATCCCACCTGGTAATCACTGGCTTGACGCTGGTGCAGCCCCCCGTGACTATCCAGTGTCTCCACCGACTCAACCCGCTGCCAGGTCTCCCCGCCAAAACAGCCGGCATTCATCGCCAGTGCCCCCCCCATGGTGCCAGGAATACCACTCAAAAACTCTGCACCGGCCAACCCCTCACGGGCACAGAAACGGGCCACCTTGGCACAGGCCACACCGCTTTCAACACGCACTCTGTTGCCGTCCAGACGCTCGATCCCATTCAGGAGTCCGCTAGTGGCAATCACCGTGCCTCGAAACCCGCCATCGCGTACCAGCAGGTTACTGCCAAGCCCAATCCAGAGCAGAGGCTCCCCTTCCGGCAACTCTTGCAGAAACAGCCCCAGGTCGGTGATATCCGCTGGCCTGTAATAGCGATCAGCCGGGCCACCCACACGCCAGGTGGTATGACGGGCCATCGGCTCGTTGGTCAACAGCGTGCCTCGCAGGAGCGAGGGCAGGATCGCCGCCATCATGCACGCTCCTCCAGCTGTTTTGGCAGGCGCTGGGCAATGCCACCGATATCCCCCGCCCCCATCGTCAATAGCACATCACCGTCTTGCAACACGCCGGCGAGAGTTTCCGCCAGATCCGCCGGATCGCCAACAAACACCGGATCGACCTTACCGCGAGCGCGAATGGCACGACACAATGTCCGGCTGTCGGCTCCAGGAACAGGCTCCTCCCCTGCGGCATAGACCTCGAGTACCAACAAGGCATCGGGCTCAGACAGGACTTCGCTAAAATCCTCAAACAAGTCGCGGGTCCGACTGTAGCGATGGGGCTGAAACAGCACCACCAAGCGCCGTTCAGGCCAGGCGGCGCGTGCCGCCTGTAGGGTGGCTGCCAGTTCACGCGGATGGTGACCATAGTCATCCACCAGCAGCACCTTGCCGTTAGTGGTGAGCAGCTCTCCTCCGAGCTGAAAACGTCGACCAATCCCCTGAAACTTGTCGAGTGCAGCGATAATCGCCGCATCAGAGACACCCAGGTCGTACACCACAGCAATCGCCGCCAGTGCATTGAGGACGTTATGCAGACCGGGCATGTTGAGGGACACATCCAACCAGTTCGGCTTGTCGGCACGGGAGACACGAAATTGTGTTCGCACCCCCTCCTGATTCACATCATGAGCCCGAATATCTGCCTCAGCACTGAAGCCATAGGTCACCACCCGACGGGTCACACTGGGTAACAGATTGCGCACCTCCGGGTCATCCAGACACATCACGGCCAATCCGTAAAAAGGCAGATTGTGCAGGAATTCGACAAAGGTCTGACGCAGACGGGAGAAATCGCCGTCATAGGTGGCCATGTGATCCGCGTCGATATTGGTCACCACGGCGGTCATCGGCTGCAGGTGCAGGAACGAAGCATCGCTCTCATCGGCCTCGGCCACCAGAAAGTGACTGGCACCGAGCCGGGCATTGGTGCCGGCGCTATTGAGCCGTCCGCCAATGACGAAGGTGGGATCCAGCCCCTCCTCAGCCATCAGGCTAGCGATAAGGCTGGTCGTGGTGGTTTTGCCATGGGTGCCCGCCACAGCAATACCGTGGCGAAAACGCATCAGCTCGGCCAGCATTTCGGCCCGTGGCACCACTGGGATCCGCTGACTCCGTGCCGCCAGGACTTCAGGGTTGTCATCCTTAACCGCCGAGGACGTCACTACCACATCACAACCGGCGACATTGTCTTCTGTATGGCCAAAATGGATTGTCGCTCCCTGCCCCTGCAGGTGCCGGGTTACCGGATTTTCTTTCAGATCCGAGCCGGAAACGGTATAACCCAAATTCAGCAGGACCTCGGCGATACCACCCATGCCGGATCCGCCGATCCCCACCATATGGATATGTCGGATACGGCCCATCGCCTTGTTGCCGCGAAACTCAACAGGATTCATGCCGCTTTCTCCTCTGTGCCGGCAGCAATACAAATCTCGGCAACGCGTTGTGTTGCCTCCGGTTTAGCCATCTTTCGCGCCTTCTCGGCCATCTCAAGTAACCGCTCCCGGCCACGCTCTGGCGATTCACAATAATCATTCAGTATTCCCGCCAGCGACTCCGCACTCACGGTCGATTGCGGCAGTAATTGTGCTGCCCCGGCATCAGCCAGATAGCGAGCATTGGCACTCTGGTGATCATCCACTGCATGGGGATATGGCACGAGAAGGGCCGGCAAGCCGGCCGCAGCCAACTCACTAACCGTAAGGGCACCGGCACGGCATAGCACCAGATCGGCCCAGGCATAGGCTTCGGCCATGTCATCGATAAAGGGCAGCAGTTCCGCTTTTACACCCGCCGCAGCATACTGTTGCTCTGTCTGGGTGAAGTTGCGCCTGCCCGTCTGGTGGCGCACCTCGGGGCGGATCGCGTCGGGCAACATGGCCAGCGCTCTGGGTAGCGTTTCGTTGAACACCATTGCGCCAAGGCTTCCCCCGAGCACGAAAAGACGGATAGGCCCTTCATGCTGCCTGTAACGCTCTGCCGGACCAGCTAACTGCATGATATCGGTACGAACCGGATTACCGGTGTACTCAACCTTCTCTCCAGTTAATACTCCCGGGAAGGCCTCCAGCACCTGATCGGCAATGTGCGAGAGGAGACGATTGGTAAGACCGGCCACTGCATTTTGCTCGTGAATGATCAGCTGCCGACCACTCATTTTCGCCGCCACGCCACCGGGACCGGTAACAAAACCGCCCATCCCCAGCACCGCTGTAGGGCGACGCCGGGCGACAATACGCAGCGCTTGCACCAGTGCCAGAGTTAATCGCAGCGGGGCAAACAGCCAACCTGCCAGTCCCTTGCCCCGCAAACCACTGATACTGATGTAATCAATTGGCAGACCGGCGGCTGGCACCACATCGGCCTCCAGGCCGCGGCGCGTGCCCAGCCAGCTGACCTCAGCGCCGCAGGCTTTGAGTTCATGCGCCACGGCCAGCGCCGGGAATACATGCCCACCGGTACCGCCAGCCATGATCAGAATACGCGGCGTTCTCATCCCAGCCCCCTTCGCGTGCCGCCCCTATGGGCAGGGATTTCCAGTGCCACGCGTTGCACCAGAGCCAAGGCCACGCACATGACAATCATGCTACTGCCGCCATAGCTCATCAGTGGGAGTGTCAGCCCCTTGGTGGGCAACAATCCCATATTCACCCCCATGTTGATAAAGGCCTGCAGGGCAAACCAGATCCCCACCCCGTAACAGAGGTATCCCGCAAAGGTCATATCCGCATCAGCGGCATTACGACCAATACGAAAAATACGTGCCACCAATGCGGCGAACAGCAAGACGACAATGCTGCCCCCAACCATGCCAAGCTCTTCAACCAGCACCGCATAGACAAAATCTGTATGTGCTTCCGGCAGATAAAAGAGCTTCTGCACGCTGCTGCCCAATCCCACCCCGAACCATTCACCGCGACCAAAAGCGATTAGCGCCTGTGTCAACTGAAAACCGCTATTAAAGGGGTCAGCCCAGGGATTGAGAAAGGCGGTCAGTCTCTCCAGGCGGTAGGGAGACGTGATGGCCAGAAGCGCCATCGAACCCAGCGCGAAAAGGACCAGCACGCCAAACAACCACAGGCGCACACCCGCGAGGAAAATCATTCCAAGGCCCGTGGCGACAAGTACCACGGAAGCACCGAAATCAGGCTCAACCAACAACAACCCCGCCAGCAAACCCATCAACACCATCGGCTTGATGAACCCGCGTATTGTATTGCGCACTTCCTCACTGCGTCGCACCAGGTAACCGGCGAGATAGACGATCACTGCCAACTTCGTCACCTCGGATACTTGCAGGTTGAATGGACCCAGCTGCAGCCAGCGTGTACTGCCATTGACACTATGCCCCAGACCCGGCACAAACAGCGCCAGCAAGAGCAGCATCGATATCATGATCCAGAGTGGTCCGCTGCGCTCCCAAACCGACAGTGGTACCTGCCAAGCCATTAGCGCTGCCGCCAGTCCAAGGCCGACATACAGACTCTGACGCACCAGATAATACGTCGGATCACCGACCTGGCGATCCGCCAGGCCGACTGACGCAGAGGCAATCATTACCAGGCCAAGGCCCAGCAAAGAGGCTGCTGCGATTAACAATGGCCAGTCCCATCCCTGGAGGCGGCGCACGCATGGAGCCGCCCCATGGTTAGATTGGAATAGCGTCACCGAACGCATCATGCCGCCATCCTCTCTACCGCCGCGACAAAACGCTCACCACGTTCGATGTAGTTGCGGAACATGTCAAAACTGGCGCATGCCGGTGAAAGGAGCACACTGTCGCCGGGCTGTGCCAGTGCCGCTGCCTGCGCCACGGCATCCTCCATCGTTTCGGCCACACTCAGTGTCACCGTATTTTCCAGAACGCGGGTCAATAGTGGTACATCCTCGCCAAACAGCACCACAGCGCGAGTGCGTCGTGCGACGGCCTCTCGTAATGGAGAGAAGTCCTGCCCCTTTCCCTGACCGCCGGCGATCAATACCACCATCTCACCCGGCATGCCCTCGATAGCCGCCAGGGTGGCACCGACGTTGGTACCCTTGGAGTCGTTGTAATAATTAATCCCGGAAATTTCAGCCACCCACTGACAACGGTGTGGTAACCCTGGAAATTCCCGCAGCGTCTGCAGCATCGGTGCCATCTGTAGGCCACAGGCCTCACCCAACGCCAGCGCCGCCAATGCGTTGGCCAGATTGTGACGGCCCGGCATGCGCACATCAGCGCTTCGCATCAGTGGCGTTTCGCCCCTGGCCAGCCAAACTTCCCCGCCCTGTTCACGCAGTCCGAAATCATAGTGCTGTTCCGGTTCAGCAAGGGAGAAGCGGACAACTCGGCGATCCGACGTGGCCATCGCCGCCACCACGGGGTCCTCCACATTGATCACCATGACCCCGTCACCCCGGTAGATACGGGATTTAATTGCCGCATAGTTCACCAAATTCCCGTGACGGTCGAGGTGATCCTCACTGATGTTTAACACCACAGCAGCATGGCAATTGAGCGAGGTGGTCACCTCCAGCTGGAAGCTGGAGAGCTCCAGCACATAGAGTTCTGGAACGGGTTGTTCAAGCAACTCAAGTGCTGGGGTACCGATATTACCGCCCACCAACACCCGTTTGCCGGCACATTGGGCCATTTCGCCCAATAGTGCAGTCACGGTACTCTTGCCGTTGGAACCGGTAATTGCCACAACCGGGGCGTGGGCAAAGCGGGCAAACAGCTCGATATCGCCCAGCACCTCGACCCCCTGCGCTATGGCCTCTACGATTACCGCCTCCTGGGGGGCGACCCCCGGGCTAAGCAACAAACGCGTGGCGCTGCAAAACAACTCGGCATCAAAGGGGCCAAGATAAACCGGCACCCGAGGCAGTTCCCGGCGGAGTTCATCGATGCCCGGTGGATTGCCGCGACTGTCAACCACCGCGAACGACTCCCCACGCGCGGCGAGGAATCGCGCGCAGGCCAGCCCAGTCTGACCGAGCCCCACCACAAGGGTGTAGCCCTGTGCCGGTAATGTCTTCGCGGTAGTCATGTTCAATCTCATTTCCTAGCGCAGTTTCAATGTGGACAAACCCACCAACACCAGAATCACGGTGATGATCCAGAAGCGAACGATAACCCGGGGCTCGGGCCAGCCCTTAAGCTCAAAATGGTGGTGCAGCGGTGCCATGCGGAAGATCCGTCGTCCAGTCAACTTAAACGAGGCGACTTGCAGAATGACTGAAACCGTCTCCATTACGAAGACGCCACCCATGATCAACAGCACCAGCTCCTGACGCACCACCACGGCGATCGTGCCAAGCGCCGCGCCGAGGCCCAGCGCACCCACATCACCCATGAAAACCTGAGCCGGATAGGTGTTGAACCAGAGAAAACCGAGACCGGCGCCGATAATGGCACCGCAGATCACTACCACCTCGCCGACGCCGGGAATAAAGGGGATACCGAGATATCCGGAAAAATTGGCGTGTCCCGTGGCATAGGCAAAAATGCCCAGCGCGCCACCGACCATCACTGTCGGCATGATCGCCAGCCCGTCAAGTCCATCGGTCAGATTCACCGCGTTACTGGTGCCGACAATGACGAAATAGGTCAGCACGATAAAGAACATTCCCATCGGGATCGCAACCGCCTTGAAGAAGGGCACGATAAGTTCGAGTTCGGCGGGGACCTTAGCGGTGTAGTAAAGAAACACGGCGGCACCGACACCGGCAATGGTCTGCCACAGGTATTTGTGGCGTGCCTTGAGGCCCTCTGACTGTTTTTTGATTAGCTTTTTATAGTCATCAACCCAGCCAATGGCACCAAAGACCAGGGTCACCACCAGAACGACCCAGATGTAACGGTTGGAGAGATCTGCCCACATCAGCGTACTGACGGTGATCGATGCCAAGATCAAGGCACCACCCATGGTCGGAGTACCGGCCTTGGAGAGATGGCTTTGCGGGCCGTCATCGCGCACAAACTGCCCTACCTGGTGGTGACTCAGCTTGCGGATGATATAGGGTCCAAGTAACAGTGAGATCAGCAGTGCGCTCAGTGCACCCAGTATTGCCCGTAGGGTCAGATACTGGAACACACCGAAGCCGGTGTGGAACTGACTCAGGTAATCGGTCAGATAAAGCAGCATTATTTCATCTCCCCTGTAGCGCACAGCGCTTCGACTACGCGCTCCATATGGCTGCTACGAGATCCTTTCACCAAAACAGTGAGTTCATCGTTCATTTGCGGCAGCAACGCGTCGATCAGTTGTTGTTGTGATTCATAGAAGTGGCCATTCTCACCAAAGGCCTCGCTGGCAATGCGGCTCAGACAGCCTGTGGCATAGAGCGCATCGATACCCATCTGGCGTGCAACTTCTCCTGCTCGGCGATGCAGCGCCTCGGCCTTCTCCCCCAGCTCGCCCATATCACCCAACACCAATATGCGCTGCCCGCTACAGGTAACCAGCACCTCCAGTCCCGCGTGTAGTGAAGCAGGGTTGGCGTTATAGCTATCGTCGAGGACTGTCACGCCATTCATCCCTTCCCGGGTGGTCAGGCGTCCTTTGACCGTACTCAACGATTCCAGGCCGGCGACAATGTCTGAAAAATCGATGTCTAGTGCAATGGCGGCGCTTACGGCAGCCAGCGCGTTCATAATGTTGTGTCTACCGGGAAGCGGGAGAGTGAGGTCGAAGCTGCCCAGCGGTGTCAGCACCTCCAGTTCGCTACCATGCACATCACCCATGCCGCGGGCACCGATATCCGCCGTCTTGGCCAGTCCGAAACAGAGGGTACGATGTCCGGCGCTCAACTCTCGCCACACTCCGGCAAACTCATCATCGGCATTGATCACCGCCACGCCATGGTCACGCAGGCCGGAAAAGATCTCGCCCTTGGCCTGCGCTACACCTGCCACGCTACCGAAGCCCTCAAGGTGCGCGGGGGCAGCATTGGTGATTATCGCTACCTGCGGCGTTACAAGCCCAGTAAGATAGGCGATCTCACCGGGGTGATTGGCACCCATCTCGATCACCCCGTAGCGGTGCTCCGGGCTCAGACGTAGCAGGGTCAACGGCACGCCGATGTCGTTGTTCAGGTTTCCTTGGGTGGCAAGCGTTGCACCGACTTGCGAGAGGATGGCAGCGCACATCTCCTTAACCGTGGTCTTGCCGTTGCTACCGGTCACCGCCACGAGCAGGGTCTGTAACTGCTGGCGCCAGGAGGCAGCCAGCCGACCCAAGGCAAAGCGGGTATCATCCACCACCAGCTGCGGGATAGCGATATCGACTGGCCGCTCCACCAAGGCCGCCGCAGCCCCCTTCTCCAGCGCACTCGCCACATGTTCATGTCCGTCATGGTTCGGTCCACGCAGAGCAATAAACAGCATTCCCGCTTCGATAGCGCGTGAGTCGGTGCTCACACCGAAGAATTCACTGTCCCCGCCCTGAAGCCTGGCATCGAGCCAGCTGGCCACGGTCGAGAGCTTGCTACGGATCCCCTCAGCCATGATGCACCTCCAGTCCCAACAGGCGGGCGACCTCTTCCCGATCACTGAAGGAAATGCGCTGCCCACCAATCTGCTGCTCGGTCTCGTGCCCCTTTCCGGCCACCAGGATCACATCCCCCTCCCGGCCAAGGCCGACCGCATGGGCGATGGCCTGGGCACGGTCACGGTTGAGATAGATCGCATCCGGGTTCTCGATACCGCCCAGAATGTCTTCGATAATGTTGCAAGGGTTTTCACGGCGCGGATTGTCGTCGGTAATCACCACGCTGTCTGCCAACGCCTCGGCAATTTGCCCCATCTTCGGCCGTTTTTCCCGATCTCGCTCGCCACCACAGCCAAACAGGCACCACAAACGACGGCGGGTATGCTCGCGCAGTGCGAGCAGCACGTTCTCCAGAGCATCAGGGGTATGGGCATAGTCAACCACTACCAACGGGTGCCCTGGAGCGGCAAATCGCTCCATGCGTCCCGGCACGGTCTTCACCCTGCCGAGACGCGCAATGGCATCGTCAAACGCAAGCCCCAGCGATAGCAAGGCACCCAGTGCGGCCAGCAGGTTGGAGGCGTTGAAGCGGCCGAGCATTGTGGTCTGCAATCGACCCTCGCCCCACGGTGAGAGTACGCGCATGCTCAGGCCGGTATCGTCCAGCTGTAACTTGTCAGCGAACAGGTCAGGATTGAGCTCCTCTCCCTCTCCGCCTTCCATGCCATAGCTGATCGCCTGCACGCCATCGGGGATGGCCGTGAGCCAGTCACGGCCAATCGCATCATCGGCATTGATCACTGCCTTTCTCAGCCCAGGCAGCTCCAGCAAACGCCGTTTAGCAGCGGCGTAGGTTTCCATATCACCGTGATAATCGAGATGCTCATGAGAGAGGTTGGTGAATACGGCCACATCGAAGTACAGCCCGTTAACCCGGCCTTGATCAAGGGCATGGGAAGAGACCTCCATTGCCACGTGGCGCGCGCCGGATTCAATCATCTGCGCCAATTGTTCCTGCAGGCTCACAGCATCTGGCGTGGTGTGGCCTGTCTCACTAAGTTCGCCATAGAGGCCACTGCCGAGTGTGCCGATCACACCGCAGGGAGACACTTCAGCGATAGCCTGTGCAATGAACTGGCTCACTGAGGTCTTGCCGTTGGTTCCGGTAATTCCCACCAGGGTCATTTCACGGGAAGGATGTCCATAGAAGCGGCCGGCCAGCTCACTGGCCAGCAGGTGCAAATTGTCGACCCAAAAAGCCGGAACGTCATACTCTGCCAGATCCCGTCCGGCGCTTTCGGCTGTCGGTTCGATAGCCACGGCGACGGCCCCTTTGGCTATGGCCTGGTCAACAAAATGAATCCCGTGTTGGGCCGTGCCGGCGCAGGCAAGAAACAGATCGCCCTCATTAATCCCTCGGCTGTCCAGGCTCAACCCTGTGACCTGCACCTCAGGGAGGTGCATCGTCCCAACCATCCCGGCAAACAGTGTCTGCAGCCCCATGGACTCCATATGGCGGTACGCAGCAGCCATCATTTCACGCCTCCCGCCATCGCCATCTTCACGCCCTGCAGAGTTTCCAGGTTGTCCGGTGCAACATCCAACAGTCGCAAAGCCCCCTCCATGACCCGAGAGAAAACCGGTGCCGCAATAATGCCGCCGTAGTACTCCCCGTCATCGGGATGGTCCACCGCCACCACCATCGCCAGGCGGGGACGCGATGCAGGTGCCATACCGGCAAAGAGGGAAATGTAGTGATCCTCGTTATAGCCACTGTCGCCTGCCTTACGCACAGTACCGGTCTTTCCCGCCACCCGATAACCAGCCACCTTGGCGCGGGTGCCGGTACCGCCTTCCTGTACAGCCCGCACCAGCATCTCGCGCACCTGCTGCGCTACCTTCGGGTCAACAACTTGGTGACCCCGCGGCAACTCATTCCTGTCGAGTTTGAAAAAGCTCGTCGGATACTGTTTGCCATCGTTACCCAAAGTGGCATAGGCGCCAGCAAGCTGCAGCGGAGTGACCGACAGACCGTACCCATACGAGATGGTCGCCAGCTGCACGTCACGCCAATCCTGATACGGATTGAGCAACCCAGCGACCTCACCGGGGAAACCACTACCTGTGTCATAGCCAAAGCCGAAGCGGGAAAGCATGTCCCACAGCGCGCGCGATTCCAGTGCGAGAGCGATACGGCTGGCGCCTACATTACTGGACTTCTGGATCACCGTGGAGACATCGATCGTGCCATAATCGTGGCTGTCACGAATGGTAAAACCACCCAGACGCATCATGCCCGGACTCGTATCTACCAGTGTGTTAGGACGAAATCGCCCGCTCTCAAGTGCGGCCGAGATAGTAAATGGTTTCATGGTTGAGCCGGGCTCGAACACGTCAGTGACCGCCCGGTTACGATACCGTGAGCTGGCGAGATCACTGCGATTATTCGGGTTATAGGCCGGCTGGTTAACCATTGCCAGCACCTCACCAGTGGTCACATCCAGCACGACCGCAGACCCGGCCTTGGCATGATGGCGCTGCACTGCCGCCTTGAGTTCGCGGTAAGCCAGATACTGCACGCGCCGGTCAATACTCAGTCTCAGCTCATCCCCCGCGCGCGGCTCACTGATACTCTCTACATTCTCGACGATGCGCCCGAGCCGATCCTTGATTACCCTTTTGCTACCCGGTGTGCCACGAAGGCGCTCATCCATCATGAGCTCGATCCCTTCCTGGCCTGCATCATCGATATTGGTAAAACCGACCACATGCGCAACCACCTCCCCCATCGGGTAGTAGCGACGATACTCCGGTTGCAGCGCCACACCAGGAATGCCCAGCGCCATGACCTCCGCGGCCATTTCAGGCTTAACATGTCTGCGCAAATAAACAAACTCGCGGTCCATGCGCCGAGCCAGTTGCTGCTCAAGCTCATTTGCTGACATTTCCAGCAATCGTGCAAGCATAGGCCAGGATTCACGGGCCTGCGCCAGCTCCTGAGGGTTGGCCCAGACCGATTGCACCGGTGTACTGATAGCCAGTGGTTCACCATTGCGGTCGGTAATCATGCCGCGGTGGGCAGGTATCGCGACAGTGCGCAGGTAGCGGGCATCCCCCTGTCCCTGCAGGAAATCACGCTGGTTAATATTGAGGTCACCCATCCGCCAGACCAGCGCAACAACACCCAGCAGCAGTACTCCCTTAACAAAGTGCAGGCGCTGAGGATAAACGAAGATGTTCTTATCGATACTCATGGACGCACGATTACCACCGACCCCGCAGAGGGGTTGACCATATCCAGTTTGTTGTTAGCGATTTGCTCAATTCTTCCATGGGTCGCCCACGTACTCTGCTCCAGTTGCAGGCGGCCCCACTCGGCACTCAATTCATCCCTGGTCTTCTGCAGCCCCTGCAGCGCGACAAACAGTTTGCGCGACTCGTGGGTGCTGAATACCACCCCCATGGCGGTCGACAACAACGCGGCTGCCAGGCCGAAAATAAAGAGGCGGCCCATCAGGCGAGCCGCTCCGCTACACGAAGGACGGCGCTGCGGGCTCGCGGATTTTCCGCCAGCTCCGCCATGCCAGCACGAATATCCTTACCCACCGCACGCAGGCGACGATTCAGCTGAGCATCGGTTACCGGCAGGCCGGGCGGGAAGTCCCCACCACGAGCCTCATCACGGATAAAGCGCTTTACCCGGCGATCTTCCAGTGAATGGAAACTGATCAGCGCCAACCGCCCTCCCGGGGCAAGCATCTCCACAGACTGCGCCAGCACCTGCTCCAACTCATCCAGCTCAGCATTGATGAAGATACGGATCGCCTGGAAGCTGCGGGTAGCGGGGTGTTTGTCCTTTTCCCACTTAGGGTTGGCCTCAGCGACGATTTTGGCTAGCCGCGCTGTGGTGGTGATCGGTGACTGTGCGCGCTCATGCAGAATGGCCCGGGCAATACGCTTGGCAAAACGTTCCTCGCCATACTCCTTGAGTACCATGGCGATCTCATTTTCACTGGCCTTGGCCAGCCATTCAGCGGCGCTGTGGCCACTGTCCGGGTCCATGCGCATGTCGAGCGGACCATCATGGCGGAAGCTGAAGCCACGGGTCGGATCATCCAGCTGGGGTGAGGAGACCCCAAGGTCAAGCAGGATCCCGTCGACCCTCCCCTTCCATCCCCGTTTCTCCACTTCCTGCCCAAGCATGGTGTAGCTCCCCCGTACAATGCTGAACCGGTGGTCGCCGGCAAACATGTTCTGCGCCACAGCAACCGCTTGCGGATCCTTGTCCATCGCCAGCAGATAACCGTTTTCGTTCAGGTGTGCCAGGATCGCAGCACTGTGGCCACCCCGGCCAAAGGTTCCATCCAGGTAGATTCCGTCGGGGCGGATATTCAATGCCTCCAGCACCTCATCCAGGAGAACCGGGCGATGTTCGAATTGCTCCACCATGACTAAAGCGAGAGCGACTCGAGTTCAGCGGGCAGTTCACCCTCATCCAGCGCGCTCTCAGCCTCCCAGGCCTCGCTGCGGCTGTCCCAGGTTTCTTCATCCCACAGTTCGAATTTTTTCCCTTGACCTATCATCACCACCTTTTTCTCCAGGTTGGCGTGTTTACGCAGCTTAGGGGGAATGAGGATACGACCGTTGCCGTCCAGCTCGACGTCGGTGGCGTTACCCATGAGCCGACGCTTCACCATTGCAGACTTGGTTTTGAAACTGGAGAGGTCATCAAGTTTCTGTTGAATGATTTCCCATTCGGGCAGGGGATAGATCGCCAGACACTTTTCGGCGATGTCGACGGTGATCACCAAGTGGCCGGCGCAACGACCCATCAAGCGCTCGCGATAACGCGTCGGCATGGCCATGCGACCTTTGGTATCGAGACTGAGCTCAGTGACTCCCCGAAACACGCTTTGACGCCCCCCTTAGGCAGAACTCCGTTTCCCACAATGATCCACTTCCTCCCACATTTTTACACTATAGGTAGGGACAGGGCTGACTGTCAAGCCTATTGCTGCCAGGAAATCCAAAATTCCTGCTTATTTCACAATAACTTACAGAATGTGGAGATGAGTGGAGACCGGTGCCTCAAAGCGGACAGCGAAGGAACTTTATCGAATCAAAAGGTTGGTCATTAAAGTTAATGTAAAACCTCAGGATTGAGGTTAGAAATGAGGAAAATGTAGAGGTGGGAGCCGGCCATAAGCCGGGTTCTGTCGTGGACAGCCATTCATCTGCGATGTCCGTCACCGGACACCTGAAGCGACCTACCCGGGAGCGATGCGGGCCACACCATTGCTCCCCTATTTGGTCTTGCTCCGGGTGGGGTTTTCCTAGCCACCGAGTGTTACCACCGGCGCGGTGCGCTCTTACCGCACCATTTCAACCTTACCTGTGCTCCCGAAGGAGCCATCGGCGGTATATTTTCTGCTGCACTTTCCGTCGGCTCGCGCCGCCCAGGCGTTACCTGGCACCCTGCCCTATGGAGCCCGGACTTTCCTCCGTATTCGAAAATACAGCGGCTGCCAGGCCGACTCCCGGTGCATAAGATACGCCTTACTGGGAAAAGTTCCAATATTATGAGACATAAGAGCCCATAGATGCGGGGCGGGAAAAAAATTCGTGGGAAGGAGCTCAACGCGAGTAGCTTCAGATATCAAAGCGTGCGCCTAGCGCACTCCGCTCCTTGTATCCTTCCTTCTCGACTTTCGTGTCTGTTTTTTAGTCCTGCTGGCGCTCGAGCAAAAACTTGTACAGGGCGTTCTTCTTCTCGCCACTGATCTGCGCCGCCAAGGCAGCAGCCTGTTTCAGAGGCAGTTCATCGGCCAGCAGCCCAGCGATACGACAGGCTTCAGGATCGATGCCTTCTGCGCTATCTTCATTGCCATGCACTAGTAGTACGAACTCACCTTTTTGCTGATTGCTATCTCCCGCCACCCACTCAAGCAAGCTGCCGAGGCTATCGTGACGGACGGTCTCGAAGGTTTTAGTCAGCTCTCGTGCCACCACGGCCTGACGCGCCTCGCCAAACACCGCCACCATATCGGTAAGGCTATCGAGGATGCGGTGTGGTGACTCATAGAATGTCAGAGTACGCCGTTCCTGGCGCAGAGACTCCAGCAGCTTACGCCGCGCGCCCCCCTTGGCGGGAAGAAACCCCTCAAAACTGAAACGATCGGTCGGCAGGCCGCTAACCGAAAGAGCGGCGATCAATGCGCTGGCGCCAGGAACCGGCACAACCCGAATCCCCGCCCGCTGCGCCTCGCCCACCAGCACATAGCCTGGATCGCTAATCAGTGGCGTGCCAGCATCGGAGATAAGGGCAATATTCTCCCCGGAAGTCAAGCGCTGCAACAAGGCAGCTACCTTCTGACGCTCATTATGCTCATGCAGCGACAGCATGGGTGTCGTGATGGCAAAATGGCGCATCAAGCCGGCACTGTGGCGGGTGTCTTCAGCGGCGATACGATCCACCTGCTGTAACACCTCCACCGCCCTGGATGTCATATCACCAAGGTTGCCAATGGGCGTTGCCACCACATAAAGAATTCCCGCTTCAATTGACATGCCGCCACCCCGCCAAGATACTGTGCAATTTGCAAGACCAGTTTCATTCATCTGGAAGCTGTCTCAAAATCAGGGGCCGCGCATTGAAATGTAACGCAAGTCTGCCAGAAAAGGGGATTATTCAACGTAAATGAGTACCAGATCAGGGTTCGTACCCTCTATCTACGTGTATAAACCATTTTGAGTTACTTCTACCAAGCCGGAATATCCTACACTCTTTAACCATGCAAAAGCTGCTATTCACTCTCACCCTTATCGTACTGCTGTTCGGCTGTGCGGAAAAACCGATGCGCCAGGTGCTGGATCCATCCAAAGATAAACCTGGTGCGGCACAGCAGGCACTCGACACCGGTAACTACTATTTAGCCATTCAGTTGTTCAATCGGCTGGCTGAAGAGAGTACACCTCCCAAGCGTTATCAGTATCAGTACGGCGCCGCCCAGGCCATGTTCAATGCGGGGCTGGGGCAACAGGCAGGGCAAATACTAGAGCAAATGCCAGCCGCCCAACTGCCCCTCACGCTGAGACTGCAGCGTCAGCTGTTACAAGCGGAAATCCCTCTTAAGCGTGACCCCGAGCTTAGCCTTACCCTATTGCATAAACCCGCTGTCGCCGAAGTACAGCTGCCCGACCGAGTGGATCTGTATGCCAATTTTCATCTGCTGCGTGCCCGTGCTTTCGGTCGCCTAGGTAAACACCTGGAAAACGCGCGCGAATATATCCTGCGGGAACTCTATTTAGCGGCTCCGTCCGCCATTGAGACTAACCAGCTGGCTATCTGGCAATCGCTCTCCCTTCTGACTTCGGAAACATTAAGCCAATCGCGCAGACAGCCACCACCAGACGCGCTCAGCGGCTGGGTCGAGCTGGTCATCATAGCCAAGGATTACAGCCTCACTCCTACTGAGGTTCAGCAGCGGCTCAACACCTGGCGTTCACGCTATACCGGTCATCCTGCCAGCGAACAGATTCTCACACTGTTGCTCGAACGTAGCCGCGAGTTGACCACGCGTCCCAGCAATATCGCTCTATTGCTGCCACTTAGCGGTCGTTATGCCAGTGCAGCCGAAGCCGCGCTCGATGGTATTTTTGCTGCCTATTATCAAGACCCCCAACGTGACAACATTACCCTGCGCATCTATGACATCGGCGATCAGCCTAGCCAAGCTCTACTCTCCTACCAACAGGCTGTAGTGGAAGGTGCAGAATTTGTCATCGGTCCGCTGGACAAAACGGCCGTGGTCGAACTGGCGCGCCAGCAAGAGTTACCTGTCCCGGCACTCGCCCTGAACTACACAGAGACCGCCGCCAACCCGAATCTCTACCAATTTGCCCTTGCTCCTGAAGATGAAGCCAGAGAAGTTGCCGAACGGGCTTGGCAGGAAGGGTATCGTCAAGCAGCGGTCATGGTCCCTACTTCGCCATTAGGAGAACGCCTGAACAGCGCCTTTACCGAACGATGGCAGGAGCTTGGAGGGCTGGTTGTTGCTGAGAGCCAATACAGTGCTGACAGCAATGACTTTTCCGGCCCGATCAAAGCCCTGCTGAAAATTGATGACAGCGAGTTTCGTAAACGTCGCGTACAACAGCTGTTTGGGAAAAGTCTGGAATTTATCCCAAGACGTCGCCAGGATATTGACTTTGTTTTCCTGGCTGCATATCCACAGCCCGCACGTCTGCTGCGGCCACAACTGAAATTCCATCACGCCGGGGACTTGCCGATCCTGGCCACCTCGCACCTCTACAGCGGTGTCACCGATCGTAATGCAGATCGAGATTTGGACGACATCCTTTTCTGTGACATGCCCTGGACCCTGGATGCCCAGAGCCCCATGCAGGACTTGCGCAAACAGGATGAATTGAAGTCGCACCGCGACCAGCTGCAACGTCTGGTGGCATTGGGTGTCGATGCGTACCAATTGGTGTCGCTGATATCGATGCTCGAGAGCCACCCCTACGAACGCTATCATGGCGAAACCGGTAACCTGCACCTGGGTGACGATCGACGCGTTCTCCGCCAGCTGCTATGGGCTCGTTTCGAACGGGGACAACCCAAGCTACTCCAGGAAAGCATCATGGATGATACCCCGCGTGAATGGCAAAAGCCGGATTGAACAAGGGCAGGAAGCGGAACAACGGGCTGCCGAGTACCTGTGTCGTCAGGGGCTCAAACCGCTTGCACGCAACTATCGCTGTCGCAGCGGCGAAATCGATCTTATTATGCAAAGCCACGACAGCCTTGTCTTTGTTGAGGTCCGTTTCCGCCGTCATACCGGTTTTGGTGGAGCGGCGGCCAGTGTTGACCGCCGCAAACAGCAACGGTTGCTGGCCACAGCCCAGTATTACCTGCAAAAAAACCAGGCCTTTAACCAACCTTGTCGTTTCGATGTCGTGGCGGTAGTGCCCGGCTCGGACGGAACCCTCAGCTTTGACTGGATTAAAAATGCCTTCGAACTGGATTGATACAGAATGATGCAGGAACGAATCAGATACCACTTTCAGGCAAGTGCCGAACTGAAACTGCGCGCCATGGAAACACTCGCACCGGTTATTGCCGAAGCGGCGCTCCTGATCAGCCAGCAGCTGCTGGCCGAACGCAAGGTGCTCAGTTGTGGCAACGGCGGATCGGCCGGTGATGCCCAACACTTCTCCTCCGAGATGCTCAATCGCTTCGAGCGCGAACGCCCGGGACTGCCGGCCATGGCGCTCACCACCGACACCTCAACCCTGACCTCCATTGCCAACGACTATAGCTATGAAGAGGTATTCGCCAAGCAGGTGCGGGCACTGGGGCAAGGGGGCGATGTTCTCCTTGCCATCTCCACCAGTGGCAATTCTGCCAATGTCGTCCAGGCCATGGGAGCAGCCCATGAGCGGGAGATGCCAGTCATCGCCCTGACTGGCAAGGATGGAGGCGCCATGGCTCAAGCTTTGCGCAGCAGAGATATTGAGATCAGGGTTCCCTCTGACTCCACAGCACGAACCCAGGAGGTTCACCTTCTGGTGATCCACTGCCTGTGCGATCTCATCGATCGGCAACTCTTCGGAGAAGAGATACCGGCATGAGCCGACCACTTCGGCTACCCGGCATCACATTCCCTCCCGGCCCCAGTGCCTGCCATTCGCCCTTCGATCACCGCGCATGAACACCAACGTTAAGCCCCTGCCCAAGGCATTTGTCAGCGCACTGCAACAAGCTTTTCAGAAGCAGCAGTTGCTGTTCAACGAAGCCGAGCGCTGGACCTACGGTTACGACAACAGCCGCCAACATGCCTTGCCCGGCGTCGTTGTCATCCCAACTAGCGGCAAAGAGGTCGCCACACTCCTTGGGCTTTGTCACCAGCACAGGATACCCCTAGTCGCACGAGGTAGCGGCACAGGAACGGCAGGCGCGGCCGTGCCGATACATCATGGAGTGGTGCTTTCGACAGAGCAACTGAACCGCATCATTCGGATCGATCCAGACAACCGTCTCATGGTTGTCGAGCCTGGGGTCACCAACCAGCAGGTGCAACAGGCCGCTGCTGAATATGGTTTTTTCTGGCCCCCGGATCCGACCAGTGCCGCCGTTTGTACCATTGGCGGCAATCTCGCCTGTAACGCCGCCGGGCCGCGGGCAGTCAAATACGGAACCCCGCGCGAAAATGTGCTTGGGCTGCGGGCGGTCTCCGCAGACGGCAGAGCGTTTGCTACCGGCACCTACACCACCAAGGGTGTTGTTGGCTACGATCTGACACGCCTGCTCATCGGTTCAGAGGGTACCTTAGCGGTTATAACCGAGGCGACCCTAAAGCTCACCCCGTTGGCCGAAAGCAAAAGGACCCTGCGCGCCCTCTATCGCGACATGGCCAGCGCCGCCGAGGCGGTGGCGTGTATTATGGCCCAACCCATCACCCCATACGCCCTCGAATTCATGGACAGGAAGGCACTGGCGATCATTCGTGATTACACTGATAACGACCTGCCTGCAGAAGCCGGTGCGCTCTTGATGATCGAGGTCGACGGCCCCGAAAGCTGCATTGACGATGCAGCCCAGGCCGTGGCCACAGCAGCGGCTGGAAAAGGTTCGCTAGAGGTATTAGTGGCAGAAACGGAAGAACAGGTAGCCGCCCTATGGACCCTGCGCAAGGCACTCTCACCGGCGCAACGCAAACTGGCACCAAAAAAAATCAACGAAGATGTGGTGGTACCGGTCTCCCGCATCCCGGATTTAATTGAAGGGTTGCAGCAGCTTGCCGAAAAACATGCCATCACCATCGTAAATTTTGGCCACGCCGGAAACGGCAATATCCACGTCAACCTACTGGTCAATCCGGACGACAACAAAGAGATGCAGCGTGCCGATGCCTGCCTCAGTGAGGTTTTTGCACTCGTGTTGGCATTGCAGGGCAGCCTCTCCGGTGAGCACGGCATCGGTCTGGTCAAACGCGATTTTGTGCCGCTGGAGATCGATCCCGTCGCCTTGGAACTGATGCAAAGAATCAAACAGCAATGCGATCCCCATGGCATCCTTAACCCGGGCAAAAAGCTACCGGGGATCTAGCAGCGCCATACAAGGAAGCCTGACAATAGAAGGAGGCAAAATGATCGAAATCGTCCGCACCGATATCACCACACTTGAAGTCGACGCCATCGTCAATGCCGTCAACAACACTCTGCTCGGCGGAGGCGGTGTCGACGGAGCCATCCACCGCGCCGCCGGGGCGGAACTTCTTGCAGCCTGCCGACCACTCGGCGGCTGTGCAACTGGCGACGCCAAAATTACCCCCGGTTTCAACCTCCCCGCCCGTTATGTAATCCACACCGTAGGCCCGGTATGGCATGGCGACAACAACGACGAGGCCGAACTGCTCGAATCCTGCTACCGCAGAAGTTTTGAGGTGGCGCTCGAACATGACATCAAGAGCATCGCCTTTCCCGCCATATCAACAGGTGTTTATGGATATCCCAAGGAGAAAGCCACGCAGATTGCACTAGGAGTAATGAAGGAATTTGAGGGGCGATTTAAGAGGGTGCTCGCCTGTTTACATAGTAGTGAAGATTATCAATTGTATCTCAAGGTGTTGAAGCGGGATTGAAATAGCTACGACTGGTAGGCATGTTTTTGTCTAACCCAAACATTATTAGCAAGGATGGTTAGATGAATGTATTTCAAAAGATAACGCTCTGTAAAATTACAAATGCTCTAGTACTCCATACTCCTCGTTGTTGTCCGCTAATGTGAATGATGAAATAAAAACGGTTATGCCCCCAAAGGGTATAAAGTCATACTCCAGTCAACCGCTTCCCATTGATCAAAAGCGACTGAGCAAAGCATACCGCAATGCCAACTGCGACTTGGTGTTTAAGGAGGGACTGTCTGCGGCAGAGAGTGGTAATTCGCGTGCACAGCTGATTCTCGGTTTGTGCCGGATGCGGTATAACAATAAAAAGGGAGAGGGGCTGCAGTGGCCCTAGCGAGAGCGGCGCAAAATGGTGAGGCTAGAGCGGCTAGGGAGCTTGGGGTGCATGGCATGCACCGTGGCCAGGAGCGCAAAGACAAGGGGATGGTGAAGACGGCGTGCAACTAACTGCTGCAGGGCAAAAACGGCGCTGATTCGCTCTCGAAAAATTATTTTATGGCTTATGATTGCGATAATCTGAATTCAATTTATGCACCCATAGCAGGGCGCGAAAGTCCCATCCAATAAAGAAAAAGGGCCTTTAAAAAGCCCTGTTTAACATCTACTTCACCACCCGCAGCGCCGGCCGTTTGGACTTATCCTCTTCCGGTGACGGTGGCGGCTCATCCCCGCCTCCATCCTCATCGGTAAAGACCATCCCTTTGCCATTTTCGCGTGCATAAATGGCGAGTACCGACATCACCGGGACACTAACGTGCATCGGTGTACCGCTGAAGCGGGCGTCCAATTCAACGAATTGATTCCCCAGTTGCAGATTTTGCACCGCGGAAGGAGTGATATTGAGCACGATCTTACCGTTCTCTACAAATTGCTGCGGCACCACCACTGATTCATCCTCAGCATTAACCAGAATGTAGGGGGTCTGTCCGTTGTCGATGATCCACTCATAAAGTGCGCGGATCAAATAAGGCCTGCTAGGTGACATCTTTAAGGATCTGCTCAAAATCAGGTCCGGTGACAAGGTGTGTGCACCGGTGTATTGGTATTCAGTCGCGCATTTCTCGCTCGGTCTCACTTAGGCTGCCCTGGAAGGACTCGCGGGCAAAGATGCGCTCTGCATAGCTCAACAGTGGGGCTGCCTGCTTGGGCAACACGATATTCAGAGCTGGTAGTCTCCACAACAATGGCGCCAAGGCACAATCGACCAGCGAAAACTCATCACTAAGGAAATACGGCTTCTGTTCGAAGATCGGGCTTACCATCACTAGGTTATCACGAATCTCCTTTTTCGCTTTTGCCACTGCCTTTTCTCCGCCATTCATGACGATATCGAGCTGACTGTATAAATCTGCTTCAATGCGGTGCAACATCAGTCGTATATTGGCCCGGGATACCGGGTCAACAGGCATTAGCGGAGGATGAGGAAAACGCTCATCCAGATATTCCATAATTACCTGGGACTCATACAGCACGAGATCGCGATCAACCAGCGTCGGCACCGTATTATAGGGATTGAGGTCAATCAGATCTTCTGGCAGATTCGCCGCCTCAACGGGGACGATATCGACATTGATGCCTTTCTCAGCCAATACAATACGGACCCGATGACTGTACACATCAGAATCACCGGAAAACAGTGTCATTACAGAGCGTCGGTTCGCCACCACACCCATCTCAATCTCCTGAATACAAGTTCTAAAAACAAAGAGGGAGGCACAAGGCCCCCCTCAAAGAAATCCTTGTCCCGGAGATCTGTTTAGGAGATTCCGGGACGGGCCGATTGTTTATTTTAACACAACCGAACCGATTTCAGGATTTTAGTGGATATCTTTCCAGTATTCCTTCTTCAGCGCATAGGCAAAGACAAAGAAAATAGCCAGGAACAGAAGTACCCACACACCCAGACGCTGCCGCTCGAGCTTAATCGGCTCACCGGTGTAGGAAAGGAACGCAGTCAGGTCACGAGCAGCCTGGTCGTACTCCGACTCGCTCATAGAGCCCGGTTTGACCATCTCGTAACCGGCGATCATGGACGTCTCGTTACCCTCGTGATCCACCACGGTCTTGTGGATAGCCTTCTTCAGACCTTCCAGCTCCCACAGCACATGGGGCATGCCCACCTCAGGAAACACTGCGTTGTTCACGCCGAAGGGGCGATTTTCGTCGACATAGAAGGTTTTCAAGTAAGTGTAGACATAATCCACACCACGGGCACGGGTGATAACACTCAGGTCCGGAGGAGGATTACCAAACCAGCGCTTGGCATCGGCCTGGGGCATGGCGATGGTCATGGTTTCACCCACCTTGTCACCGGCGAACATCAGGTTTTCCCTGACTTGATCTTCAGTAAGACCGATATCACGCCCCATGCGGTTGTAACGCTGATAGGCAGCCGAGTGGCAGCTCAAACAGTAGTTAGAAAACAGCTTGGCACCACGCTGCAAGGAGGCCTTATCGCTCAGATCGATATTGGCATGCTCCAGGTGCGGGCCTGCACCGGAAGCCATGACGGCTGCCGGCAGTGCGAACATTAATGCAACAATCAGTTTTTTCATTCTGTCACCCTCTCCGGAACCGGCTTGGTCTTTTCAAACTTCGGAATAATCGCCAGGGCAGCGAAGAACACGAAGTAATAAACAGTGCCAATCTGCGCCAAAAGCTTGAACAGGTCGGTGGTCGGTTTCATGCCGAGGTAACCCAACATGATGAAGTTGGCCACAAACAGGAACAACAGCACCTTGAAACACAGGCCGCGGTAGCGGATGGATTTGACCGGGCTGCGGTCAATCCAGGGCAGGAAGAACAGAATCACAACCGCTGCACCCATCGCCATAACGCCGGGGAAGGCAGAGCCTGCGATAGAGGGCACCGCACGCAAAATGGCGTAGAACGGTGTGAAATACCATACCGGAGCAATGTGCAGCGGGGTCTTCAACGGATTGGCTGGTTCGAAGTTCGGGTGCTCAATGAAGAAGCCGCCCATCTCCGGCGCAAAGAAAACGATGGCGAAGAAGATCATCAAGAAGACGACCACGCCGACGATATCCTTCACCGTGTAATAAGGGTGGAAGGGAATGCCGTCGAGCGGCTTGCCATCCGGGCCCTTGTGCTTCTTGATTTCAACGCCGTCCGGGTTGTTGGAGCCAACCTCGTGAAGCGCGATCACATGGGCTACTACCAGTCCTACCAGTACCAGAGGCACGGCAATAACGTGGAAGGCAAAGAAGCGGTTCAGGGTTGCATCGGAGACAACGAAGTCACCGCGAATCCACAGTGACAACTCTTCACCGACAAACGGCACGGCAGAAAACAGGTTAACGATAACCTGGGCACCCCAGTAGGACATCTGGCCCCAGGGCAGCAGGTAGCCGAAGAAGGCCTCCGCCATAAGCGCCAGGTAGATGAGGCAGCCGAAGATCCAAATCAGTTCGCGTGGAGCCTTATAGGAACCATACAGCAGGCCACGGAACATGTGCAGGTAGACCACCGCGAAGAAGGCGGATGCACCGGTGGAGTGGACATACCGAATCAACCAGCCCCAGTCCACATCACGCATGATGTATTCGACAGAGCCGAAGGCCAGGTTGCCATCGGGTTTGTAGCTCATGGTCAGGAAGATACCGCTAACAATCTGGATAACCAGTACCAGCAGAGCCAGAGAGCCGAAGAAGTACCAAAAGTTGAAGTTCTTCGGTGCGTAATATTCAGATAGGTGTTCCTTCCACATCTTGGTCAGCGGGAAGCGGGCGTCCACCCAGCCCAGTAGTTGCGTCATCATGCCGTTCATTATGCTGCGCCTCCATCGTCACCCACCAGGATCTGGGTTTCGGTCAGGAACATGTAGGGCGGTACCTCGAGGTTCTTCGGTGCAGGCACGCCGGAGAATACGCGGCCGGCCAAGTCAAACTTGGAGCCATGGCACGGACAGAAGAAGCCGCCTTTCCATTCAGCACCACCAAGATCCGCAGCACCGATGTCCGGGCGGTAGGTTGGAGAGCAACCGAGGTGAGTGCAGATGCCAACCAGCACAGCATACTCTTGGTGATCCTCGCGAGTACGGAGCGGATTCTTGGCGTATTCCGGCTGCTGATTGGATCCCTCGCTGGTCGGATCCAGCAGTCGGTCATCAAGGGTCGGCAGATCTTTCAGGTTCTGCTCGGTACGACGAACAATCCACACGGGCTTGCCGCGCCATTCCACGGTCATCATCTGACCCGGTTCCAATTTGCTCACATCAGCTTCAACCGGAGCGCCGGCAGCTTGTGCCCTTGCACTGGGCATCATGGACATCACAAACGGGGTGACTGCGTAACCCGCACCGACGGCACCAACTACAGTGGTGGCAGCGGTGAGGAAACGGCGTCGACCCTTATCTACGCCTTCTGTGCTCATTAAGCCTCTCCCAACAATAAAAGACTCGGTAAAAAAACCGTTTTTGCGTGGCGTTACTGCTCACGCCCCCGCACCCTGCGAAGGGTATCGAATTCAGTAAATAAGTAGATTCTTATCTTCTGCGCGTAATAGGTCGCATAGTTTCGTATAGATTATGTAGTCAGGTCAAGCTGACAGGCCTCCCAACTAGACCGGATTGGCAATATCCACAAAATGATTTTCCAGAGAAAAATACTCGGATAAATGCTCAGCCAGCGCCTTCACTCCGTAACGCTCGGTGGCGTGGTGTCCAGCGGCAAAATAGTGAATACCCAACTCACGGGCACTATGCACGGTATGCTCGGAAATCTCACCGCTGATAAAAGCATCCAGCCCTAACGCATCAGCCTGCTCCAGATATCCCTGTGCGGCACCACTGCACCAACCGACGCGTTTTACCTGCTTGTCTCCACCCTTGATCAATAGCGGCTCACGCTGCAGCGCATTAGCGATTTGCTTCGACAGTACTTCCGCCGAGCATGCGGTGGGCAATTCGCCACACATGGCAATACCGCCATTGGGACCGGCCCCAAATCGTCCTTTCACAAGGATATCCAAACGCTTGGCTAACTGTGCGTTGTTACCCAGTTCACCATGTCCGTCCAGCGGTAGATGATAGGCTACCAGGGAAATATCATTCGCCAGCAGAGCCTTGATGCGGCGCTGCTTCATTCCAACGATACAAGAAGCTTCCCCTTTCCAGAAAAAGCCATGGTGTACCAGCAACAGGTCGGCCTGGATATCAATCGCCGCATCGATAAGCGCCTGAGAAGCGGTTACTCCGGAGACAATTCTTTGTACTTCTGCTCGACCCTGCACCTGCAAGCCATTGGGACAGTAATCCTGATAGTCAGCAACACCGAGCAGCGTGTCGGTATAATTAACAAGATCGTTCAACTGCACCATGCGTTTGGTCCCTCCTTCGGCTAAGATACCTCTCTTTCACTGCTCAACGCGCGGAGCATGAAGTATGAAGTTACACAAACCGATTATTTTTCTGTTTCAGTCCATCACCATCGGACTGGCTATAGCCTTTCTGATTGTAGTGTGGCGTCCAGAACTCCTGGACAACGGCAACAAAGTGGTCTCTTTCATCGAAAGCAGCCCGGTTACTTCTTTACCCGCCGTGCTCGCATCCGGACCAGTATCCTACGCCGAAGCCGTGGAGATTGCAGCCCCGGCTGTGGTCAACATCCACACCCGCAAAACGGTGGTACAGTCCAGCCCACTGTTCGACGATCCCTTCTTCCGTCGCTTCTTTGGCGATCAATTCGGGAGCGGTCCGCAAAAACGCGAGGAGACCTCCCTCGGTTCAGGTGTCATCGTCAGCACCCAAGGTTACATATTAACCAACAATCATGTTATCGAGGGTGCGGATGAGATCCGCGTCGGCTTACACGACGGCCGCAGTACAGAAGCCACTATTGTCGGGAGCGATGCCGAGGCAGATCTGGCGGTACTGAAGGTAGAGCTCAGCGACCTGCCAACGATTGCCCTGGGTGATTCCGACAGCCTCCGTGTTGGCGACGTAGTGATGGCGATCGGGAATCCCTTCGGCGTCGGCCAGACCGTTACTCTCGGCATCACCAGCGCCACTGGCCGTAGCGAGCTCGGAATCAGTACCTTCGAAAACTTTATCCAGACCGACGCGGCGATTAACCCGGGCAACTCCGGCGGAGCCCTGATAACCGCTCGCGGCGAGCTTATCGGCATCAACACCGCCATCTTCAGTCGCACCGGTGGCTCCCAGGGGATCGGCTTTGCCATACCCATGAGCCTGGCCAAGAACAGCATGGCGCAGATAGTGGAAAAAGGTTATGTCAGCCGTGGCTGGCTCGGTGTTGAGATTCAGGAACTGACACCGCCGTTGGCCGAATCCTTCGGCATCAAGGGTGAAAAAGGGATCATCATTGCCGGCGTGTTGCGCAATGGGCCGGCCGACAAGGCGGGCCTGGAGCCAGGAGATATCATCACCCGGCTCAACGGCACGCCCATAGACAGCGCCCATGCCGCACTCAACACCATCGCCCAGACCGCTCCCGGTGAGGAACTGGAAGTTGCCGGTCTACGCAACGGCAAAGCCCTGAACCTAAAGGTAACCGTCACCGAACGGCCACAGCAAAGCAACCGCTAAAAAACCGGTGTTCTGAAGGTATCCGTGTGTCGGTCGCTGTTACAAATAGTGGCGTAAGAATGCCCGATAGTGGGTAACGCACCTGACGGAAGATCACACTTGAGTGGATAACTATCGGGCCGGTTGTCCTTTAACAGCAAGCGATTGGCTTGAGTGTGGGACTCCGGTTCGAGTGCACTGATTCTGCAACGAACCGGACCTCTCAACCAGTGATCAAAGGATCTCAGTCAATGCTGCCAGGAGGGCGGTGTTATCCTCCGGCTTGCCAACGGTGATCCTAAGATACTGTTCGACACGCGGCAGACGAAAGTGGCGTACGATGATGCCACGCTCACGCAGCTTTGCCGCCAACTCACCGGCATCCTGTTGAGAATGGCAGGCAAAAAGGAAGTTGGCTGTAGACGGGGGAATGGTAAAACCTAACCCGGTCATGCCATGCTCAAGCCTTTCACGCTCTTCGATCACCGCGCGTCGGGTGCGCTCGAAGTGGTCGTGATCCTCAATGGCGGCGGTAGCACCGACGATGGCTAACCTATCCAGTGGATAGGAGTTGAAGCTGTCCTTTACCCTCTCCAGCGCCTGTATCAATTCCGGGTGACCGAGGGCAAAACCAACACGCAAACCTGCTAGCGAACGAGACTTGGAGAAGGTCTGTGTCACCAGCAGATTTGGATAGCTGTCGATCAGTCTCACCGCGCTCTCACCACCAAAATCGACGTAGGCCTCGTCAACCACCACCACCGACTCAGTATGGCGTTTCAGCAGCCACTCGATATCAGCCAGTGGCAGCAGTCGACCGGTTGGCGCATTGGGATTTGGGAAGATGATACCGGCGTTAGGCCTCACATAATCGGTAACGCGCAATTCAAACTCGTCCCTGAGGGGTACGGCCTCATAATCGATACCGTAAAGGCCGCAGTAGACCGGATAAAAACTGTATGTGACATCCGGGAAGAGTAGCGGAGCCGAATGCTGCAAAAGGGCATGAAAAATATGCGCGAGCACCTCGTCCGAACCGTTACCGACAAAGATCTGCTCGATACCTAATCCATGGTAGTCGGCCAGCGCCTGTCGCAGTTGCATGGCCGTCGGGTCGGGATATAGGCGCAGATTATCGTTGACCTCTCCGGCAATGGCGGCCAACGCTCGTGGTGAGGGACCATAGGGATTCTCATTGGTATTGAGTTTAATGAGATTCTCGATCTTGGGCTGCTCGCCCGGCACATAGGGCGACAGCTGATGTACCACGGGGCTCCAGTAGCGACTCATTCGCCTCTCCGCTTATGACTTAATGCGATATTCGGCGGAACGGGCGTGGGCGGTCAGCCCCTCGCCTCGCGCCATTTTCGAGGCAGTATTGCCCAGCACGGAGGCACCGTCAGCCGAACACATGATCAAGCTGGATCGCTTCTGGAAGTCGTAGACACCTAGTGGTGAGCTGAAGCGCGCGGTGCGTGAAGTGGGTAGCACATGGTTGGGACCTGCGCAGTAGTCGCCAAGTGCCTCAGCGGTGTAGCGGCCCATAAAAATGGCACCGGCGTGACGGATTTGAGGCGCTATCGCCAGTGGATCCTCCACCGAGAGTTCAAGATGCTCTGGAGCAATGAAATTAGCCACGGCCACGGCCTCGTCCATATCTTTCACTTTAATCAACGCTCCGCGCTCCTGGAGCGACGTTGTGATGATAGTGCTACGCTCCATGGTCGGCAGGAGTTTGTCGATGCTGGCAGCCACCTTGTCGAGAAAGGCGGCGTCGGGAGAGACCAGGATCGACTGGGCATCCTCATCGTGCTCGGCCTGGGAGAAGAGATCCATGGCGATCCAGTCAGGATCGGTCTTACCATCGCACACCACCAGGATCTCGGATGGACCGGCGATCATGTCGATCCCGACGGTGCCGAACACCATCCCCTTGGCTGTCGCAACGAAGATATTTCCGGGGCCGACGATCTTGTCTACCTGCGGAACAGTTTCGGTGCCATAGGCAAGCGCCGCAACGGCCTGCGCCCCACCGATAGCAAACACCCGGTCCACCCCGGCGACGGCGGCCGCCGCCAGCACAAGTTCGTTGACCTCACCATCTGGGGTCGGCACCACCATAATCAGTTCACTGACACCGGCCACCTTGGCCGGGATTGCATTCATCAGTACCGATGAGGGATAAGCCGCTTTGCCACCCGGGACGTAGAGCCCGGCGCGCTCCAGCGGGGTGACCTGCTGACCCAGTAAGGTGCCGTCCGCCTCGGTGTATGACCAAGAATCCTGTTTCTGGTGCTCATGATAACTACGTACACGTGCCGCTGAGAGTTCAAGCGCCTCACGCTGCTCGACGGAGATTACTTCCAGGGCCTGCTGCAGACGCGCCGGCGCGATCTCCAACTCAGCCATTGAGGAGACACTCATGCGATCGAAACGATTAGTATATTCAAGCACAGCTTCATCGCCGCGCTGACGCACGGCGGCCAGGATCTCCCGAACAATAGTATTGACCTTGTCGTCAGAGACCCCTTCCCAGGCCAGCAGTTTCTCCAGGGCGGGCCAAAAATCGTCGCTTGTTGAATCGAATCGGGTGATATCAACCATGGTTACAGCTTCCGCATATCGTCTTGCCAAGAGTGGTGCGGGAATTGTACGTGTTTACGCCGTGCGTAAACAGGGGGGATCACGCCTGACGGTTTTTCTCGACCGCCTCTGCTATATGATCGATGAAAGACTGCACACGCTCGTGCTTCATCTTCATCGAGGCCTTGTTGACCACCAGGCGGGAACTGATGTCAGCGATGTGTTCCAGGGGCTCCAGGCCATTGGCCTTGAGCGTGTTACCGGTATCCACCAGGTCAACAATACGGTCGGCCAGTCCTACCAGCGGCGCCAGCTCCATCGAACCATAGAGCTTGATGATCTCCACCTGTTTCCCAAGTTCTGCATAGTAACGACGGGTGGAATTGACGAACTTGGTGGCAATCTTCATCCGTCCCGCCGGCTCGATGACATCCGTGGGACCTGCCACCATCAGGCGGCATTTGGCAATATTCAGATCCAGCGGCTCATAAAGCCCCTCACCGCCATGCTCCATAAGTACATCCTTACCCGCCACGCCGAGGTCGGCCGCGCCATACTCCACGTAGGTCGGTACATCGGAGGCGCGGATGATCACCAACTTCACATCGTCCAGGTTGGTGTCCAGGATCAGCTTGCGACTCTTCTCCGGATCATCCACTGGCACAATACCGGCATGGGCCAGCAGGGGCAGGGTTTCCTTGAAGATTCGCCCTTTGGACAGAGCGATCGTCAGGGTTGTGTTCATGGCATAACGTCCATCATCACTGAGCCTTCGAAATGGTTCTCCGGTACACGACGAATACGCGCACCCAGCTGGGAGAGTTTCTCTTCAATGCACTCATACCCGCGGTCAATATGGTAGATACGATCCACGACGGTTTCACCATCGGCGACCAGACCTGCCAACACCAGACTGGCGGAGGCGCGCAGATCGGTCGCCATCACCGGGGCCCCGGTAAGACGATCGACCCCGGTGGTGATAGCGGTATTGCCTTCGAGCTGGATATCAGCCCCCATGCGCTGCAACTCTTGCACATGCATAAAGCGGTTTTCGAACACGGTCTCAATAATCCGCCCTTGGCCCTCAGCAATAGAGTTAAGAGCGGTGAACTGCGCCTGCATATCGGTGGGGAAATCCGGGTAAGGGGCCGTCTCCAGATCCACTGCTTTTGGGCGTCGGCCGTGCATATCGAGGCTGATCCAATCCTCACCGCACTCGATGTCGGCGCCCGATTCGCGCAGCTTGTCCAATACATTATCGAGTAAATCGGGACGGGTATCCTTGAGCTTGACCTTGCCGCCGGTGATCGCCGCAGCGACCAGGTAGGTTCCGGTTTCGATACGATCTGGCAATACGCAATAGCGACCACCGTGTAATCGCTCAACCCCTTCAATCGTCATTGTCGAAGTCCCGGCACCGCTAATACGGGCACCGAGACTGTTCAGGAAGTTAGCGAGGTCAACCACCTCCGGCTCGCGGGCAGCGTTGTTAATTACCGTTGTGCCCTCAGCCAGGGTGGCGGCGATCATCAAGTTCTCCGTGCCGGTTACGGTCACCATCTCAAGGTCAAGAACGGCCCCTTGCAGGCGCCTCCCGTGAGTGGTGGCCTTGATGTAGCCGTTTTCCACCTTGATATCGGCTCCCATCGCGCGCAAACCGTCGATGTGGATGTTCACTGGTCGTGATCCAATGGCACAGCCGCCAGGGAGCGAGACGTCGGCCTTGCCATGGCGGGCCAGCAGCGGGCCAAGCACCAGGATCGAGGCACGCATGGTGCGTACCAGTTCGTAGGGGGCGTACAGTTCCTTAATGGTCGAGGCATGGACCTCAATATTGAGCTTCTCGTCAATGATCAGCTCCACCCCCATGTTGCCCAGGAGCTCCATGGTGGTAGTGATATCGTGCAGGTGAGGAACATTGCAGACTATAACTGGCTCGTCCGCCAGAAGGGTCGCCGCCAAAATCGGCAACGCAGCGTTCTTGGCGCCGGAAATGCGGATCTCACCGCTAAGGGTGGTCCCGCCGGTAATGATTAATTTATCCATAGTTCTCGTACTGAAAGGGCAAAGCGCGTTTGTCACCTGCTGCGCAAAACAGGAGGTATCAGGAGATCTGCATCTGGCTGGCAGTTTTCCACTCGTCCGGAGTATAGGCCTTGATATTGATGGCATGGATCTCCCCAGAGGTAATCTTGTCCCCCAGTGTAGCGAATACCATTCGCTGCTCCTCTACCATCGATTTGCCCTCGAAATCGGCCGTGACCACGATCACATCGAAGTGGCTCCCATCTCCCTTGGCGATGACCTCGGCTCCGGGCAAGCCGGCTTCTATCAATGCTTTGACGTCTTCAGGCTGCATAGTGATCATTCCAGAAGGCTATTAAAAGTGTCAGAAATGATACCGGTTGCGCCACCAATATGTAACCCTTGATGCGCTATAGTGCCGATAGGTTCTCAGGAAGCCCCCCCATTACCGGGAGAAAGCGGCAAAACGGACTCGAGCTCACTGGCCCTGGCAATAGCCATCATCTGGTCTGGCAGATCGAAAAAACAAATTGCCTTGTCCAGGCTGCTCGCGCTACGCATCCACTCAATAAGCAAGGCCAGTCCTGCGCTGTCGACCCGCTCCACGGCGCCCAAATCGACCTCGATAGATTCACCGGCGTGTGTAAACAATTCCCGACTCTGAGAGAGTACTTGACTGACTGTGGAAAAAGTCAGCTCACCGCTGACTTTAAAGCTGCCGTCAGCGCGATGAATCCCGGAATTACTCACCCGTAGCCCCTTTGGCAGAATTCATTTCCGCCAGGCGTTTCAGCAGCTTATCAATGCCACCCTGACGGATCTCGCTGGTAAAGGAAGTACGATAATTGGTCACCAGGCTGACCCCGTCGACACTGATATCATAAACCTTCCACTGCCCCTCACGATTCAGAAACATGCTGTAGTAAATCGGAATATTCATCCCGCCGGGCTGGGTGATTTCAGTGCGGACCGTCACCCGTTTGGCTCCCTCCTCGGCATGGAACGGAAGGTATTTGAGCTCTTGATCGGTATATTCCAGCAGCGCCTTGGCGTAGGTGCGCACAAGAAGAGTGCGAAAGGCATCAATGAACTGCTGCTGCTGCTGGCGGTCTGCTTTGCGCCAATTCTTACCTAATACCCAGATGGACATGCGCTCAAAGTCGAAATGCGGGAGCACTAGGTCCTCGACCAACGGGTAAATAAGTTCCGGGTTGGTCTGCAGTTTCTCCTGATCCTGGCGCAGTCGCTCCAGTAAACGGGTTGAGGTCTCGATAACGAGCTCTTGCGCCTCCATTGCCGCCTGCAGTGCCGGACTCGACAGCAGAAACACGACAACTGTCGCCGTAGCGAAAAGCTGTTTTAACCGGGTCATTTCTACTCTCCCTCAGAGGCCTTGCTGAACAGGAATTGGCCAATAATTTGCTCGAGAATCAATGCCGACTGGGTCAGTATGATCTCACTCCCCTCCTCCAGAACTTCCATATCTCCACCCGGCTCGAGACCGATATACTGCTCACCAAGCAGGCCGGCGGTGAAGATGCTGGCACTGGTGTCAGCCGGCAACTGGTTATAGTCATTGCTAATGCGCATGGTCACCACCGCCTCGAAAGTCCTGGGGTCAAACCCGATGTCGGTCACTCTACCGACACGCACCCCGGCCATCGTCACCGGTGAGCGGACCTTCAGGCCGCTGATATTTTCAAAACGGGCAGTAACCGCATAACCTTCGTCACCACTGACCTCGGTGAGATTACTTACCTGCATGGCAAGCATGAATAACGCCGCCATGCCGGCGGCAATAAACAGGCCGACCCAGATTTCGACGGTCCTTGAATGCATCATATCAGTCTCCAAACATCAACGCGGTGAGGATGAAATCCAGCCCCAGAACGGCCAGTGAACTATGCACAACGGTGCGGGTGGTGGCGCGACTGACCCCTTCCGAGGTAGGTGTCGCATCATAACCTTCGAAAATAGCGATCCAGCTAATCACCACGCCGAAGACAACACTTTTAATCACGCCGTTGTAGATATCTTCATTCAGGTCAACGCTGGACTGCATCTGCGACCAATACGCCCCTTCGTCCACGCCCAGAAGGCCAACACCGACAAAATACCCCCCCATCACCCCTACCGCACTGAATATGGCGGCAAGCAGCGGCACCGAGAGGAAACCGGCGAGAAAACGCGGTGACAGCACCCGTTTGATGGGGTCAACCGCCATCATCTCCATGCCGGATAGCTGCTCCGTTGCTTTCATCAGGCCAATCTCGGCGGTCAGCGCGGACCCTGCGCGTCCGGCAAATAACAACGCCGTAACCACCGGGCCGAGCTCGCGCACCAGGGTAAGCGCCACAAAGGTGCCTAGTGACTCTTCGGCACCGAAATCGACCAGGGTGTTGTAGCCCTGAAGACCCAACACCATGCCGACGAAGAGGCCGGAAACAACGATGATCAACAGGGACAGCACACCTACCGAATAAATTTGCTGAATCAGCAATCCGAAACGCAAAATGACGCTGGGGATTCCGGCGAGAATGTAGTAGAAGAGCACATGAGCACGGCCCAGACGCTCGAAAAAACCCAGGCCGCTCTGCCCCAGGCGCTGCAACCAGTCAAGCATCAGCCTACCTCCCCTTCACATCCTGCGAGCAAATCACGGGCATAATCATCCGCCGCATAATGAAATGGCACCGGACCGTCCGGCAGTCCCTGCAGGAACTGTTGCGCCCACTCCGAACTGGAGCGCTCGAGCTCATCTGGCGTCCCCTGCCCCACCACCTTGCCACCGGAGAGGAGGTAGATGTAATCGGAAATTGCCGCGGTCTCCTGCACATCATGGGAGACCACGATGCTGGTGAGGCCCAGTGCATCGTTTAAACGGCGGATGAGCTTGACCAGCACCCCCATGGAAATGGGGTCTTGCCCGGTGAAGGGTTCATCGTACATGATCATCATCGGGTCCAGTGCAATGGCACGCGCCAGAGCCACGCGACGGGCCATACCACCAGACAGCTCGCTGGTACCAAGTTGGCGCGCCCCGCGAAGCCCCACCGCCTCGAGCTTCATCAATACCAGGTCGCGAATCATAGACTCAGGCAATTTGGTATGTTCGCGCAGCGGAAAGGCAACATTCTCAAAGACATTCAGATCGGTCAGCAACGCACCACTCTGGAACAAGAGTCCCATCCGCTTACGCAATCGGTAGAGTTTATCGCGGGAAAGCTTGTGCACCTCTTCGCCATCGACAGTGATGGTGCCTGACTGCGGGCGTAACTGACCGCCGATAAGCTTTAGGAGGGTGGTCTTGCCGGTACCACTGGGGCCCATAATGGCAGTGACCTTGCCACGCGGAATATCGAGATCGACACCATCAAAGATCATCCGCGAGCCACGAGAAAAACGCAGCCCCCGTATCTCTACCAGTGGCAAATCATCTGTTGAAGACATCACACTATCCCTAAGTGTCAAAGGAGGTCGGCCATTACCAGGCCATTATCTTGATTTGCGGGCAAGTGTCTTCGAAAGAGGGGTTCAGGTCAACCGTTGAATAGATTGATGAATGTCTGAAGTTCTCGCAGATGGGGTAACGTTTGCGGTTCGGGTTCAACCAGAATCAACAGTTGTTCAACGCCTGCTGCACATTGTTCCTCAACCGTTTGTCGGAGAGTGCGCAGGTCGGGGCGCTGGCGGATCTGCAGTATGCGAAGCCTTTTCCCCCGACAGTTCAGCTTCACCCCCTCCTGCCAGCACAGGGTAATTCCCTGCGCAGCCAGTACTTCAGCCTGTAGCGTAGACACCGGACGTTGCCCATACGCAGCCCCGGGCAGACACTCGGACAGCGCCTCCCACAAGCCATGCTCAAGGACAAGACCCGATTGAAACACCCAGCCACCAAGGTGACTGTCAGCCCCCTTCTGTTGCCGGGCAAGCTCGAGCAAACGGCTTGCCCCATCAGCATCGGCGATCTCCCAGTAGAATCGAAAGCCAGCCGGCACGGTGGCCAACCACTCAGCAGCGACATCAATGCTCGTTCTGGCCCATTCGATTGCCGGCACCACCAAACCGGTAAACTCATTACTGTAATAATCCAGTCGCCAGTCTGATGGCATCTCTTCAGGATAGAAGGCGGACCAGGCAGGCTCTTGCCAACCGTAGGCTGCGAGTTCAATTTGCATGGCGACTCCGGGACCAATGACTCATAACTAATTCAAGCGACCTAAATTAATGGGAATTTCGCAGCCCTACTGTAGTGCCGCGATATCCTTGATTTCACTACACCCATGATGTCTTTAGCCGTGAGTAAATCAAGCACTCCCTTAAGTATATCCGCCAAACTCAGTTAGAATAGCGCCATAACGTTACAGGAGAGAATATCGGTGGGTAATGTCATTCGCTTCAAACGCCCCGGCCTGCAGGAAAAGCATAAGGGGAAAACCCTGTGCAAAAGCGGTTTTCACCAGTGGGAGGTGGTCAAAGGGAACCCATTCGATGTAAAAAGCGGCAAGCTGGTCACCCGCTATCGCTGCAGCCGCTGTGGTGCCACTCAGGTCAAAAGCGGCTGACCCTGACTTGATCCCCAGCCACGTCACTGCCCATAATCGCCTCAGTTTGCAGAATTCCCATCAAGGACCCCAACGTGTTTCAGACAAGGCCACCCCTGTTCCTCCTATTCATTTCCATTATCCTGCTCAACAGCGGCTGCGCTTCCGTGCAGGTTGCCGATGAGCGCGACCCCTTTGAGGGATTCAACCGCGCGGTCTACGCTTTTAACGACGATTTGGACCGGTCCATCCTCAAGCCCCTGGCCACGGGTTACCAGAAAGTGGTGCCCACCCCGGTCAGTAACAGCATCAGCAATTTTTTCAGCAACCTGGACGATGTGGTGGTGCTGCTCAACAGCATTTTGCAACTAAAATTTGAGCAGAGCCTGTCGGATTTTGCCCGCATCACCTTCAATACCACCTTTGGCCTGGGTGGGCTGTTTGACGTTGCCACGCCTATGGCGCTGCCGAAACACAACGAGGATTTCGGTCAAACCCTGGGCCACTGGGGGGTAGGACCTGGCCCCTATCTGGTGCTGCCGTTTTTCAGCTCCCGCACCCTGCGTGACGGACTTGCCTTGCCCGTCGACTGGGAACTCGATCCGGTCGGAACCGTAGACGATGACGGTACCTACTGGGCAACCAAGGCACTCTATGTCGTCGATACCCGCGCAGGGTACTTGCGCGCCAGCCGCATCCTCGACACGGCAGCGCTCGACCCCTACACCTTTATGCGTGATGCCTATCTGCAGCGCCGCCAGAACCTGGTCTACGACGGTAATCCGCCGCAATCGGACATCGACGATTTCGATCCCTTTAGCGAAGAGTTCGACCCGCTGGCCGATCCCGGTGATGCCACGCCAGGTGAGCCCGCCCCATGATGGGCTTGCATTGTGCCCATGCAATCGATTTAATGCCCCCCTATTTTTCCAACGACAAATAACGGCATCTTATGCTTTGGACCTCACTCATCGCCATCCTCGCCGGCTTTGCCCTGTTGATCTGGGGCGCTGATCGCTTCGTCATCGGTGCTTCAGCTATCGCCCGCAACCTGGGAGTGAGCCCTCTCATCATCGGCCTGACCATTGTCGGTTTCGGCACATCAGCGCCGGAAATGCTGGTATCGGCGATGGCGGCTTGGTCGGGCAATCCCGATATGGGCATCGGCAACGCGCTGGGGTCAAACATCACCAATATCGGCCTGGTGCTGGGTGTTACCGCCCTAGTCGTCCCGCTGAGCATCCGCTCCGAAACCCTCAAACGTGAATTCCCGCTACTGTTTGTGGTGATGCTGATCGCTTTGGCGTTGCTGCTTGATGGTAATATGAGCCGTATCGACGGCATCATCCTGCTGATCGGCATGGGCGCCCTGGTGTATTGGATGGTCGCGCTCGGACTGCGCGAGCGCCGTAATGCGGACCCGATGACCGGTGAGTACACCGATGAAATCCCGGAGCACATGCCGATGGCAAAAGCAATCTTCTGGCTGGTTCTGGGTCTGATAATCCTGGTGGCCAGTTCCCGCATGCTGGTGTGGGGGGCGGTCAACATCGCCCAGTGGTTCGGCATCAGTGATCTCATCATTGGCCTGACCATTGTCGCCATCGGCACCAGCCTGCCGGAGCTGGCCGCCTCGGTAATGAGCGCCCTCAAGGGCGAACACGACATTGCTGTCGGCAATGTGCTGGGCTCAAATATGTTCAACCTGCTGGCAGTGCTCGGCATGCCGGGTCTGATTCACCCTGCCGCCACGCCCGTGGCTGTACTGACTCGCGACTTCCCCACCATGATTGGTCTAACCGTCGCCCTGTTCATCATGGGTTACGGCTTTCTCAAACCGGGACATATCACACGTAGCGAGGGCGGTTTGCTGCTGTTCGGATATCTAGCCTACCTTGGAATTCTGTACAATGGCACCGTTGGCTAGGAGGAGGAACCATGCAAACCGAAATCTTTAATGTCAAAAACGTCAAATGCGGCGGATGCGTCAGCGCCATCGAAAATGGCCTGAAGTCGCTGCCTGGTATCGACAGCATCGAAGTCACCATTGACGGCGGTAAGGTCACCGTGATCGGCAGCAAACTCTCACGGGAGCAGATCGCGGTGAAGTTGCACGAGCTGGGTTACCCCGAGGGCTGAGCGCAAACCATGAGCCGGGATTTTGACAAAGAAAAGCTGAAACAGCTAGGGCGCGCGGTGCTCGACACCGAAGCGGATGCCATCCTCGCCCTGAAAGAACACGTCGATACGCAGTTCGTAAGCGCCTGCGAATACATGCTGAACTGCGAAGGGCGCATCGTCGTCACCGGGATGGGAAAATCCGGACATATCGGTGACAAGATAGCCGCCACCCTGGCCAGCACGGGCACTCCAGCGTTTTTCGTCCATCCAGGAGAGGCCAGCCACGGCGATCTGGGGATGATCACCCCCAAAGACGTTGTGCTTGCGCTATCCAACTCGGGCGAGACCGACGAAATTCTGACTATTCTTCCGATCATAAAACGACTAGGGATCCCTCTCATCACCCTTACCGGTAATCCCAACTCGCGCCTGGCCCGCGCCGCCGATGCCAACATCGATGTTTCGGTAGCCAAGGAGGCCTGCCCCCTCGGACTTGCACCAACAGCAAGCACAACGGCCTCTCTGGCCATGGGTGATGCGCTGGCCATCGCGCTGCTCGAATCGCGCGGTTTTACCGAGGAAGACTTCGCCCGCTCCCATCCTGCCGGCAGCCTCGGCAGGCGCCTGTTATTACGTATCGAAGATCTGATGCACAGCGGCGAGAGCGTGCCTCGAGTATGCCAAACGGCTACCCTCAGCGAGGCACTGCTGGAAATGAGCCGCAAGGGTCTCGGCATGACCACCGTGGTGGACTCATCGGGGCGGGTAAGCGGTGTATTTACCGATGGCGACCTGCGCCGTCTCCTCGATCATGGCGAGGTACAGATCAAAAAACTCTGCGTCAAGGATGTCATGCAGCGCGAATGCACGACTGTCGAGGCACACCTGCTGGCGGCCGAAGCACTGCGTATTATGGATGACAAGCGTATCAATGCCCTGCCGGTGACCGACGCCGAGGGGATTCTGGTCGGTGCGCTGAACATGCACGATCTACTCCGCGCCGGCGTCGTCTAAATGCAGGGACGAGATACAAGGGGTAAAGGAGCACAGCGACGCCTTTCCTCGACTATTTTCCCTCGTCCCTCAGCTCTGATTTAGTGGTGAATGATTATGCAAGACCTCATGGACAAAGCAACCAACGTCCGCCTGGTCATTTTCGATGTCGACGGCGTACTCACCGACGGAAGCCTGTTTCTCGGTGATGATGGTCAGGAGTACAAGGCCTTCAACTCCCGGGACGGCCACGGCATGAAAATGCTCCAGTCCAGTGGTGTAGCGATTGGAATCATCACCGGCCGTACCTCGCAAGTGGTCAGTTATCGCATGGAAAGTCTCGGTATCAGGCATGTCTATCAGGGGCAGGCAGATAAACTTCCCGCTTTTGAAGAGCTTGTACAGCATTTGCAACTCACCCCCGAGCAGGTTGCCTATGTCGGCGATGATGTGGTTGACCTACCAATCCTGCTGCGCGTCGGTCTGGCCATAGCGGTGCAGGATGCCCACCCTCTGGTCAAGCAACACAGTCACTGGATCACCCCCAACAGCGGAGGCCGTGCCGCTGCACGCGATGTGTGTGAATTCATTATGCAGGCTCAAGGTACCCTGGAGAGCCAGCTCGGCATTTATCTGCGATGAACCGCCGCACCCTGCTCCGTCTCTCCCTGGTAGCACTGCTGCTATTGGTCAGCACTTGGCTGTCGCAAAAAGGAACAGGTCCGGAGTCACTACCCGATCAAGCCGGAGCGCCGATCACGACCTATTTCATCCGTGGTCTTAACGGCACCGTCACCGATGCCGATGGTCAACCTAGCCACCACCTGCGATCTGACCTCCTGCTTCACTATGACGACAGCGACCTCGTCGAGCTACAACAACCGACTCTGACGATGTTTCTCCCACAAGGTGAGCAGTGGCAAGTTGAGGCTGCCGAGGGCAGCATGCAGGGAGAGAACAATCAGATCAGCCTTGAGGGCGCAGTGATCCTGACGCATCACTCCAAAAGCAACCCGTTTAAGGTGGAAACTGACCGCTTGCAGCTTTATCCCAACACCCGCTATGGTGAGAGTGACTCCCTGGTCACCATTAGTGCACCGAGTGGACGTATTAGCGGTATCGGCATGCGGCTTTATGGAGATGAGCGTCGCCTGCTCCTTTTATCTGAGGTACAAGGACACTATGAATCGACTCGCTAGCTTGCTGCTGTTACTGCCAGGGATGCTGTTTGCCCAGGAACTGCCGCGTCAGCCGATCAGCGTAGTGGCCGACCGGCTTGAAATGAGCAGTGAGACCGGTCGCAGTGTCTATGAAGGCAACGTTGAAATGCGTCAGGGTGACATGCTGGTGCATGCCGATTCACTGCAACTGATCAGCAATGGTACAACACTACAGGTGGCGATTGCCCGCGGCAAACCTGCCCATCTCGAACGGACCGATCCGCAGACAGGAGAGCTGGTCAAGGCGGATGCCGCCTACATTGAGTACCGCATCAACGATAACCTACTGGAAATGAAAGAAGGAGCGAGCCTCTGGCGCGGAAAGGATGAGTTCAGCGGCGACCATATCATCTACGAACTGGATAATCGGGTAGTACGCGCTTTCGGCCAAAGAGACGGTGAGGAGAACGGCAGGGTTCGCGTCATCATCCAGCCAAAAAGGGAGGGCAGCCAGTGAGTCTCACACTTGACGCTAACAATCTAGCCAAGAGTTACAAGGCACGGACTGTAGTCAAAGATGTGTCCATGCACGTCCAGAGCGGTGAGGTGGTTGGCCTTCTCGGCCCCAACGGTGCAGGAAAAACCACCTGTTTTTATATGATAGTCGGCCTCGTTCCCTGCGATAAGGGCCAAATCCTGCTAGGTGGGAAGGAGTTGACTCGTGAGCCGATGCATCTCCGTGCCCAGGCAGGTGTCGGCTACCTGCCGCAAGAGGCTTCGGTATTTCGCAAACTAACCGTTGGACAGAACATTATGTCCATCCTTGAGGTGCGCAAAGACCTGGATCGCGAACAACGCTACCATCACCTGGAATCATTGCTGGAAGAGTTCCATATCACTCATATTCGCGATAGTCTGGGCATGAGTCTTTCCGGCGGCGAACGCCGTCGAGTAGAGATCGCCCGAGCCCTTGCCATTGAGCCTCGTTTTATTCTGCTAGATGAGCCCTTCGCCGGCGTTGACCCCATCTCAGTCGTAGACATTCAGGGCATCATCCGGCATCTCAAAGAGCGAGGGATCGGGGTACTGATCACTGATCACAACGTCCGCGAAACGCTCGGCATTTGCGAACGGGCGTACATTATCGGTGAAGGGAAGGTGATTGCCGAGGGTAAGCCCGAATCCCTGCTCAATGACCAACGGGTACGGGACGTCTACCTTGGCCATCATTTCCGCCTGTAACGCTCAGATATACAAAATCTGTGCCATTTTTAATAAGATACGATAGAATGATTTCGTCCGATTTTATTGTGGTGTCATCTCACAGCTTATGAAGCAGTCACTACAACTCCGCCTCGGTCAGCAATTGACCATGACCCCGCAACTGCAGCAGGCGATCCGCATGCTGCAGTTGTCGACCCTGGAGTTGCAGCAGGAAATACAGCAAGCATTGGAATCCAACCTGATGCTCGAGGAAGCCGAAGAGGGTGAAGACAGCGGGGAGTCGGCCACCACCGATGAAAACCTGGAAAGCCTCTCTACCGAACAGGCTGAACAAGACAGCGACGCCGATACGATAATCGGCAGTGACTATCCTGAAGAAACCGGTCCCACCGAGAACGACACCATTCCCGATGAATTGCCAGTCGACAGCGTCTGGGATGACATCTATGAAAGCACCCCCACGGGGACATCAGGCGTTGCCGACGATGAGCGCGAAATCGATTACGGCGATACTACCAGCGAGAGCCTGCGTGCACACCTGTTATGGCAAATGCAAATGATGTCGCTGAGCGAGACCGATACCCTCATCGCAGAGACCCTCATCGATACCATCAATGAGGACGGATTCCTCACTACCAGCCTGGAAGAACTGCTCACGGGCCTGCAACAACAATCCGTGGATATCGAACTCGATGAGATCGAAGCGGTACTGCACACAGTGCAAAATTTCGAACCGGCCGGAGTCGCCGCGCGAGACCTGCGCGAGAGCCTGTTATTACAGCTCAGGGCGCTGCCTGAGGACACCCCTTGGCTCAAGCAAGCACAGAAGCTCATGCAAGACCACTTTGAACTGTTGGCGGGACGGGACTACAATCAGCTCAAAAGGGTGCTGAAACTCTCTGAAGAAGAACTCACCCGAATTACCCAACTGATCCAGAGCCTCAATCCGCGCCCGGGAGGCCAGGTCAGCAACAGCAGGGCAGAATATATTGTGCCCGACGTCATGGTCAACATGGTTAAAGGCAGCTGGAGAGTGGAACTGAATTCCGATGCCGCACCACGCTTGCGAATAAACCACCATTATGCCAGCCTCATCAAACAGATGAACGGCAGCGACTCCTCCACGCTGAAAAACCATCTGCAAGAGGCACGCTGGTTCATCAAAAGTCTGCAGAGCCGAAACGAAACCCTGCTGCGCGTTGCTACAAGTATCGTCGAACACCAGCGTGATTTCCTCAAGGAGGGTGATGTGGCGATGAAACCGATGGTGCTACATGACATTGCCGAGGAGCTAGGGATGCACGAATCGACCATCTCACGCACGACCACTCGCAAGTATATGCACACACCTCGCGGCATTTTTGAACTTAAATACTTCTTCTCCAGTCATGTCGGCACGGCATCAGGTGGCGAGTGCTCATCCACAGCAATTCGTGCCATGATCAAGCAACTGATTGCCGCGGAGCCTGTCTCCAAACCATTAAGTGACAGCAAAATCGCCGATATCCTTTCTGCACAGGGCATCAACGTTGCCCGACGTACAGTCGCCAAGTACCGTGAAGCGATGGCCATTGCACCATCAAATGAAAGAAAACGTCTGGCCTAAGCCGGACCCATCACACTGTAAGGAGAAAATCATGCAACTGAACCTGACCGGTCACCATGTCGATATCACCGACTCCATGCGTGACTATGTCACCAGCAAGCTGGAACGTCTTGAACGTCACTTCGACCATGTCACCAATGTGCACGTCATCCTGGGCGTGGAGAAACAGCGGCAAAAGGCAGAAGCCACTCTCCATATTACCGGTAACAAAATCTTTGCCGAGTGCGAAGGGGAAGACATGTATGCGGCCATCGATTCATTAATCGATAAACTTGATCGCCAGATCTGCAAGCATAAGGAAAAGGTGACCGATCACCACCGCAGCAACGGCGCCCTCAAAGATCAGCCCTTTGAATAATTCACATTCACCAAGCACATATAGATAAGCAATGCAGGTCAGCGAACTACTTGAACTCGAGCGCATCAGCTGCAATACCCCTGCAGCGAGCAAAAAACGTGTATTGGAACAGCTCAGCGCACTGCTCGCGGGCAGTCAGGGCGATTTGACGCAAACCCAGGTATTCGACAGCCTGCTAACGCGTGAACGACTTGGCAGTACCGGGCTTGGCCATGGGGTAGCGATCCCCCATGGCCGGGTCAAAAACAGCGACAAGACCCTGGTGGCATTACTCAAGCTTGAGCATGGCATCGACTACGATGCTGTCGATAACCAACCCGTGGATCTGCTGTTTGCGCTTCTGGTGCCAGAGCATTCTACCGATGAGCACCTGCAACTCTTGTCGCAACTGGCAGAGATGTTCAGCGATCCCGAACTGGTCAAACAGTTACGCGCGGCCAGTGATTCTCATAGCATACTCGACATCATCCGCACGTGGCAGCAACACCACTAGCGCATGGAGCATACGATCACCCCGCAATCCCTGTTTGATGCCTATCACCGGCGTCTGGATTTGAGCTGGCTGACACAGACACACGGTGAAAGCCTGACCATCGCCCCACCACAGGATGAAGCGAAAAACTACTCTCTGATAGGACACCTCAACTTTATCCACCCACACCGTATCCAGGTTCTGGGCATTCCAGAACTCCACTACCTCACCGGCCTGAAAAAAAACACCTACCAAGACAGCCTCAAGCAGCTGGTCCGTGGCGACACCGTGCTGGTCATCCTCGCCGATGCCCTGACCCCGCCACCGGAATTAGTGCTTGAAGCCGAACAGCACGCCATCCCGGTGCTCAACTCGCCACACTCAAGCCACCGCCTGATTGCTGATATATCCTATTACCTACGCCGACTGCTTGCCGACACCCAGGTCGTCCATGGCGTGTTTATGGATGTCTTGGGTATAGGCGTGCTACTAACCGGCGAAAGTGCGATAGGAAAAAGCGAACTGGCACTGGAACTGATTAGCCGTGGCCATCGCCTCATTGCCGACGATGCTCCGATTTTCAGTCGCAGCGGACCTGACACTCTGCTCGGTCGCTGCCCGGAAGCATTGCAGAATTTTCTGGAGGTGCGTGGCCTTGGTGTGCTGAACATTCGTGCCCTCTTCGGCGACAGTGCGGTAAAGCAGGATATGGAACTGCATCTGGTGGTACATCTTGCCCCAGTCAATCATCACAGTATGCAGCAGATCGATCGTCTGATGGGCACCCGACGCAAGCAACGCATGCTCGAGGTGGAAATACCGGAAATCGAGCTACCCGTCGCACCGGGTCGCAACCTCGCGGTACTAGTGGAAGCCGCAGCCCGCAACCAAATCCTGTTCAACAATGGGTACAATGCGGTTGAAGATTTCATCAGCCGGCAGCAACACCTTATTCACGACGATTCGCAATGAGACTGCTGATCATAAGTGGCACCTCCGGTGCAGGTAAAAGCGTAGCCCTTAATGCATTGGAGGATGTCGGCTGTTATTGCATCGACAACCTGCCCATGGCCCTGATTCCGGCCTTTGCCGAAGAAATGGCCAACGCTAAATTCCATGAGTACGATACTGTCGCCGTCGGTATCGATGCCCGCAACCTGAACAACGATTTCGCTGCATTTCCTGCCGTACTCAAACAACTTAAATCGACCGGGCTTGAGTGCGAAGTCATTTTCATTGATGCCAATGATGACACTCTGATCAAGCGTTTCAGTGAAACCCGACGCCGCCATCCCCTAACTGACAGTGAAGTTCCCCTCGAAGAGGCCATTTTGCAGGAGAGGCTGATGCTCCGCCCCATCACCTCACAGTCCGATATGCAGCTCGATAGCACCCGAACCAATGTGCACCAGCTACGCGATCTCGTTCAGGCGCGTATTGGTCGGCGCAGCAGTCCGAGTATGTCGGTTTTGTTCGAATCTTTTGGCTTCAAGCATGGCATTCCGGTAGAAGCAGACTTTGTCTTTGATGTCCGCTGTCTGCCTAACCCCCACTGGGAACCTCGCCTGCGCGCCCTGACAGGGAAGGATTTTGCTGTCGCCCATTTTCTGGAGAACCACTTTGAGGTGAATCGCATGTTCACCGAAATCAAGGATTTCCTTGAGTCGTGGCTACCACATTTCGCAGAAGACAAACGCAGCTACATGACCATTGCTATCGGCTGCACCGGCGGACAACATCGCTCTGTCTACTTTGTCGAACGTATGGCAGAATATTTCCGCAGCCAACAACAGCGTGTACTCACACGTCACCGAGAGCTCACATGAGTGTTTCACTCCTAATCATTGCCCATGCCCCTCTGGGGCAATCCGTATTGGATGCCGCTACAGGCACCCTCGGTAACGCCCCGTTAAAGACAGCGGTCCTAGATGTTGAGCGCAGTGTAGAACCGGATATCGCCATTATTCAAGCGCAACGCCTGGTCGAGGAACTCGACCAGGGTGAGGGTGTGCTCGTCCTCACCGATATTTATGGCTCCACACCCAGCAATATCGCCTGCAGCCTTCTGCAGCGGGAAAATATTCGTATCGTCACCGGCCTTAACCTCCCGATGTTGATCCGAGTAATGAACTATGCCGATCTGAACTTATCCTCTTTGTCAGACAAGGCATTCAGCGGCGGCCATGATGGCATCCTGCAACGCGAACCCGATCTCACCCGGGGAAGTCGCAGCCATGCTTAGCAAAGAGGTCACCATCATCAATAAACTTGGCCTGCATGCCCGCGCCGCTGCGAAATTCGTTAGCCTGGCATCCGGCTTCGAAAGTGAGATCATGCTCAAGCGCAACAGCAAGAGTGTAAACGGAAAAAGTATCATGGGAGTGATGATGCTCGCTGCAGGATGCGGAACGACCATTGAACTCAGTGCTAACGGCAGGGATGAGAACCAGGCTGTCACGGAGCTGGAAGCCTTGATCGAGGATCGCTTTGGCGAAGAGCAATAATCGCGCTATGGCCGGAGGTGATTACAATGCCACTGTCACTAACAGGAATCATCGTCTCGAAAGGGATAGCCATTGGCAAGGCTCGTGTACAACAACACGGTCAGCTCGATATCGTCGAGTATGTGCTACCACAGGAACACATTGAAACCGAAGTCGCGCGATTCACCCGAGCCCTGGAGCAGGCACGACAGCAATTAAAGACCATCCGCTCACAGATCCCAGGCAATACACCCCGCGATATTGCCGCCTTTATTGACACTCACCTGCTAATGCTGGAGGATGCGGCGCTCTCCACCATTCCCATCGAGATTATCCGGGAGCACCGCTGTAACGCGGAATGGGCACTGAAACTTCAGCAGGATGCACTGGTTCAAGTATTCGATGCCATGGAGGATCCCTACCTCCGAACCCGGCGCGACGATATCGATCATGTAGTACACCGGATCCAGCAGCTCCTGCTGCATGAGGACCACATGCCCTCGGCCATCGAAAGTGACCAGGCCGAACCGCGCATCATTATTGCCGTCGATCTCGCACCGAGTGATGTGGTACTGCTACATAACCACAACATTGCCGCCATCGTCACTGAACGCGGCGGGCCGATGTCCCACACCGCGATCCTCGCCCGCAGTCTCGGCATCCCAGCGCTGGTCGGTGTCTCGCATGTTCACCAGTATATCGACAATGATGAACCCCTGGTGGTCGATGCCAATAATGGCGCGCTGCTTGCTGCTCTTGATGAGAATGCACTCTCGTTCTATCGCCGGCAACAACGCCACGAGCACCAGGCGCAACGTGCATTGCATCAGCTCAAGGGTGAACCCTCGGTTACCCTCGACAAGGTCACCATCACCCTGCGAGCGAATATTGAACTGTCTGAAGACATCACAGCTATGCGTCGCGTTGGTGCCGAAGGGGTCGGGCTCTACCGCACCGAGTTTCTGTTCATGAACCGTGAGTCCCCCCCTTCCGAGGAAGAGCAGTTTCAAATCTACCGCCATACGGTCAAACGCCTCAAGGGAACACCACTAACAATCCGTACCCTGGATCTGGGAGCGGACAAGGAGATCGTTCCTGGCAGCAGCAGCTGCTGTAGCAATCCGGCACTTGGGCTACGTGCGATCCGCCTATGCCTCCAGGAACCGGAACTGTTCCTGCCCCAGTTGCGTGCTATCTTGCGCACCTCCGCCTACGGTCCACTGCGCATCCTCATCCCCATGCTTACCACACCGGAGGAGATTCCACAGGTTCTCGGCTTAATCAAACGCGTGAAGGATGAACTCAAGCGGGAAAAAAAGCGTTTCGATCCCGACGTCATGGTTGGCGGCATGATTGAGGTACCCGCTGCCGCACTCTGTGCGGATATTTTCGCCCAGCAGCTGGACTTCCTTTCCATCGGCACCAACGACCTGATGCAGTACACACTGGCCACCGATCGAATAGATGAAACAGTCAATCACTTGTTCGATCCCCTCAACATCGGCGTGCTGCGACTTATCCACAGCGTGCTGCGAGCCGGTCATCACGCTGGCATCCCGGTTGCCATGTGCGGTGAGATGGCGGGGGATCCCGCGCTCACCCCGCTCTTGCTTGCAATAGGCTTAAGGGAGTTCAGTGTACCGGCGGCGTCGCTGTTGGAAGTAAAGCGCATCATCCGTCAGAGTGATACCGCGAAACTCAAGCGCCAACTTGGAAACATGTTGCATAGTGAGAATGCGCTTGAATTAAGTGCAAAACTCAGTGAAATTAATCACGCCCATAAAAAATTAATCGCTCACTAAAGGCTTTCCCTTTCCCTCTCCTATCAGCGCTTGCTACACTTTATCGGATACAGGCAAGGGGCGGGCATGGGCGAAATACTCGAACAGGATGCCGTACAGGATCGTCAGGACGCGGCTCTTAGCCGTCTTGACAGCCTGCAACAGGCACTTGAGCAACATGATCTCAATCAGGTAAGGCTGATTCTCGGGGAACTGCACCCTGCAGAAATCGCCCTACTGCTCGAATCACTTCCCCAGGAACAGCGCTCCATCGTCTGGGAACAGGTCGATCCGTCCTTCGATGGCGACATCCTCCTCTATGTCAACGACAATCTGCGTGCCAACCTCATCCGGGATATGGAGTCGCACGAGCTTGTTGCCGCCGCAGAAAGCCTCGATCCGGACGACCTGGCCGACCTGTTGCCAGAGATGCCCGAGGATGTCATCGAGCAGTTACTGCAGAAGCTCGATGATCAGCACCGTGAACGACTTGAAGCAGTACTCCCCTATCCGGAGGATACTGCCGGCGGATTGATGAACGTGGATACGATCACCATCCGTGCGGACATCACCCTTGATGTCGTCTTGCGCTATTTACGTCGCCTGGGGAAATTACCGGAAACCACCGACAGCCTGATGGTTGTGGACCGAGAGGGAATCTACCTAGGGCTGCTACCGCTGACCGCGCTACTGACAGAAAACCCGGACAAACATGTCGAAGAGATCATGAGCCGTGCCGGTGAAGGTATCCGTGCAGATACCCATGCACAAGGCGTGGTTAACCTGTTTGAACATCGCGATCTGGTCAGTGCCCCGGTAGTGGACGAAAATGGCAAACTGCTCGGACGTATCACTATCGATGACGTTGTCGACGTTATCCGCGACAAAGCGGATCATGATTTCATGGGGATGGCTGGTCTGAACGAAGAAGAGGATATCTTCGCCCCGGTAATCGCCAGTAGCCGTCGTCGTGCGGTCTGGCTCGGTATCAATCTTATGACGGCACTACTGGCCTCGTGGGTAATCGGCCTTTTCGATACCACTATCGAAAAGTTGGTCGCCCTGGCTATCCTGATGCCGGTAGTCGCAAGTATGGGCGGGATTGCAGGGAGTCAAACACTGACCCTGGTGATCCGCGCCATGGCACTAGGACAGGTCAGCAGCAGTAACGCCAAGCGGCTGCTGCGCAAGGAGCTTACCGTCGGTCTGCTCAACGGTTTGGTCTGGGCCGTAGTGCTCGCTCTGGTGGCCGGCTTCTGGTTCAATAGTACGGCACTGGCTGTAGTGATCGGAGCAGCCATCGTCATTAATCTATTTGTTGCTGCACTGACAGGCGCCACGATTCCGCTGATCCTGAAAAAACTGGGTGCCGATCCGGCACTGTCCGGCAGTGTCGTCCTTACAACTGTCACCGATGTGATCGGTTTTTTTGCTTTCCTCGGCCTAGCCGCCACCTTCCTGGTATAAATCAATGAATGATGACATCGCGCACATCGATGATGATGACGAAAGCCTTTACCCCAGCAAGAGTCAACTCAAACGCGAAAGCCACGCACTGCAGGCGCTTGGTGAGGAACTGGTAGAACTGCCCCAGGCAAAACTAGCGAAAATCCCGATGCCCGAGGAGCTGGCCGAAGCGGTTGCACTCGCTCGCAAGATCAAGGCACGCGGTGGTTTAAAACGGCAATTGCAATACATCGGGAAGATCATGCGCAGTATCGATGCCGAGCCCATCGCCCAGGCACTCAATGAATTAAAAAGTGCTGCCGGTAAGGATGCAGCCAGGTTTCACCGTCTGGAACAATGGCGCGATCGCCTAGTGACCGGAGGGGATGCCGCATTGGAACAACTACTGGAAGAGTACCCCCATACCGACCGTCAGCACTTACGCCAGCTCATCCGAAACGCACAACAGGAAGCGGCGAAGAACAAACCACCCAAGTCGGCACGAGAGATCTTCCGCTATCTGCGCGACTTGACGGAGTAAAAAAACGGCGTCGTATCGACGCCGCTTATCATCAGCCCTTGGCTGAGCTCATTTCAGGGAACAGCCCAGCTTGCGGTGTTCCAGTACAGGAAAACTCCGACGCAGATCAGCCAACCTGTCACGCTTTATCTCAGCGACGACTACACCCGAGCCCCGAGATAACTCATCAAGCACAATTCCCCAGGGATCAACGATCATGCTGTGACCGTAGGTCTCACGGCCGTTGGCATGATAACCACCCTGGGCCGCGGCAATCACATAACTCAGATTTTCAATGGCCCGTGCCCGTACCAGAGTCTGCCAATGGGCCTTGCCAGTAATCGCCGTAAACGAAGATGGTAAACTGAAGATCTCAACGCCCGCCTCACTCATAAGACGAAACAAGCCTGGGAATCGCAGATCATAACAAACCGCTAACCCTAGTTTGCCAAACGGTGTATCCACCACCACGACTTTGCTCCCGGGCTCGATGGATTCGGACTCGTTATAATACTCGTTACTTTCCGTAATCTTTACATCAAATAGGTGGATTTTGTCATAGCGGGCGACACGATTACCGCTATTATCGAATAACAGGCACGCCGCATTAACCCGATCCGGATCATGCCCAACCAGCGGGATTGTGCCACCGACCAGCCAGAGACCCAGTTTTGCAGCCTGCTCTGCCAGAAACTCCTGCAGCGGGCCTTCGCCATCGGCCTCACGGATCTTTACCGCATCGAAATCACTCATACCCATCAGGGCAAAGTTTTCTGGCAACACGACCAGGTTGGCACCAGCATCTGCGGCTTTTCTGAGTAAGCGTGACGCTTCCAGCAAGTTGGCATTAACATTGGGGCCAGAGGCCATCTGAATGGCAGCAACACGGGACACAGGCAATTCTCCTATCGATTCTTAATTTTATCGTCAGTGATAATGTGAGTTACTGCACAATATTCAGCTGAATCAAATCAGCTTTGCTACTACCCGGCACCAGTTCAATCCGATTTGAGGCAATCCCAAGGGCGACCAGCCAAGACTGTAACTCCTCGGCCCAAAGCACTCCTTCATCACCACCGGGGTAACGTACTTGCAGGCGTGCCAGTGGTTGCTGCTGAAGCTGCGCAATCGCACCAGCAAGAGCCGCTTGCCTTACAAGCCTGTCCCCATGTCGTGGCTGTGCCCACTCCTGCAGCGATAACTGCCAGGACTCTTCGCCATACAGGAAGCTCGGCATCAGCAACAACAGAAAAACAACAAAATTTCGCGGCATAGTGTGAAAAATCTTAACACTTATGCCATGGCTTGACAGCACTGATATCACAAACCCTCCTCTACCGCTGATGACGAATCACCATTCATCTTGGTCAACTTTGGATCTGCCCAGGTCCCGGTCAAGTGATAACGGGTCATGGCTGCCGCATCGATATTGCTTTGAAACAATTTTTGCAGAACGATAAGGACCGCTGCAGCCTGCGGCCCCCATGCCAAGGCCCCGGCGACCGAAACTGTATCACTAACGTTTGGCACCACGGCTATCAGCTGATCGAAGTCGCGGCTCACCAGACCAGTGCGTCCGGTTATCAGCATACTGGCAGGCAGAGATTCAAGATGCAGGTTCTGGGTGTAGGCATTACCCTCGGCAAAGCGTATGTCTCCTTCGAACGTAGAAAACTGAAGGCCCTTTTCTGACAGGTCGCTAAAATCAAGGAACAGGCGTCTCGGTAATGCCTGTAGACTGAGGAGGCCCAGCAGTTTTCCTGCACCGGCTTTTACCTCCTCAATACTACCCTCATCGATTTTCACATGCACAGCCCCTCCCAGTTCAGTTAAACTGAATGACGTCGGACTGCCCGGCCAGAATAGCCGGCCTGTTGCCGATATTTTGCCCCCGGTAATCACAGTGGCAAATCCCAGCTCATGCATCATGCGTCCAAAATCACTGCTCATTACCGTAAAATCAAGTTGTGTATTGCCATCTTCGTCCCACTGGCCATTTCCATTCGCAGTAAAGGAGGGGGCCGTTATCGTCAAGGTATCGACCAGTAGCATTCTGCCATCCGGCCGGAGCTTAAGGTCAACCCTGCCAAATGCCATGTCACCGTAGGTAAAGTTGTTGACGACAAAACTGATGGGGGAAAGAGCCTCTACACGGGGCTGGCCACCACTCAATTCGACAGCAGAAGGAGCGATGTGCAGACGCTCCATCTCCACCTCAATCGGAAGCAGTGAGGTTCCAGCTTCGGTAGTCTTTATTTGCTCACGGAATTGCAACCACTCCTGGAACTGAACATTCTCAAGCGTACCTTTAATATGAACCGCCCCCAGCTTCAATAACTCGGGTTCACTCCTGGCACCAAAACTCACTGCCGCGCCCAATAGTTGAAACGGCTTTACCTGATGCTTCCAGACAACACTGACAAGGTCATCGTAGACCAGGCGATTTGCACGTGTACTCTCACCACTGAGTTGCCATGTCAGCGAGAGCGGCTTGGCCTCCTCTCTGGTCTTTGCCGCCGGCAGTGGCAGGTCGATCGCCATTCCCTCCAGTGTCGAGTGCAAAGCCAGCTTGGCATCAGCCGCCCCGCCATAGGGGATGGTCACTCTTCCCTGCCAGTCTGTTTCGCCATCCAGTCGGGCCAGGAGCGGAAGCTCCAACTCGCGCTGCAAAGCTTTGGCAGTGACGCGCCCCTGGGCAGCAACGACCACTTGCGGATGCTCTCCGGCCTTTTCAGTGAACACCTGGAGTTTTGCCGGTGCATCATAAAGACGAGCCTGGAGACCTTTTGCTTCGAAACTCGCTTCAGTAAACAGAAGGTCACCGCTTAACTCACTCAGCACCACACCTTCGGCGATGTGGAGTTCCCCATTATCAAAGGCGGCCTGACCAATAACAGTAAGAGGGTAATTAGCGGTCACCCTCTTGGAAAGAGGAATGACAAATGCCAGATCAAGATGTGTATCACCCCGTGCCCGGATGTGATCCAGTCCCGCACCCGCATGTTGCACCAAAGGTGATTCCTGTATAAAACGCAGCGCATCGGCAAGGCTTGCGTCAGCTTCCCCCTCAACCCGCAACACAGGCTCCCTGAAATCGGTAATACCGACACGAACCTGGCGGAGCCGACTTGAATAGATCCTGGCTTGCGGTGAGGTAATAGCCATTGCCGGGCCGTCAAATCGTACCTCACCGTTGATCTGCCTCAATTCAGGCCAGCCATCCTGATAATGGAGCGTCACATTTTCAGCATTGAGTCCGACCTCGAACTGGCCGTGATTCCGACGAAAAGGAAACGCATCGAGACGGCCATGCAATAAGACCCGACCCGATGCGACGCTCCCGCCGACAAAGGCCTTATCAAGCCAACGCACACTTTCTGCGGACATAATGCGCGCGGGAAGATAATCGGGTACCGCTGCAGCCCGAGCATCCTCCAGCTGCGCCTCCAGCGAAACCAGTGGTGAAGTTCCTGGTTCAACCAGACTATCAAAGGATATCTGCACACGAACATCTTGATTGGCAAGCTTCAACCGGTCGCCGGTGAACCGCCACTGGTCATCCTCTCTGTCCAGCACTACGCCACCACTTGCACTTTTCAGCTTAAGTGGTTGACGAAACAGATGAGGCCACGTCAGCACAACATCACGACTATCAATCACAAACTGCGCCGCACTTCCGTCCATGGCAAAATGACCGCTCAAACCGGATAGACCCGGAACGCGTTGCCAAGGCGAAAACTGCAACTCCTCCACCTCGGCTGTCGCCCTGATATGCCCCCCATCGCCAAGTTCGATGTGCACCCCCCGAAGCCTGCCAGAAGGAGCGGCCTGTGCTATCGCCTCATACTGTTTTACATCCAGTGCAGGAATATAATGTGCATAATGAGGCAGCAGTGCCAGGGGCAGTGAGCTGGCCTGTATCACGGTAGCCAGAGCATTCTTTTCCAGCTGCAGCGAAAACTGGTCATCAGGCAGGCCCTCATGCGCTAGCTGGATATCTTTTAGCTGGAGCAGCCAACCGTCATCACCACTCTCATAACGCACTTTCCCGGCAAGCCGCTGCAGCTGGAGCGGCTCCTCTGTACCGGAGAACTTCAAATCGGCAAGGCTGAATTTCCCCTCCATCCCTTCCAGCAGTCCCCCCTGCCAATAACTCCAGAGTTCGATGTCAACATCACCCTGCTGAAGCCGCAAGCCTTTGTAATCGAACTGCTGTAACCAGGTCGTCGCTTGCACATCCACGGCTTTCACATAAAGCTCTCCCTTCCAGTCCTTCTGGGTAAGGAGGTCACCGTGAATATCGAATGCCAATCTCAGTTCCTTGCCGAGCTCCTTTGGGAGTTGCACATAACCACTGAGCCGATGACGATTCTGCTGGTTTTGCAGCTCCAGGTTCCCGCCGACAAATACAGCCTCATCGCCGGTGTCCCAGTTGCGCCACACAAGGGTGGTTTCCTTGAGTACAAGGCGGGATTGGGAGAGTAGCCAGGCACCCAGTTCTCCGCTGGTACTGCTGTTGCCGCTCTCTTTAGAAAGTGTGACACCCTGGACCTGAAGCGTGCCATCATCGCGAAACCCGACCACGATTTTGGCACCATAAATAGAGAGGTCGACGACAGGCCGCAACTGCCGCAACGAAGAGACTGGATTAAGGGAGATCCGGATGCTACTGAAATGGGCAAGCGGCTCGAAGCTCTGTTCATCCAGCAGAGAGATGTCATCAAGCACCACCGTGGGATTAATCCCGACCAGCCTCGCATCCATTTCAGCAATGGCCACCGGCTTACCCAGATAACGGCCGGCCATATCCTCCAAGTGCTGGCGATATTCACTCACCGATCCGATCGTCAGACGCACCACGCTCACCAGTACGGCAGCGGTAACCAACAGGGTAACCAGGCTGTACCAGATAAAAGTCTTCAGTCTAGAAGTGCGGCGCATGATGTGGTGTTCAAAAACCTGTGAAATTTAAAGTCGGCTAAAGTCGCAAATCGAACAGGAATCGTTCCCCATTACTCAAAAACTGCAGCGTGCATTGTGTTCCTTGTCACATCAGCACAACGTCAAACTGCTCCTGTGTGTAGAGCGACTCTACCTGAAAATTAATTGGACGACCGATAAACTCTTCCAATTCGGCGATACTGGTAGACTCCTCATCCAACAACAGATCGACGACCTCCTGCGAGGCAAGCACCAGTAATTTTCGAGCATCGTACTGACGCGCCTCGCGCATAATTTCGCGGTAAATTTCATAGCACACCGTCTCTGGCGTTTTTAGTGTGCCGCGGCCGCTGCAGGTAGGACAACTCTCACACAATACATGCTCCAGGCTTTCTCGGGTACGCTTACGTGTCATCTGCACCAGTCCGAGGGAAGATACTTCGCTGATATGAGTCTTTGCGTGGTCGCGCTCCAGGGCTTTATCCAGTGCACGCAACACCTGACGGCGGTGCTCAAGGTCCTCCATGTCAATAAAATCAATAATAATGATACCGCCGAGATTTCGCAGGCGCAGCTGACGGGCGATCGCCTGTGCCGCCTCAAGATTTGTCTTGAAGATGGTCTCTTCCAGATTGCGATGACCAACAAAAGCGCCGGTATTCACATCGACGGTGGTCATCGCCTCGGTCTGGTCGATAATCAGATAACCGCCGGACTTGAGCATCACCTTGCGACCGAGCGCCTTCTGGATTTCGTCCTCAACACCGTAGAGATCGAAAATCGGCCGTTCCCCGGAATAATGCTCAATACGCTCAGCCAGTGCGGGAATAAATTTGCTGGAGAATTTGTGTACCTTGAGAAAAGTTTCACGCGAATCAATGCGCACCTTCTCGATATCGGCATCGGCCAAATCGCGCATGGTGCGCATAACTAGCGGCATATCTTCATGGATAAGGCGGGAACCATTCTCACCTGCCTTACGCTCCTGCAGTTCGGTCCAGAGCTTATTCAGAAAGATAATGTCTTTTTCCAGCGCCTCCCGGTTGGCCCCTTCACCGGCAGTGCGCACGATAAACCCGCCCGGGGCATTCTCCTCAGCGAACTCCCGCACGATCGTTTTCAGGTGCTCACGCTCTGCTTCGTCCTCTATCCGTTGCGACACGCCGACATGGTTGCTGCCCGGCATATACACAAGATAACGAGACGGGATGGAGATATGAGTGGTTAAGCGCGCCCCTTTGGTACCCAGAGGGTCCTTTGCCACCTGCACCATGACCTCCTGTCCATCCCGCAGCAGGTTATTGATTTGCTCGACGCAGCGTTCAGAAGTATCATGATTTTCATTCTCGCACATGATGTCAGAGGCATGCAGAAATGCGGTACGCTCCAGGCCTATATCGACAAAGGCTGCCTGCATTCCGGGCAGTACGCGACTGACCCGGCCTCGGTAGATATTGCCGACCAACCCTCGCTTGCGAGCACGTTCAATATGAACCTCCTGCAAGACACCATTCTCAACGAAGGCGATCCGTGTTTCCTGTGGGGTGATATTGATTAATAACTCTTCGCTCATAACACTCAGCTCCCAGGTGGCAAGTCGCACGTCGCAACAAGGGGCAACCTGCAACTTTTTTTGGCCATAGCTTAAGACCCAGGTTTCATTCCGGCGAAGGCCAGAAACCAGGGTATGACTCCTGGAGTCCCGCCTGACGATGATCGCGACTGCTGCCGCTTGTCAATTGATTATACGCTTATAGCGGCCGGGGTAATGCCAATCTGTTCCAACAAACTTGCAGTCTCGAACAGCGGCAGTCCCATGACACCGGAATATGAGCCTTCCAGGCGCTCGATGAACACCGCCGCCCTCCCCTGAATGGCATACCCCCCCGCCTTATCCTTAGGCTCGCCGGTATCCCAATAGCTAATAGCTTCAGCCACACTCACTTCACGAAACAGAACCGAGCTGACACACAGGCGGGAGTGCTCCTCCCCATCCGGGCCAACTATCGCCACGGCGGACATCACCTGATGCCATTGCCCGGAGAGCCTGGCCATCATGGCCAGGGCATCGTCCCGATTGCGCGGCTTACCCAGCACCTCACCCTGAATCACCACAGCGGTATCAGCACCAAGTACCGCGAGCGGGTCCTCCTCCGCAAGCGTAGCCCTCCCTGCACGCGCCTTGTCCAGCGCCACACGCAGTACATACATCTCCGGCACTTCATCCTTCTCCCGCACTTCCGGTACATCGACCACAAGCTGGCGGAAGGACATTCCAATCTGCTCAAGCAACTCACGACGACGCGGCGAAGCCGAGGCAAGGTAGATGTCATGTTTCATGTTCATAATGAAAAACCTGAAAACATTTCACTGCAAGGGCGCGAAGTGTGCAAAGGAAATGCAAATGAAGAAAATGAACGAGGTTCCTGTCTTCTTCGCCAACCTCATGGCTTTCAATCCGCAACCATGTCCCAATGTCATTAACCTTTGCGTCTTTGCGCTGAATTCATTTTATTATCGGTGGTACGGATGGCCCTTGAGGATGCTCCAGGCGCGGTAGAGCTGTTCGGCCAGCACGATACGCACCAGCGGGTGGGGCAGGGTCAGTGGTGAGAGTGACCAGCGTTCGTCGGCCGAAGCGCTGAGGCCGGGTTCCAGCCCTTCCGGGCCACCGACCAGCAGGGCGACATCGCGCCCCTCCCCCATCCAGCTGTCGAGCCTGGTCGAGAGCTGTTCTGTAGACCAGGCTCGGCCGCCGACCTCCAGGGCGATCACTCGCGCCCCTTTGGGAATGAGCGCGGACATCTTGTTTCCCTCCTGGCGCGTTAATCGTGCGATATCGGCGTTCTTGCCTCGCTTGCCGGCGGGTATTTCATGCAGTCTGAGCGCGCACTCAGGCGGCAGTCTCTTGGCGTAATCCTGATAGCCCAGTTCCACCCAGGCGGGCATCCTGTTGCCGACCGCAATGAGGTGGATCTGCATGCTTCAATTGTCCTCGTCACTCTCCACCTGTGGGGCCTCGTCGCCCCACAGTTTCTCCAGGTTATAGAAGTCGCGGGTTTCCGGCAGCATCACATGCACCACCACATCCCCCAGATCGACCAACACCCAGTTGCTCTCTTTCTCCCCCTCCATACCCAGGGGACGGACTCCCTTCTCCTTGACCTTCTCAACCACATGATCGGCCAAGGCCTTGACCTGACGGGTTGAATTACCGGCGACGATCACCAGAATGTCGGTAAAGCTGGACTTGTCACGCACATCCAGCACCTTGATGTCTATTCCCTTGCGATCTTCCAGGGCGTCAACGACGAGTTCTTTCAGTTGTTCGGCGTTCATCGATTCTCTTTTCAACGGTAAAGATCCTGTGACTTAATATACTGCCAAACGCTAGCCGGCAGCAGGTAATTGGCGTTTTTTCCAGCGGCAATTCGCTCGCGGATATCGGTGGCGGAGATATCAAGCTGAGTCACCCCTTGCAGTAACACGCCGCCTGCGACCTTACTCTGCAAAGCCGCAATATCGCTCAGCCTGTGTTCCCGCACCACCTCCCGCAATGCCGGTGACATGCGTGTTTCATCCAGATGCCAGCCAGGACGATGGGCGACCACGATGTGGCTCAGTTCCAGCAATTTTTGCCACTGATACCAGCCCGGTATGCCCAGGAAGGCATCCACGCCGAGGATAAGGCATAACGGCGTCTCGCCCACCTCGGCCTGCAAGGACAGCAGAGTATCCACCATATAAGATGGACCTTGTCGCTGGATTTCGCGCTCATCGACCACAAAACCGGGCTGCCCCTCCACCGCCAGTCTCAACATGGCGAGGCGCTGCTCCGCGCTCGCTCTGGGTGCCTCTCGATGCGGCGGTACCGCACTTGGAATGAGGTGCATACGCCGCAAAGAGAGTTGTTCATACAACTCAAGTGCCGAGCGTAAGTGGCCGAAATGGACGGGGTCGAAGGTCCCGCCAAACACACCGATGGGGGCAGCCAGCGGCCCCCCCATCAGGTATCGCCCTCTTGCCGACCTGCGTTATAACGCCAAACCAGCACCCCGCCCCCCAATGCCAACAGTATAACGAAAAACATGATATAACCCGGCAAGCCTTCAGCACCCGCAGGTTTGCGCTTTTCTTTCACGATTGCCGACGCCGTTGCAGAATCCTTGGCTTCTGGGTCAGGTGTGGTAACACTGTCGTGATCGACCGGTTCAGGAGCGGCAACGGCTTCGTCATTCAGCGGTAAGGGTTGGGCCCCTGGCTGATAATCAAGTACCTGCTCGGCCACCTGCTCCATCTGCTGCTCCAGCCGTGCCAGGCGGGCCTTAAGCTCCGTATTGCGGCGCTGGATTGACTCGTTCTCTTCACTCAGTTGTTGCATCTGCTGTTGCAGTACTTGAGGTTTACCCTGAAAATCAAGAGCGCTGGCCTGGGCATCACTCATTTCCGAGAGGAGAGCACCGGCCTCTGTGGTGGCTTTCGTCGGCGTTTCCTGCTGCAGACGCCACAATGCATATTGCTGACGAATCGCCTGAAACACCTCGGCATCTTTCAACCGATAGAGCTGCGCACTGTCCGGTACCTGCAAGCGAGCCCCGCGCTTGAGATTGTTCATGTTATTGCGATAGAAAGCCTCGGGGTTGGCAAGGAAAAGCGCGTACATCATATGCAGGTAGCTGCGATGGGTTCCCACGCTCAAGCGCATGGCAATCGCATCGAGAGTGTCGTTCTCGGTAACCTCGACAAACCGGTAGGCCTGCTCAGGCACTCCATCCTCGCGATGGACACCGGCCAGTCGAAAACGCAGGGAATGCTGCTTCTGAGGCGAGACGGCATGCAGCAGCAAAAAGGCCTCTTCCCCCTGCCAGGGGGCTTCACCGAAAAGCTGAATCCGGGCGCTGCGCTCACCGGTGGCCAACAGTCCGATACGCATCCCCTCAAGGAAGGCCGGTCGCTCCAGTTGCTCACCAGCATAAAACTTATCCGATGCCAGGGTAACCCGCAACTCGGACAACAGCTCCTGATCCTGGAGAACCAGCGAGATACTAGCTCGCAAGGGTTTGCCCGGGCTGGAGTGAACCACCAGCTCTCCCATGGTCAGCGCCGTAACCGGACCACTCAATACCATCCAGCCGAGAGCCAGCAGGAGAGCCCTCCCCAGACGCGCGCGATACTGCGCCGACCGGGTAAGCCGGGCCCATGGTGATAGGGAATCTGTCGCCGTCAGGTAATGCGCCAACGGCTATTCCCGGATATGTCCATCGCCAAGTACGATGTACTTTTGCGAGGTCAGCCCCTCCAGCCCGACCGGACCGCGGGCATGAATCTTGTCAGTGGAAATTCCGATCTCTGCACCCAGACCATACTCAAAGCCATCCGCAAAACGCGTTGAGGCGTTGACCATCACTGAGCTGGAATCGACCTCGGCGAGGAAGCGGCGCGCCCGGGTAAAATTCTCGGTGACGATGGACTCGGTGTGGCCGGAGCTGTGGTGATGGATGTGCTCAATCGCCTCGTCCATATCCTTGATCACGCGGATAGACAGGATCGGTGCGAGGTATTCGGTATCCCAGTCCTCAGTAGTGGCAGGAACACTGCCCGGCACGAGCCGCAACGTGGTTTCACAGCCGCGCAGTTCCACCCCCTTCTCGCGGTACATACCACCGAGTTCCGGCAGCACTGCCTCGGCCACGCCCTCGGCCACCAGCAGGGTCTCCATGGCATTGCACACCCCGTAGCGGTGGGTCTTGGCGTTGAAGGCGATGCGGGTGGCCTTTTCCAGATCAGCCTCATCGTCGATGTAGACGTGGCAAACACCGTGGAGGTGCTTGATCACGGGCACCCGCGCCTCGGCGCTGATCCGCTCAATCAGCCCCTTGCCGCCACGCGGCACAATCACGTCTACATACTCGGACATGGTGATGAGCTCGCCCACCGCGGCGCGATCTGTGGTCTCGATCACCTGCACAGCAGTGGCCGGCAGTCCTGCCTTCTCCAACCCGCGTTGGATACAGACCGTAATGGCCTGGTTGGAATAGGCCGCCTCCGAGCCACCACGCAGGATCGCCGCATTGCCGGACTTTAGGCACAACGCCGCCGCATCAGCAGTCACATTCGGGCGCGACTCGTAGATAATTCCGATCACCCCCAGTGGCACGCGCATCTTGCCAACCTGAATGCCTGAGGGGCGATAACTCATATCGGCGATCTCACCGACCGGATCAGCTAACGTGGCGATCTGTCGTAGCCCCTCGGCCATGCCGGCAATACGCTCCGGGTTCAGTTCCAAACGATCGAGCAGCGCCGCATCCAGCCCGCTCTCCTTGCCAGCCTTGAGATCCTTGCTATTGGCTTCGGTCAACGCTGAAGTGCTCGCCTCCAGGT
>JBFFNE010000002.1:0-78289 GCA_041563315.1 Thiohalomonadaceae bacterium
ATACCCGATGGTGCCCTCCAGTGGACCGGTTTCTGACCAGCTGCGTGGCAGGCTGCGCAGCAGCGATGTGGTTTCCCAGTCGCTGCCCCGGCTCTTAATGGCGTGGGCCTCTGGGAAGAGGGTGAGTGTGCCCAGACCTTCGGTCACCGGATGGCTGGGATATTCTCCGACGACAACGACCGCAGGATTGTCGATACCGAGCATCTGTCCGGTGGGGTCGACCAGGGTACCGGGTACAAACTCTAGTCCAAGCTGTTCCGCCAGTGGCGTGAGCCCCCGGGGGGCACCCGGCTCGCTGAGCCACAACAGATTGCCACCGCGGGCGACGTAGGACTGGATCAGCACGACCTCGCCCGGCAGCAGGTCGACCTGGGGACCCGCGATCACCAGTACCGCGGTGTCAGCAGGAATGGCCGCCTCAGTCCCGAGCTTGAGGGTGGAGAAGAGAAAGCCTTTCTCCTGTAACGTCTGCCCCCACTGGCCAAGATCGAAATTGGCCTGGCCGTCGATGCGCCGCTCGCCATGGCCTCCGAGGAACACTACACGGCGCTCACCACTGCGCAGCAGGCGTTGCAGCGCGTTGCTCAGGGCCTGTTCACCGATATTTTTGAGATTTTCCCTGCGCCCCTGATAGCTCACCACCAGTTCACCATCGAGGGTGACGCCCTGTTCGCGCACCTGCTCGGGCGCTTCGTCCGGGTCGACAAAGTCGAGCTGAATATCGGGTTTCACTCGCTGGTAACGCGAGACCAGCTCGGTGGTGCGCTTGCGCAGGCCGGTGATATCTTCGGCGCGGCTGAAGGAGGTGAGTGTGACCGGGCCGTCGAGTTGCTCCAGCAGGACGGTGCTGGCCTCGGAGAGGGTGTGGCGGCCGCTGGCGGTCCAGTCGGCCTGGTAGTTGTAGCGGGTGCTGAGCCAAGCGAGCAGGCCGATCACGGTGAGGAACAGGACCACGAAGCTCCAGCTCTGCAGGCGTAACTGGCGGAGGCTTTTTTTGCTGACTTCCATCGTATGTCGAATCCCTTTAACTCAGTGCTGCAAGCGGTCGGCATCCAGGCGGCGGATGCTCAGGACCAGGAAGGTGGTGATAAACAGCAGGTAATAGAGGATGTCGCTGCTGTTGAACAACCCCCGCAGCAGGGCCTCGTAGTGGCGCTGCAGCGAGAGATAGGTGAATACGGTGCTGCCATCGGCGGCGGACTGCCCGCTCATCTGGATGATCCACAACAGCAACAGCAGACCGAAGGCACTGATGGCCGCGACAGTGGGTTGCGCGGTCAGCGTGGACATGAACAGGCCCGCGGCGGCAAAGGCGGCAAGCATCAGTACCAGTCCGAGGAGGTTGGAGGTGAGCAGGCCGAAGTCGAGGGTACCGAGGGTCAGGAGCGAGAGTGGCATCAGGGTGATCAGGCCGAGCAGGATAAAGAGAAAACCGAGGATACCGAGGTACTTACCAAGCACGATCTCGCTCATGGACACCGGCGCAGAGAAAAGCAGCGGCAGGGTGCGGGAACGGCGCTCTTCGCTCACCAGACGCATGGTCAGTAGCGGGATCACCAGCAACAGGATGATGGTGGCGTTGGAGAAAAGGGGAGCAACGATAATTTCGGTGGCCCCGGGCGGGCTCTCCATCATAGCGATCTGCGCCTGGTAGGCGATATAGATATCGAGCTGGGCGAGGAACAGCCAGGCAAGAATAAACTGCACCACGGCGAGGATGGTCCAGGCCAGTGGCGAGAGGAACAGGCTGCGCAGTTCACGCGCCGCCAGGGTGGCGATCATCATGCGAGCTCCTCCTTCTGTTCGGTGGTGGTGATATTGACGAACACATCCTCCAGTGAGAGCCGCTCGGGTGTCAGCTCGTAGAGGCCCCAGTCTTGCGCTACCGCCTGTTCGGCAAGCGCTTCGGCCGGACTCTGCTCCGGGGCGTGGCTAAGGCGCAGTCGCCCGTCCTCCAGGGACTCCACCGCTTGCACGCCGGTGATGGCCTGCAACTGTTCCGCTGTCGGCGGTCGGCGCAGGGCAATGATCAGGCTGGAGGTTTGCATGCGCCGGGTGAGACCGTCGATGCTGTCGGAAAGGACCAGTTGTCCGCGGTTGATGATCTGCACCCGGTCGCAGGTGGTCTGCACTTCGGGCAGGATATGGGTGGAGAGGATCACGCTGTGTTCACCGCCGAGCTCACGGATGAGTTTGCGGATCTCGCGGATCTGGATCGGGTCGAGACCGACGGTGGGCTCATCGAGGATCACCACATCCGGGGAGTGGATGATCGCCTGGGCGATGCCGACCCGCTGTTGGTAGCCCTTGGAGAGGTTGTTGATCAGCCGTGCGCCCACTTCGGTGAGGCCGCAACGCTCCTTGGCCTGTGCCACGGCATGGGCGACCTCTCCCTTGGCAATGCGGTTGAGGCGGGCGCAGAAGGTGAGGTATTCATCGACACTCAGCTCGCGATAGAGCGGTGGCTGTTCCGGCAGGAAGCCGAGTGCCAGCTTGGCCTCTTTGGGCCGCTCCAGCATGTCGATGCCATTGATGGTGATGCGCCCGGCAGTGGGGGCAATGTTGCCAGTCAACATCTGCATGGTGGTGGATTTACCGGCGCCATTGGGGCCGAGAAAGCCCAGCACCTCGCCACGCCGCACCTCGAAGCTGACGTTGTTGACCGCCAAGTTGTGGCCGTAGCGGCGTGACAGATGCTCTACCTTGATTAAGCTGTCGTGCTCCATGAGACCTCTGTTTTTCTTGTCGCTCCGGCCCTGGGGGCCGTGAGATCATCGCTGTTGTTTTCGGTATCATACCGCAATAGGTAAAAACGTGAGTGTATGGCCTGCGCTGTAAATTAGTTTCGTGGGTCGTGCAAAAGTTCCAAAATCACCATAAGACGATATTGAGAGATAATGGATGCTATTAGGCGTAGATACCGGCGGTACCTTTACCGATTTCGTATTGTTCGACGGTGAACGCCTGCGTGTGCACAAGGTGCTTTCTACCCCCGAGGCACCTGAGTGGGCGATCCTGCAAGGGGTGCGCGAGCTCGGCATCGAGGGAGAACTCCTTGGCGAACTGCGGATGGTGCACGGTTCCACCGTGGCCACCAACGCCGTTCTTGAGGGCAAGGGAGTGCGGACCGTGTTTGTCACCAACCGTGGCTTCAAGGATCTGCTCACCCTGGGCCGTCAGGCACGTCGAGAACTCTACAATCTACAACCGGCTCCGATCAAGCCGCCGGTCCCTGTCGAGCTGTGTCTTGAAACCGGCGGTCGACTCGGCGCTGACGGCGGTGTGGTCGAACCACTGACGGAGTCCGACCTGAAGCAGCTGGGAGCGGCGTTGCAGCGGCTCAAGCCGGAAGCGGTGGCGATCAATCTGCTTTTTTCCTTCCTTGATGATCAGTTTGAGCGTGAGCTCGAAGCGGCGGTTCCCGAGGGGATCTTTATCTCACGATCCTCGGCCATTCTACCCGAGTACAAGGAGTACGAGCGTGGCATCGCTACCTGGCTCAACGCCTGGGTCGGGCCACTGGTGGAGGGCTATCTTGCGCGCCTGGAGTCGGGGTTGCCGGGTGCAACCGTTTCGGTGATGCAGAGTTCCGGCAACACGATCGAGGCGTCATTGGCCGGACGGCAAGCTGTTCATATGTTGCTCTCTGGTCCGGCAGCCGGTCTTTCTGCAGCGAGGGTGATAGGGGCCCTGGCGGGACGTGAGCACTTGCTTACTTTCGATATGGGGGGCACCTCGACCGATGTGGCGCTGATCGATGGCGAGTTGCAGCTGACCACGGAGGGGCAGATCGGCCCTTGGCCCGTGTCGGTGCCGATGGTCGATATGCACACCATCGGCGCCGGTGGTGGTTCTATCGCCCGGCTCGATGCGGGCGGTCTGCTTCAGGTCGGGCCCGAGTCGGCCGGTGCCGCGCCGGGGCCGGCTTGTTATGGCAAGGGCGGAAGCGAACCGACAGTGACCGATGCCAATCTGGTACTCGGCCGTTTGCTGCCCAAGGCCTTTCTCGGAGGTGGGATGCGGCTCGAGTTGGCGGCGGCGGAGCAGGCCGTGGGCGAGGTTGCCAAGCGGCTGAGACTTGGGCTGCACGAGGCTGCAGAGGGGATTATCACCCTTGCCAATGAGCATATGGCCCGCGCCTTGCGGGTGATGTCGGTACAACGTGGCGTGGACCCGCGCCAGCTGACCTTGGCGTCATTCGGCGGTGCCGGCGGCTTGCATGTCTGTGCCCTGGCCGAGGCGCTGGGGATGCAACAGGCGATCGTCCCGGTGCATGCCGGGGTGCTCTCGGCGTTGGGGATGCTTTGCGCACCGCGCGGACGGCAGTTCTCGCGCACGCATCAGGGGCTGCTGGCACAGATGAGTGAGGGGGAGATCACCGCGCAGCTTAATCTGCTACGCAAAGAGGGTGAGCGTTCACTGATGCAGGAGGGGGTGGCGCTGGATAGCATCCGCGTACAGCCACAGCTCGATCTGCGTTACCTTGGCCAGTCCTACACCCTGACAGTGCCGTGGCAGCAACATGGCGGAAGTGGGACCAGTATCGAGGTGTTTCATCGGCTGCATCAGGAACGGTATGGCCATCGCCTGGATCTGCCGGTGGAGCTGGTTAGCCTGCGCCTGCAATTGCAAGGGCCGCAACCGCCGTTGCCACTGGTGCCACACGAGTTGGTCGCTGCCAGCGCCGTGCCGGTGGATTTCGCCAGTCTCCACGGAATTGAGGATGCCGTACCGGTATGGGCACGGGAGGCGCTAGGGCCAGGGCGGGAGCTGCAAGGGCCAGCGCTGATCACCGAACAGGTCTCCACCACCTGGCTGGCGCCGGGATGGCTATGCCAGGTTGACCCCTATGGCAATCTGGTGCTTGCTTATCGAGACTAATCATCTTTATTCTGTGATGCGGGTAACTTTTTATAGCGTTCGCGGTCTTAAGATGGAGTCTCATGGCGGGGCTTGCGAAAAGGCACCTTTTGCTCAATATATAGAGCAAATGGCTTTTAGGCACGACAGCCATTAACAATCATCGAGGTTATCCTGTTGGAACTTACCGGTTTTCTTTCTCCCTCCTGGCTGGAGGTTATTCTCATTACGTTGGGCATGACCCACATCACCATTGCTGCGGTCACCATCTTTCTCCACCGTCACCAGGCCCATCGCTCTCTGGAGCTGCACCCCGTGGTCAGCCATTTCTTCCGTTTATGGCTGTGGATGACCACCGGTATGGTGACAAAAGAGTGGACGGCGGTGCACCGAAAGCACCATGCCAAATGCGAAACCGAAGCGGATCCGCATAGTCCCCTGGTTAAGGGGCTGCGTGAGGTATTCTGGCGTGGTGCCGAGCTCTATCGTGAGGAGGCCGATAACACCGAGACGCTGGAGCGCTATGGCAAAGGGACGCCGGATGACTGGCTGGAACGCAAGGTGTACAGCCGTTATCCGTATCTGGGTATTACGCTAATGTTGGGGATTAATTTGCTCCTGTTAGGACCGATTGGCCTGAGCGTTTGGGCGGTACAGATGATCTGGATCCCCTTGATGGCGGCGGGTGTAATCAACGGCATCGGTCACTATTTCGGTTATCGTAACGCTGAGGCGCCCGATGCCTCCACCAACATCCTTCCCTGGGGCATCATCATCGGGGGGGAGGAGCTGCACAACAACCATCACGCTTGGCCTGGTTCGGCGAAGCTCTCCTACCACTGGTGGGAGTTCGATATCGGCTGGTTCTATATTCGCCTGATGCAGGCTGTGGGGCTGGCCAGGGTCAAGCGGGTTTCCCCGCAACCACCAAGGATCCGCAACCGGGCAGAGGAGCTGGATGCCGAGGCGGTGCGCGCCATCGTCAACAGTCGCTTGCAGGTACTCGCTCGTTACGGGCGCCAGGTGATGCACCGGACCCATCGGGAAGAACTCAAACGGGTGGCGCACAATCGCAATCTCAAAGGGATGTTCCAGTCTGCCAAGGCAGCCCTGTTGCGTGACGATGCACTGTTGGATGAGAAGGGACGACAGAGCCTGGGTACGGTGCTTGGACAAAGCCAGGCACTCGCCCTGGCGGTAGAGTACCGCCAACGATTACAAACGATCTGGCAACAGGGCGCGAGCCACCCGGAAAAGGCATTGCAGGCGATGCGGCAGTGGTGCCGCGAGGCCGAGGCGAGTGGTAACCGCTATCTGCAGAACTTCGCCCGTCAGCTGGCAGGGTACCGGCTGGTGACAGGATGACAAGGAGATAATTTTGCGAATCTGTAATCTGTAATCTGTAATCTGTAATCTGTAACTTGTAACTTAGTCAAAAAAAACCCGGCATTGCCGGGTTTTTTTATGCGCAGCAGGAAGGCCGAAGCGTTACTTAATCTTCGCTTCCTTGTACATCACATGCTTGCGTACGACGGGATCGAATTTTTTGATCTCCATCTTCTCGGGCATGTTGCGCTTGTTTTTGTCGGTGGTGTAGAAGTGGCCGGTACCGGCACTGGACACCAGACGGATCTTATCGCGTGCTGATTTTGCCATGATCTAGCTCCTTAAACCTTTTCGCCACGGGCGCGGATGTCGGCCAGAACGGCATCGATACCCTTCTTATCGATAATACGCATACCTTTGGTGGTAAGGCGCAGTCTGACCCAGCGGTTTTCGCTTTCCACCCAGAAGCGGTGGCTGTGCAGATTCGGCAGGAAACGACGTTTCGTTTTGTTGTGCGCGTGCGATACGTTGTTACCGGTGATCGGTCGTTTGCCCGTTACCTGGCATACCTTGGACATGATTCTGAACTCCAACAAGACTGAATTCTGTTCGGTCCCCGGCACACCCGGAGACAGGAAGCCGGATTTTATACCAAAACTTAGCCCCGGCCGCAAGGAAAAACCTCAGATCAATCCTCGCTCGGCCAATGAGGTGACCTCCCCGTCGCCGACGATCATATGATCCAGCATCCGCACATCGACCAGAGACAGGGCCTGTTTGAGCCGTTCGGTGATCTGCTCGTCGGCACGGCTGGGTTCGGCCACCCCGGAGGGGTGGTTGTGGGCCAGGATCACCGCGGCGGCATTGTGACTGATGCAGCGCCGCACCACTTCACGGGGGTGGACGCTGGCACCGTCCACCGTGCCGTAGAACAGTTCTTCGTACTCAATCACCCGATGGCGGTTGTCGAGAAACAGGCAGGCAAAGACCTCCTGATGACGATCGCGTAGCTGGGCGCTGAGATAAGTGCGGGTATGGTCCGGGCTGGTCAGGGCATCACCGCGTTGCAGGGTAGCGAGAAGATGGCGGCGTGAGAGTTCAAGGCAGGCTTGTAGTTGCACATACTTGGCCTCTCCAAGCCCCTTGCCGCGGCAAAAGTCGTCGCGGCTGGCTTTGAGCAGGGGACGCAGGCCGTCAAACTGCTGGAGTAGCTCCCGCGCCAGATCCACCGCGCTTTTGCCCGGGAGCCCGGTGCGTAGAAAGATGGCGAGCAACTCCGCATCAGAGAGTGCGGTCGCACCGCGCAGTAGCAGTTTCTCCCGTGGGCGCTCATCCGCAGGCCAGTCTGTAATTGCCATATCGACCTCCTTGTCTAATCAGATGCGAGATCCGAGGGGAAAGGGGCCGAGGGCTGGACTGCGCTGCGTGCACGGCTGTTTACCAAAACCGCGAGCGCAAGCGAGCACATTCCCTCGTCTCTTTTCCCTCGCTTCTCGTATCTGATAATAAGCGGTGAGTGACGGATCGGGAAGGGTTTCTGCTAGAATCCGTCCATTATGAATGAGATTCAGGCACAAGGGCTCAGTGGACGGCGCATCCTGCTCGGTATCAGCGGAGGCATCGCCGCGTACAAGAGCGCTGAGATCGTGCGCCACTTGCGGCGGGCAGGGGCCGAAGTGCGGGTTGTGATGACCCGAGCCGCGGGTGAATTCATTACCCCCATGACCCTGCAAGCCCTCTCTGGCCATCCGGTGCGCCAGGCACTGTTCGACCCGGAACACGAGGCGGCAATGGGCCACATCGAGTTGGCACGGTGGGCCGAACTGGTGCTGGTTGCGCCGGCCAGCGCTGATTTCATCGCCCGTTTTGTCGCGGGGATGGCGGATGACCTGCTGACGACACTGTGCCTGGCCACCTCGGCGCCGATCATGCTGGCCCCGGCAATGAATCAACAGATGTGGCAGGCGGCAGCGACCCGTGCCAATGTGGCTACCCTGGAGCAGCGCGGGATAAACCTTCTGGGGCCGGCCGAGGGGGAACAGGCATGCGGCGAGATCGGACCAGGGCGTATGCTGGAGCCGGTGGAACTGGTTGAAGCCTGTGTGCGGCAGTTCACTGCGGGTCCGTTGTCGGGGCTTAGGGTAACGATTACCGCCGGGCCAACCCGTGAGGCGCTGGATCCGGTGCGATTCATCAGCAATCACAGCTCAGGCAAGATGGGGTTTGCTATCGCATCGGCGGCAGCATCCCTTGGCGCGAAGGTCAGGCTGGTGGCCGGACCAGTCGCCCTTGCCAGCCCGGCTGGGGTGGCAAGGGTTGATGTGGAGGATGCGGCCGGGATGCTCGAGGCAGTGCTGGCTGATCCGGGGGAGATCTTTATCGGCTGCGCGGCAGTGGCCGATTATCGGCCGGTTGCCGCGGCGCCGGAAAAAATAAAAAAACAGACCGAGCAGCTCAACATCGAGTTGGTGCGCAACCCGGACATTGTTGCGGCAGTGGCAGCCTTGCCAAACGCCCCCTTTACGGTCGGTTTCGCCGCCGAGACCGAGCAGTTGGAGACGTACGCCCGAGGGAAGCTTGTGGACAAGGGATTGGATATGATAGCCGCCAACTGGGTTGGCGATCGCGCCAAGGGCGGTGGGTTTGAGAGTGAAGACAATGCGTTGCAGCTGTTTTGGGATGGTGGTGATGTGGTATTGGAGTTTGCACCGAAAACACGGTTGGCACTGCAGCTGATGACAATCATCGCCGAGCGTTATTTCGGTGCAAAATAATTCAAACGCAAGGATATCAGAACCTCGCTATGCAAAATATCGAACTGAAAATACTGGACCAGCGACTGGGCCATGAATTTCCCCTGCCGCACTATGCCACTGATGGTTCTGCGGGGATGGACCTGCGCGCCATGCTGGAGGAGCCGTTGGAGATTCCTCCTGGTGATACGCATCTCATTCCCACCGGGATCGCAATCCATATCGGCGACCCGGGGCTGGCTGCGATGCTGCTGCCACGTTCAGGGTTAGGTCACAAGAAAGGGATTGTGCTGGGTAATCTCGTGGGCCTGATCGACTCGGACTATCAGGGGCAGATCTTCGTCTCCTGCTGGAATCGTAGCGCTGAATCTTTCACGGTGCAGGTTGGCGAGCGCATCGCACAAATGGTGTTCGTTCCTGTAGTACAGGCAGAATTCTCTATCGTGGAGGAATTCCATGGCAGCGTTAGAGGCGAAGGTGGTTTCGGGCATACCGGCAAGCACTGACTCGTGTATCAAGCTCCATGACAAGGGGAAGATACGATGAGATTGTATGCATGATCGGACCTTTTGTCCGCAGGATAAGCGGCAGGACGGTTATCTTGATGACGACAGAAGTCGTTGCCCAATGAGCTTGATTTCAGCCTCGATTTTCCGTTCCTACGATATTCGCGGCATTGTGGACCGCGACCTGAATGAAGCGGTTATCGAGGAGATCGGACGTGCGATAGGCAGCGAGGCGCGCTCACGTGGCGTTTCCATGCTGGTACTCGGGCGTGACGGCAGGCTCTCCGGTGAAAGCCTGCAACGAGCGCTTTGTCAGGGGCTGCTTCTTACAGGCGTTGAGGTCATCGATATCGGCTGTGTGCCGACACCGCTGCTCTATTTTTCAGCACACGAACTGGCCGGGGGCAGCGGCTTGATGCTGACCGGGAGCCACAATCCACCCGAATACAATGGCATCAAGATCATGCTCGCAGGGGAGACCCTTTTCGGTGATGCGATTCAGGATCTTTACCGCAGGACGACGCAACAGGATTACTGTCACGGTAGCGGCGTGTGCAGGCAAGAGGATGTCCGCGAGGAGTATTTGCATCGCCTTTCCGGCAGGATGACACTTGGAAGGCCGCTCAAGGTGGTCGTTGATGGCGGCAACGGGGTTGCTGGACTGACTGCGCCGGCATTGCTGACCCGCTTGGGTTGCGAGGTGATAGAGCTCTATTGCGAGGTGGATGGGCATTTTCCTCACCATCATCCTGATCCCAGCCAACCTGGCAACCTGCAGGCGCTGATTGAGGCGGTGGCGGAGCAGCAGGCTGATATCGGCTTGGCCTTTGATGGTGATGGTGATCGGCTCGGCGTCGTCTCTTGCCGTGGCGAGATCATCTGGCCGGATCGGCTGTTGATGTTGTTTGCTCGCGACCTGCTTCGTCGCCACCCGGGCGCCGAAGTGATTTTTGACATAAAATGCAGCCGCAATCTGGCCAAGGTGATTGCGCAGTCTGGGGGACGTCCCGAGATGTGGTGTACCGGCCATTCTCAGCTAAAGGCCCGTATGCAGGAACGCGGTGCGTTGTTGGCAGGGGAGATGAGTGGCCACCTTTTTCTCAAGGAGGGATGGTATGGCTTTGATGATGCACTCTATGCTGCTGCACGCCTGCTTGAGTTATTGGCTGCCGCGGGTAAAGACTGCGGGTCGCTCTTTGCTGATTTGCCAGATATGGTGAATACCCCGGAGTTACACGTGACAATGGCTGAGGGAGAGCATTTTTCCTTTATGAGCAGGCTGATGAGGCAGCACCATCAATTCGCTGGGGCTGAGTTGACGACCATCGACGGGTTGCGGGTGGACTATGAGGATGGCTGGGGACTGATCCGTGCCTCCAATACCACCCCGGCACTGGTTCTGCGTTTTGAGGCCGAGAGCGAAGCGGCCATGTGCCGTATTCAAAATGAATTCAAACAGTTGATGCTACAGCTGGAACCTGAACTATCTATACCGTTTTAGAAAAGGACTGTCATGAGCCTGGATCTTGATACCGCAATGAGCAATGCACGCGTACTGAGTGAGGCGCTGCCCTATATCCGCCGTTTCTCAGGAAAGACCATCGTCATCAAGTACGGCGGAAACGCGATGACCGAGGAGTCGCTGAAGAACGGTTTTGCCCGGGATGTGGTGCTACTTAAACTGGTTGGGCTGAATCCTGTAGTGGTGCACGGTGGCGGCCCGCAGATCGGTGAACTGTTGAAGCGCCTTGGCAAGGAGAGCCAATTTATCGAAGGGATGCGGGTGACGGACCGCGAAACCATGGATGTGGTGCAGATGGTGCTCGGCGGGCTGGTGAACAAGGAAATCGTCTCCCTTATTAACCAGCAAGGCGGCAAGGCGGTAGGACTCACCGGCAAAGATGCGGATTTTATTCGTGCCCGCCAGCTGAAATTCAAGCGTAACGCCCCCGAGATGAGCACACCGGAGATCATCGACATCGGTCATGTGGGCGAGGTCGACGAGATCAACGGCGCCGTGGTAGATATGTTGATGCACGGGGATTTTATCCCGGTAATCGCCCCAATCGGTGTCGGCGCCGATGGTCAGTCCTATAACATCAACGCCGATGTGGTTGCAGGAAAACTGGCCGAGTGTCTAAACGCGGAAAAACTGATTCTATTGACCAATACACCGGGCTTACTGGACAAAGAAGGAAAGGTGTTGACCGGCCTGAGCAGTATCAAGGTAGATGAACTGATCTCCGATGGGACGATATACGGCGGCATGCTACCGAAGATTCGTTGCGCACTGGAAGCGGTGCATGCTGGAGTGCGCAGTGCGCATATTATTGACGGTCGGGTGGAGCACGCCCTGCTACTTGAGATCTTTACCAACGAGGGTGTCGGCACCCTGATTCAGAATGCCGAGTAGGGGAGCACATGAGCGAAAATAAGAAAGACAAGCCGTCAAGGCGCCAACAAATCCTAGAGGCACTGGCGCACGAACTGGAAAAAAGTCCGGGGGAGCGTATCACTACGGCAGGCCTGGCTCGTGCCGTGGGTGTGTCGGAGGCGGCCTTGTATCGTCATTTTCCCAGTAAGGCAAAGATGTTCGAGGGGCTCATCGAATTTATTGAAGAGACAGTGTTCGGTCTGATTAACCGAATTCTGGCTGATGAGAGGAGCTGTGCCGGACGATGTGAGAAGATCATGATGGTGCTGCTGGGCTTTTCGGCGCGAAACCCGGGCATCAGCCGTATTCTCATGGGGGATGCACTTACCGGTGAGACGGAACGATTGCGCCAGCGTATCGGTCAGTTTTTCGACCGCATCGAAACGCAGTTCAAGCAGATCTTGCGGGAGGGCGAACTGGCGGGACAGCTGGAGGGACGGCAGAATGTGGCGGCGACAGCCAATCTGCTGCTGGCCGTCGCGGAGGGGAGAATGAACCAGTATGTCCGCAGCAGCTTCAAAAAATCGCCATTGGCTGAATGGGAAGAGCAATGGTCGTTACTGTCGCGGATTATCTTTCGTGCAGGCTAGAGGCTAAACAGCGAGATTTCTTGCTGCCGTGAGCGATGCCCTCGGCGTCTACGCTGACGAAGACTCACGCAGCCAAAGCATGCGCCTTGGTAGGAAACCGCTCCCGTGAAGGGAATGGCTGCCTCGTCTGCAATCGTCCCGTATTATTCCGCTACGTTCCCTTTGAGTTCGCGAAAACGTGCGATATCGGCGTCATACTTATCGATAAGCGCCTGCCTCTCTTTTTCTTTCGAGGCCGCATAGTTCTGCTTGTTGGCGAGCTGCTGTTCCAGGTTGTTGATATCCTCCTGGGTGCGTTCTGGCAACGGCTTACCTTGGCGCTTGAGTTTCTCGGCAAGCGATTTCTCATGCTTCAGCTTGCTCTGAAGTTGGTCGATGGTAATGCGGGTTATCTCAAGATTGGCATCGATGGCGACAATTTTTCGCTCACGTGAGCGGACGATATCTTCCTCACTGAGGAAGGTGGCGAGCAACACACGATCATGGATGGCCTGTTCCTTGCGGCGCTCCTCTTCCTCTTTAATGTGTGCCTGTTCTGCCTCTTTTTGACGCAGTCGTTCTTCGCGCTCCTCTCGGGTCAGAGCGCGTTCGTTAATCTCTGTGGTGATACCGCGTTTGTTAATTGTACGGTTTTCCGCCTGGGAGTACTCTGGAGGGACGGCATTGCCACATTCGCGGACGCCATCTTTGTTGGTCCAGCACTTGATGGCAGCGTGGACATTCAATGGCAGCAACGTCGCTGTACCGTAAACGAAAGATAAAAGCAGGGCTCTGTTTAGTGATTTCATTGTGCTCGTCCATTCCTGCGGCTTAACAATTGGACACAGTATACTGAGACTTTAGGTCAATTTCATAGGTACATCGTGATCCCTCTCGAACAGGTGGTGTTGTTTCTGTTATCCCTGGTGGCCAATGCTTTTTCCGCGTTTGCCGGTGGTGGTGCGGGTTTACTGCAGCTTCCTGTGTTGATCTTTCTCGGTCTTCCCTTTGCCATTGCCCTGGCCACACATAAAGTCGCGACGGTTGCGCTGGGTGTTGGAGCGACGCTGAGGCACCTGCGGCAGAACACGCTTGAGCGAGCTTTTGTGGTGTTTATCCTGGTTTGTGGTCTGCCCGGAGTCGTACTCGGGGCCAGTGTGGTACTGCATCTGCCGGATCGCGGCGCGCAGATTGCGCTGGGCTGTCTTACTATCTCGCTCGGCCTCTACTCCTGGTTCAGCCCGCAACTGGGGAAGGCGTTTGCTCCGCGTAACCGCGATGGCAAGGGGATGGTGCTGGGCGGGATGGCCCTTTTTGCCATCGGCGTGCTTAACGGTTCACTGACCTCGGGGACGGGGCTGTTCGTCACCTTGTGGCTGGTACGTTGGTTCGGGCTCGACTATCAACGTGCTGTGGCTTACACCCTGGTGCTGGTGGGGGTTTTCTGGAACGGTAGCGGTGCGCTGACACTGGGACTACTGGGTGAAATCAAGTGGGAGTGGTTGCCGGCACTGTTGCTGGGTTCCTTTTTTGGTGGCTATCTCGGTGCACACCTGGCCATCGCTAAGGGTAATCAGGCAATCAAACGGGTGTTTGAGGTGGTGACCATTGTTGTTGGAGTGAAGCTGATTATCGGGTAATGGGGGCCTTACGCCGATGTGGCTATTTCCAGGGCGACCAGTGTTTGCAGGGCCTCTTCACGGCTGTTGCCGCAGGTGTGCGGATCGGCAGTATAACTGCGACATACGGTTGGTCGGCTCGATTGGCCGAACAGCCGGCAGTGATTTTGTGCATCAAGCTGAATGCAACGTGCACCCGCGATCTTTCCCTGCAGCATACCTGGTATGGGGGAGCTGATAGACGGAGCTATGCAGCAGGCGCCACAACCGGGACGGCATTTCATAATTCGACAGCTCCTAGGTGAGCCAGTGCACGAGGTAATACAGCATGAACCCTTCTGAGGAGCGGGACGGGCCGATCACCTTGGCTGCGTAGAGATCTTTTGTGTCATCGGCGGCATTGATGGCCTGCTCGACGCTGTCGTAGACGGTAACGCAGTTATCGGGAAATCGGCTTCGGTGTTTACGCGGCGTGTAGATCACCGCATAGTGCTCCTGCACCAGGTTGGTTTGGGCGTCCCTCGTCGGTAACGGCATCGCGCTCTCCCGGGTTAGGTCCAGCTCACACGCCGTAGCGGCTGCGATAGGCCTGGATTGCTTGCAGGTGCTCGCCCATGGCGGCATCCTTCTTAAGGTATTCCATCAGGTCGCTGAGGTTGATGATACTGGCAACCTTGAGGCCAAAATTCTGTTCCACCTCCTGGATCGCCGACAATTCACCCTTGCCTTTTTCCTGACGATCGAGGGCGATAACCACACCGGAGGCGGTGGCGCCGGCAGTCGCAATGATCTCCATCGCTTCGCCGATGGCGGTGCCAGCGGTGATCACATCATCGATGATCAGGATACGCCCCTGCAGAGAGGCGCCAACGATGTTACCGCCCTCGCCGTGGTCCTTGGCCTCCTTGCGGTTGAAGCAGTAGGGGACGTTGCGTCGGTACCGGTCATACAGGGCCACCGCCGTAGTGGCGGCCAGCGGGATCCCCTTGTAGGCTGGCCCGAACAGGGTGTCGAATTCGATGCCCGAATCCTGGATCGCCGCTGCGTAGAAACGACTTAGACGGGTGAGGTGTTCGCCGGTGTTGAACAGTCCGGCATTGAAGAAGTAGGGGCTGATGCGGCCGGACTTGAGCGTGAATTGGCCAAAGCGGAGTACCTGATTTTCGATGGCAAATTCGATGAATTCCCGCTTGTAGTCCTGCATGCTGGCAAACTCCGTCTGTCTGTGATTTGGAAAGGGGGCCTATTGTAGCAGCGGCACCCCGGTGGTGCACCGTGCCTTTCCTGTCGAGTTTGGGTATGCTTTGGCGCCGTGTCGAGCCAACAGCGAGAAAAGCATGCGAATCATCACCGCCAACCTTAATGGTATCCGCTCCGCCGCCAAAAAGGGTTTTTTTGAGTGGATGGTGGCACAACAACCGGATGTGCTGTGTGTCCAGGAGACCAAGGCACAGGAGCACCAGCTCGAGGCCGAACTGCATTTCCCCCGGGGATATCACGCCTACTTCTGCGATGCGCAGAAGAAGGGTTATTCCGGCGTGGCCATCTACAGCCGGAAGATACCCGATAAGGTTACCTGCGGGCTGGGCGAGGGGTTCGAGGATATGGATGCGGAGGGGCGCTTCATTCAGGCCGACTTTCAGACAGCGGGCGGCAAGCTGTCGCTGATCTCGCTCTATCTGCCTTCCGGTTCATCAGGGGATGAGCGCCAGCAGGTGAAATTCAGCTTCATGGAGCGGTTCGAGGAGCGGTTGAAGAAGATGCGACGCCAACACCGGGAGTTCATTATCTGCGGCGACTGGAATATCGTGCACAAGGAGATCGACATCAGGAACTTCAAGTCCAACCAGAAGAACTCCGGCTGCCTCCCTGAGGAGCGCGCCTGGTTGGATAAGCTGTACGGACCGATGGGGTATGTGGATGCTTTTCGTGTGGTCGATAAGCGGCCGGAACAATATACCTGGTGGTCAAACCGGGGGCAGGCCTGGGCCAAAAATGTGGGGTGGCGTATCGATTATCAGGTGATCACACCAGGGCTGGGGGACACAGTCAAAACGGCCAGCATCTACAAGGATGAGCGTTTTTCGGATCACGCTCCTCTTATCATGGATTATGCGCTCGAACTTTGAGCAGGTAATGGCTATTGGACCTGCTCAAGCTGAAAGGGGTGCGACAGTTCCAGGTAGGGGGTCCCGTTGCGCCGGCCAAGCCAACCGCGTAGAACGACTGTGCGCTGGACCAGTGCATTGAGATCCAGCCCGGCCTCACGAAAGAGCCGTAGGCGGGAGTGTTTGACCGCGACGCGCAGCCTGTCGCCGAAAAACAGATAGCTGTAAGAGCGTTTTTTCTCAATCCGGACAACCTGGCCACGTAGGCGAACGAAGCGGTTTCGCAGGGCCGCGAGGTTTCTCAACGATTTGACCTGATAGGCCGGCAGCTTCCAGATCCCCAAGCGCTGGCTGCGAGCCTTGTTTTCGATGTCGTAATAGCGTTCGGCATTTTGCAGATTGGGCCATTCGAAACGGGCGTAGGCAAGACCCTTCTGCAGCAGCAGGGCATTCAGATTTTGTGCATCGTCCAGAAAGACGTGGGCCAGCACACGGTGGTATCGGTCTTCGCGCTGTAGGTCATACCGTAACTGAACCTGCTTTTCCTCCGCATGCGCTTTGAGAAAAAGCCGTGCCTCCTCGCCCAGCGGTTCACCGGCCAGGTTATGGTGCGCGACTTCCGGGGCATCGATGCCAAGCAGACGCACACGTCGTCCGTCAGCGAGGACGAGTGTGTCGCCATCAAGCACCTTGGCTACCTGGCCGTAGCTGTCGTAAGGGGTGGGGGTCAGTTCCTTGAGCTTGTGCGAGGTAGCAGGAGGAGTATCGCCGTAGTGGGTGTTGCCGGAGCTGTCCTGCCAACGGTAGATCCCGGCGTCGCTAACCGGTGCGGCCAATACGAGGCAGGCGAGAATTACCGCACGTGGCTGCCACGACCCCATCCCTGGTGAGATACACATTGTTCAGCACTCCTTTGCCAATACCCCTTTAGCCTACCACGTGCGTGTTGTCAGGCAAATCCTGTGATGTCCTGTAGCCGATCGATACCGTCACTCAAGTGGTTATTGGCCAGAGAGGGTATAGATCCGGTATTTCTCCATGATGTCGATAGAGTTGAGGTAATCCGGACTGGCGGCCTTGTAGATCAGACTCACCCCTTGATAATAGGGTAGGGTGCCGGCCTCCCGGATCACCTTTTGCCCCTCAGTCGAGAGGGCGAAATCGACAAAATCCTTGATTTCTGGGCGTTCCCGATAGGTATCTGACACCACCAGGAACAGCAGGCGATAAAGGTGATATTGCCCCGAGCGCAATGACTCCATGGTGGGTTCGATGCCCTCCAATTTGAGCATTTTTACTGGCCGGTGGCGACTGCTGCTAACGCCGCTGACCGCAAGGCCGTAGGGGTCTTCGGCCACCGCCTGTTCGATTTTCCCCGATGAGGGGAGAACGGTTGCATTAACACTGAACGCTTGATCCGTATTATTGAACAGCTGTTGGCGCAGGGTGCGGCCGACACCGGAAATCTTACCCTGACGGACATAGAGCCGGATGGGCCGGTCGCTGTCGGCACCAAGCTGACTCCAGCGGGTAATCTTCCCGGTCAGCACATCACGCAACTTTTCCCGGCTGAGGGACTTGATTAGCGGATGTTGCTGATTGACGATCACCACCAGGGCATCCCAGCCGAAAGGGATGATTTTGATCTTCTTTTCGCTCTCTTCGATGCTGTAACTGCCGTCGCTGTTTTTAAACACCAAAGGCAGCCGACAGCTTCCGCCCATGTCCGTATGCTGGGCGGATACCTCACGCAGTCCCTTGGTGGCACCGCCGCCGTTGAGGATGATGCGGGTGCCGGTTTTTTGCTCGTAGGCACTGGCCAGATCCTGCATGAAGCCGAGTTTGGAGATGCCGCATCCCACCCAGTGCAACTCCTTGTCGGCCGCATAACCGGGGGCGAGCCAACCAGAGAACAACGCAGTGAAAAGCAGCACAGTGGCAGTGCGGCTGAATAATGGATTCTGCATGGAGATGGTCCTTTTGTTATTCGTTCTTGGAGACGGTGTAACCAGCACTATGGGCAACTGCGAATTGTTACACCTTTGTTAAGGTTAAATCGTCATAATCCAAGTGAGGGGTACTGAATCTGTGAGCAGGGTCACAATCTGAACCCCTCGTTTCCTCCTGTTGAAGTGAGAACCGGCTCATCCAGGATGGCGGTGGTGTCACCCCGGCCGTGGCAGTACACTGTGCGTTTGCAGAGCGACTCACACCAGTAATGAAAGCTGAAAACCGCCTATTTCCGGACGCCCCTTTGGCGCCGAAGCAAACCGGTCTCCTTGGCCCCGGGCTGTATTCACACCTGGATGGGAGGGCAAAGGGGCGATCTGTGCATGCCCTAAAGCGTGAGAGAGCCCGTTTATTCGCGTTAGCCATGAAACCGGACACGGGGGAGCGGTAAGTATGGAAAGCGTGCAGCACAGTTGGCGTGAGGCGTGGAATGCCTGGACCCGGCCACAGGTCATTGCCATGCTTTTTCTCGGTTTTTCCGCAGGGATCCCGATTCTGTTGATCTTCTCTTCGCTCTCTTTGTGGCTGCGCGAAGCGGGAGTTGAACGAGCGGCGGTGACTTTCTTCAGTTGGGCGGCACTGGGTTATTCCTTCAAGTTCGTTTGGGCACCCATCATTGACAAATTACCCCTCCCGGTATTGACAGGTTTTTTTGGACAGCGCCGTTCATGGCTGCTTGTCGCCCAATTGGCGATAGTGACGGCTATTTGCTGGATGGCGATAACCAATCCTGCGGGGTCCGAAAGCGCTTTGAGCACCATGGCGCTGGCGGCTGTGTTGCTGGGCTTTTCCTCAGCGACGCAGGATATCGTCATCGATGCCTATCGTATCGAAGTGGCGAAGAACGAGTGGCAGGCGATGATGTCTGCCACCTATATTGCCGGCTACCGTACCGGCATGCTGGTGGCGGGAGCCGGTGCGCTGTTCCTGGCGGATACCTTCGGGTCCACTAAGGAGGTGTACAGCCATCAGGCATGGATGTGGACCTATTTCTGCATGGCGGGCGTCATGCTGGTGGGTATCGTCACAACAGTGCTGATTAGGGAGCCCCAGACCTCGGCGGCGAATAGCAAACACCTGCATGGCCTGTCTGAGTACCTGAGATTTCTGCTTTTGTTTGTGTTGATGATTGGCGGTTTGATTGGCAGTTATGTCAGCGTGCAGCCGGTTACCGAAAGTCTGAAGTTGTGGATGGCAGGAACGGTGAACAGCTTCTTTTCCGCCTTTGTGATAGAAGCCCTGCGTCTGTTCATTTCAGTGGCGGGTGCATTGCTGGTTGGACGGGCAGCCGTCGGCCTGAAGGTTGCGGATCGGCAGGTGCTGCAGGAAACCTATATCGATCCCGTGTCGGATTTTTTTCGACGCTACGGCATCGGGGTAGCCTGGTTTTTGTTGATGCTGATCGGCTTCTACCGTGTCTCCGATATCGTGCTGGGTGTGGTTTCCAATGTCTTTTACCAGGACCTGGGGTTTAGTAAAAACGAGATCGCCGGAGTTACCAAGTCATTCGGCCTGGCTATGGTTCTCCTGGGAGGTTTTCTCGGGGGGACATTGACCGTCCGTTTCGGTGTTATCCGAATGCTGTTCGTGGGTGCCGTCCTGTCGGCACTGACTAACCTGTTATTTCTCGTGCTGGCGAACACGGGTTACGACCTGACGACACTGGTGGTCGTTATTGCCGCGGATAATATCAGCGCTGGATTGGCCAGTGCGGCCTTCATTGCCTTTTTATCCAGTCTGACGAACATTTCCTTTACGGCAATGCAATATGCGATCTTCAGCTCCATGATGACGCTGTTTCCGAAACTGTTGGGGGGGTATTCGGGGGGGGTTGTCGATAGCTGGGGTTACGATAATTTCTTTATTTTGACCACCTTGATGGGCTTACCTGTGCTGTTTCTGGTTTGGTATGCCGGGCGGTTGCTCAACCCCTCTGAGTTGGGAACGGAAGCGGTACCAGCGGAGAGCCGTGCATGAAACGAAAACATCATAATGTGGATTTTTCCGACGTGAATATTTGCCTACTGGTAGGTCTTGCGATTTCAGGCAGTAAATAAATGATCGAAATTAACTATCTCGTGGCCTTTACGGTCGGTCTCTTCGGGGGGGTGCACTGCGTCGGTATGTGCGGCGGCATTGTTGGGGCACTTAGTTTCGGTCTGCCACAGCAGGCCCGTGGCCGTTTTGTGGCGCTCCTGCCTTATCTGATCAATTACAACCTCGGACGCCTGTTGAGCTATACCTTGGGTGGTGCCCTGGTGGGGGGGATCGGTGCCATGGCGGCCAATATGGTGGCGCTGCATCAGGCGCAGACATTCCTGCAGGTGATCGCGGGCTTATTTATGGTGGCTATGGGCCTCTACTTGGGTGGCTGGTGGTACGGTATGAGCCGACTGGAGCGGCTTGGCGGCAGAGCGTGGCGTTTCATTGAGCCGGTTGGCCGGCGTCTGTTGCCTGTGAGGCACACGGGGCAAGCGCTGCTTATGGGGTTTGTCTGGGGCTGGTTACCCTGCGGTCTGGTCTACAGTGCTCTGATCTGGGCGGTCTCTGCCGGTAGTGCGCAAGAGGGGGCTTTATTGTTGCTGAGTTTTGGCCTGGGGACGCTACCCAATCTGATGTTAATGGGAATTCTTGCCGGAAAGCTTACGGCGCTGCTGCGACGGCCACTGGTCATGCACCTTGCCGGCGCAGCAGTGACAGTCATTGGCCTTTTTTATATCGTCCGGCCACTTTTCTGAAGACATTCTGGGGCTCAGGCGCCGGTAGACTCAGGATGACACCCTGGCGGTCCTAGCGGCAGTCAGCGATTGTGAGTGCTCGCCAGGAGCAGGGTGTCAGGCAGGTTGCCGTCAGTTTTTCAGTCAACAAAGAACTGCTGTTTGAAGCGGATGTTGCGCACGAGACTTTCGCCATCAGGGACGACCTGTATATCAAAATTCAGGGTCTCCTCGTCGGTGACCGGCAGCTCGGCCAGATAATAGATGGCCCCGCGTTCGGTAACTTCCTTCATGTCCAGTTTTCGTTGTTTACCATAAAGATTGGTAGCGGTACCACTGACCTTGCCGGAGACCGGCTGATAGTCACCGTTGTCCCGCTTCTGCACCGTGATGTTGACTACGGCATGGTAGCGACTGCGTGTCAGCCCATGCGCGCGCGCCACGTCAGGGCTTAGCATGTTAGAGATGAAGGCATTGTAGTGGATACGGTAGTTATCGAACTGTTCTACCTGCTCTGCGTTGGCAGAAACAGCCGTGGCCAGAAAAAACATCATGGCAAACAAGTGGCGCAAGCGTGGTCGAGTGATCATTTCCATCTCCTTGTTATCGGTTCTCGATCAAAACTATAGACCAGATGGCTGGCCGTGTCTGAAGCGATAGAGGGCGATCTCGCCAAGGATATTGGGTAGGAGCTTCATGCCGAAGCTGCTACGGTGAGCAGTGTCGACCACATTGCGTTGCAAGATGTTAATATTCAGTTTGTGGCACAGGGCCTCGAAATCCTTGAGGGTGCAAAGGTGGATATTCGGGGTATTGTACCAGTCGTTGGGCAGGGCTCGAGATTGCGGCATCCGCCCGCCAAGCGCCAGTTGGACACGGCTGCTCCAGTGACCGAAATTGGGGAAGGTGACGATACCCTCGCGCCCGACGCGCAGCATCTCGCTCAGTAGCCGACTTGGGTAGTGGACCGCCTGGATGGTTTGCGTCATCACCACGTAGTCGAAGGAGTTGTCGTCAAAGTAGTCGGTCAGTCCGGCGTCCAGATCGCTTTGAATCACACTCACGCCCCGCTGGATACAGCTGACGACGTTGTCCGGGTCGATCTCCAGACCGTAGCCGTCAACATCGCGTGTGCGCTTCAGGTGGTCCAGCAGTGTGCCGTCGCCACAGCCAAGATCGAGTACCCGGCTTCCCGGCTGGATCCACTCACTGATGATCGCCAGATCGGGGCGCAGAGCGGTCATGGCGACACCTCCCTGGCAACGTGTTCCATGTAGGAGCAGAAGACATCGAAGTAGTGTGGAATGGGAATGAGGAAGGCATCATGGCCATGGTGCGCCTCAACCTCGGCATAACTGACACTTTTGTCACCATCGAGCAGTGCCTTGACGATCTCGCGCGAACGCTCCGGTGAGAAGCGCCAGTCGCTGGTAAAGGAGACCACCAGAAACTTGGCCTGAACCCCGGCAAGGGCAGCCGAGAGGTCGCCTTCATACTCTGATGCCGGATCGAAATAGTCGAGCGCTTTGGTCATCAGTAGGTAGGTGTTGGCATCAAAGCGTTCGACAAACGATTCACCCTGGTAACGCAGGTAGCTTTCGACCTGAAATTCCACATCAAAGCCGAAACTGATTTTTCCCTCCCGCAGCTCGCGGCCAAATTTCTTGCGCATGGCATCGTCAGAGAGGTAGGTGATGTGGCCGAGCATGCGGGCGATCTTGAGCCCCTGAGCAGGAACCACACCGTGGTCGGCATAGCGCCCTTCATGGAAATCGGGATCGGAACGCAGTGCCTGGCGCACCACCTCGTTGAAGGCAATGTTCTGTGCTGTGAGGTTAGGGGCGGCGGCGATGACCACGGCGTGGCGCAGCCGATCCGGATAGTCGATCGCCCATTGCATTACCTGCATACCGCCAAGTGAACCACCGATGACCGCGGCCCACTGGTTAATCCCGAGCATGTCGGTCAGGCGCGCCTGACTGTTCACCCAGTCGCGAACGGTGACGATAGGAAAATCCGGCCCCCATAAGGAACCGGTGTCAGGATTGATGGTATTGGGGCCTGTGGAGCCTTTGCAGCCACCCAGATTGTTGAGGCTGACAACGAAAAAGGCGTTGGTATCAATGGGTTTACCGGGGCCGATGGCCGAATCCCACCAGCCGGGCTTTTTGTCCTCCATGCTGTGGAAGCCGGCGGCATGGTGGTCGCCGGAAAGAGCATGGCAGATGAGAACGGCATTGCTGCGTTCCGAATTGAGCTTGCCATAGGTCTCAAAGAACAGGTCGTACTGCGCCAGCACACGACCACAATCGAGCATTAGTGGCTGTTCGAAATGATGGTGTTGGGTAGTGACCAGGCCGACGGAGTCGGCCGGGATGAATTCGGGCATTTAGATTACTTTCTTCTTGGACGGCAACAACAGTGCAGCAAGTCTAATCAGCCACCATTGCCGGTGCAAGTTCAGCTTGCCTTGGCCGTAGGCGCAGCCTGCGGTGCTGCAGTGGTGAGGGGCCGGTTGATGATCTTGAGTATGGCACTAACCTCGTCGTACTGTTTTTTCAGTACCCCTGCGCTTTTTTTCAGTTCTTCCATGCGGCTTTCCAGTGTGTCTCGGGATTCATTGATTTTGCGCAGATTCTCCAGTCGCTTGTCCATCTGTTCCTTATGGGCCTTGATCTGATTGACCAATGGCGACATCACCGCTTTGCTCCAGTTCTCTGCTTCGCGGTGGGCCTTGAAGAAGACATTGCGCGCGTGGCTGACCAGGGAGATAAAGAATTTTTTGACGACAAAATTCTGTTCGGTCATTACAGTCACCGGACTGTTGCGGAAAGCCTCTGCCTCCTGATAGAGAGCATCCATCTCCTTGATGTATTTGTCGATATCGTAGAGAACCGGTTCGATGCCCTTGAGGCCATGTTCTGACTGGAATTTGTGGTAAACCGTGGTAACCAGACGGTTTAACTGGTCAGAATATTCATCGACCTCCTTGAGCATGCTGCTGATACCATCGAAGAAGGTCTTCATTCCATCCTTCATCCCATGGGTTGTCCAGCTGCCTGTCATATTCTCTCGGCTGCGTGAGACAAGCTTGTCCAGTTCGGAGAGGCTGAGCATGGCAAGGAGTTTCTTGCTTTGTTCCGAGAGAAGCTTTCTGTTGGCGTTAAAGCTCTCGACATTCTTGTGGTAAGTTACTTGCTCTTCACGGGTCTTTTTCATCAAGTGTTCGATGACTTCGTTGTTCTTGCCGCTAAGGCTATGCAGTTCCTCGAGCTGGCTTTTTACCGACTGGAAGCGCGAGGCAAGCAGGTCGCGTGACTCCTTAATCATGCTACCGACGTCGGCCTTTACATGTTCCCGCACGATCTCCTGTTGGCTGGGAAGGATTTCATTGGCCAGAATCGACTCCAGCATCAGAATATTGCTGCGCTTGAGTAGCTCCTGGTCGTGGCGAATTTTCGCCAGCAGCCCTTTTTGTGCCGAAGCGGGAGTGACCGATGAGGCATCGATGCCTAGCGTCTGTGACGCTTTGCGACACTGCTCCTTGATCGTGCGTTCGATTTCATCGTGGGTTTTGAGATCGTCCCACAGGGTATCGATCTTGTTGAGCACGACGATGGTGCCCTTCGCCTTGCCGGCGCGAAGGGGCCTGACGTTGTGTATCCACATGTCCAGATCGGATTTGGTGACGCCGGTATCAGCGGCCATGATGAACATCACGGCCTGGGCCTTTGGCAGCATGTTGAGGGTTAATTCTGGTTCACTGCCCAGGGCATTGAGTCCGGGAGTGTCAAGGATTACCAGCCCCTGTTTGAGCAGTGGATGTGGGAAGCTGATCAGGGCATGGCGCCACATCGGGATGTCGATGCGCTCCGGTGGCGAGCCGTCTGGATTGTTGAGGTGGGTATCGGCGTCGCTGTAGAGGCCGAGTTTGCGTGCATCTTCGCGGCTTACGCGCTTGGTTTTGACGATTTCCTGGAATGCCTCGGCCATATTGTCCGCGTTGTCCAGATCGAGTTCGAGGGAGGTCCAGTGGATAGGCTCCATCTTGTATTCGGCGATACTGGTGTCGTTGAGGCGGCTTTCGATCGGCAGCAGGCGGATGTAGGCATGCTGGTGTTCGATGTCGTAGAACAGCTCCGTCGGGCACATAGTGGTCCGTCCCGCTTCCGAGGGAAGCAGGCGGCGATCATACTCGGAGAAGAAGATGGCGTTGATTAGTTCGGTCTTGCCGCGGGCGAATTCAGCCACAAAGGCAATAGTCAGTTTATCGGAACGCAAAGAACTGAGACTATCGTAGATGCGAACTTCATCCTCGGGGTTCCCCATCTGATTGGCGTCCAGCCATTTTTGGAAGTCGTTTATGCCGACAATCAGGTCCTCTTTCCACTTGCCGTAGGCCTGCATCTGCTCGGTGAAACGCTTGTCTGACATTCGCTTTATCTCTAATCGTTAGTGCCGTGAACAGGGATATATTCCATATGCCTGAGGCCAGTGCCACTCTCATTGCCACTTTTGTGACGAAGAGCAAGTTTTAGGGCGCCAGGTGTTTCGTTAGTACGAACTAATATATTGAAAATTTGAAGAATAACCAAGGTTTATTCCTTTTGCACAGCCTCGCTGATTAGCGCTGGCCCGGGAAAGCGCTTCGGATTTTGTATGGCCAAGCGTTTGTCGCGGCCGCTGGTGCCGCTTATCAGCGTGATCTGGCTCTTGGCGACCCCGAAGCCCTTGGCCAGAAACTTGATGAGATGTTCATTGGCCTTGCCATCGACGGGGGGAGCCGTGATACGGATTTTGAGGCTATCTGCCCCGTGGGGGCCGACGATCTCATCCTGGCTTGCACGCGGCTGAACGCGGATGTTTAAGATCAGCCGCTCCCCTTGCCATTGGTACCATCCCGCCATATCAGCCGAGGACCAGGGTCACCACCAGCATCTTCACTACCTGTAGCGCCAGCAACACCAGCAGCGGCGAAAGGTCGATACCGGAGATCGGCGGCAGCAGTCGACGGGCAGGCCGTAGGAGGGGGTCAGTGACACTGTACAGAACCGCAGTCAGGGGATTGTAGTGGCCGGGATTAAACCAGCTGCTCAGCGCCTGGATGATAATCGCAATGAGGAACAGGCTGATTGTCAGGGCGAAGAGGTCGAGTAGAGAGAGCAGTGCCACACCCAGCAGGTTGAGGCTTTGTCCGTCCAGCAGTCCGGGAAAGGTGTATTGGGAAATCTGGGTGCCGACCAGAGCCACCTGGAGCATGGTCAACAGATAGGCTAATACAAGGGTTGCTAGATCCCAGCCGCCAAATCCGGGAATGAGTCGGCGAAGTGGCCGAACCAGCGGCGTGGTGACTTTGATCACGAATTGTGACAGGGGATTGTAAAAGTCTGCCCTTGCCCATTGCAGCAGAAAGCGCAGCAACACCACGGCGATATAGAGCTGAAAAAGTGTGGTAAGAAGAAAATCCAGTACTGTAACCAAGGCGCCCATCGGTTATTTTTCCCCTAGTTGAACAGCAAGCTCTATCGAGCGATCGCGGGCACCCTCAAGCGCCTTGTTGAAGAGCTCACGGATCCCCCCCTCTTCAAGGATATCAATGGCCCGCTCTGTGGTGCCGCCGGGTGAGGTGACTCGGGCGCGCAGTGTAGTGCTCTCGTCAGGGCTCTCCAGCGCCATTTTGGCGGCGCCGAAGGCGGTTTGTACCGCAAGCAGCCGTGCGCTCTCTTCAGAGAGCCCGAGTTTGGTACCGGCCTGTGACATCAGTTCGATGACAAGGAAAATATAGGCTGGACCGCTCCCGGAGAGCGCTGTGACGGCGTCCATCTGTGACTCCTGCTCCAGCCACAGGGTTAACCCGACCGCGCGCATGACCCCTTCGGCCAGTTCGCGCTGTTCGGCACTGACCCGGTTGTTGGCAAACAAGGCGGTAGCGCCGCTCTGTACCAGCGAGGGTGTGTTGGGCATGGTACGTACGATGGCACAGTTGCCGCCAAGCCAGCGATCGATATCGGCAATCCGGATCCCGGCGGCCACTGATAGAAACAATGGTTTATCGTCCTGTTGTTCCTCAGCGATGCCAAGGCAGACTTCACCCAGTACCTGAGGTTTGACCGCCAGTACCACGACGTCGACTGCGGCGACTAGCTCGCGGTTATCGGCGGTGGTGTTGACGCCATAGCGGTTGCCCAGCGTTTCGCGGCGCACGGCATCTGGTTCTGCTACCCAGATATTGCCAGCCGGGCAGCCGTCGCTGATCAGGCCGCCGATGAGACTGGTGGCCATGTTGCCACCGCCGATAAAGCCGATAGTGTGTTTTTTCATCATCATCATCGTCTGCTGTGGTTAGAGGTGGCGGAGAGAGTCCCATTTTTGTGGTTGAGCTAACAGAATGCAAGTCACCAAATCAGCTTAATTAGGGGGTAACGACAGCCGTGGCGGTCTGTGTGGTATTTTCGAGCCGTTGCGCCCGAGTGATGAGCCGGGATGTATTCAGGAATCTAAGCATCGGGTTTGGGCGGGCGTGGACCGAACAGGGCGCTACCGATACGTAGCATCGTTGCCCCTTCGGCGATGGCGGCCTCAAGGTCGTCGGACATCCCCATGGAAAGGGTATCGAGTGCCATGCCCTCGGTATTGAGACGTTCCATGGCAAGGCGCAAGGAACGAAAGGGCCTGCATTGTGCCTCAAAAGTCTCCGCTGGCTCAGGGACCGCCATCAGGCCACGCAGCCGTAGACGCGGCAGGCAGGCGACCTCTCTGGCCAGTTCGGGTAGTTTGTTGAGGGAGACACCGGACTTGCTGGTTTCCTCGCTGATGTTGACCTGCAGGCAGATATTGAGTGGCGGCATGGTCGCCGGTCGTTGCTCGCTCAAGCGCTGGGCGATTTTTAATCGGTCCACGCTGTGGACCCAGTTGAAGTGTTCAGCGATGCTACGCGTTTTATTCGACTGGATCGGACCAATGAAGTGCCACTCCAGTGATAAATCGGCAAGCTCGGCCATCTTGTTCAGGGCCTCCTGCAGATAGTTCTCGCCGAAGCGGCTTATACCCTCTGCAGCGATTGTGCGCAGTTCATCTGCGCTGCGGGTTTTGCTCACTGCGAGCAGGGTGACGGAGTCGGGTTCTCGTGAAAACCGGGCAATGGCGGCATCTATGCGCCCAATCACGGTGTTCAGTCGCCGTTGTAATGGATGTGAGTTGTCTGTCATAGCCTAACAGTATACTTTAGGACACATTTAAAAATTCAAAGAAGCATCCCGTGGTATCGGCACCGGCCTGTTGTGTGGAATTTCAGTAAGTTACGCCAGGCATTTGCGGACCGGTTCAGTCGGGGGTAGTGTGCTTCACCGAATACCGATAACAGTAAACCTATAGAAACTTTGTGTTGAGGTCATTGTAATGGATATCACGGAATTGCTTGCCTTCGGAGTAAAAAACGGTGCCTCCGACCTCCATCTCTCGGCCGGCCTGCCGCCGATGATCCGCGTCGATGGTGAGGTGCGGCGCATCAATGTGCCGCCAATGGAGCATTCGGAAGTTCACCGTCTTGTCTATGACATCATGAACGATAAGCAGCGCAAGGATTACGAAGAGTATCTTGAAACGGATTTTTCCTTTGAGATCAAGGGGCTGGCCCGTTTCCGTGTCAATGCCTTCAACCACAACCGAGGGGCGGGTGCGGTACTGCGTACCATCCCTTCCAAGATCCTCAGTCTAGAGGAACTCAACTGTCCGCCGATCTTCAAGCAGATCTCCGACAATCCACGCGGCCTGGCGCTGGTCACCGGACCGACCGGTTCGGGTAAATCCACCACCCTCGCTGCGATGATCAATTACATCAATGAAAACCACCAGGGGCATATCCTGACGCTCGAGGATCCGATCGAATTCGTGCACGAATCGAAAAAGTGCCTGATCAACCAGCGTGAGATGCATCGTGACTCCCTGGGCTTTAACGAGGCGCTACGCTCGGCGCTACGTGAAGACCCGGATATCATCCTCGTCGGCGAGATGCGCGATCTCGAGACCATCCGTCTGGCACTGGAGGCGGCGGAAACCGGCCATATGGTCTTCGGTACCCTGCACACCAGTTCTGCGGCCAAGACCATTGACCGTATTGTCGACGTGTTCCCCGCTGCGGAGAAGGACATGGTACGTTCCATGTTGTCAGAGTCCCTGCGCGCGGTTATCTCGCAGACCCTGTTGAAGAAAAATGGCGGTGGCCGCGTAGCGGCGCACGAGATCATGATCGGCATGCCTGCTATCCGTAACCTCATTCGTGAAAACAAGATCGCGCAGATGTACTCGGCTATCCAAACCGGGCAGCAGTACGGGATGCAAACCCTCGATCAAAATCTCAAGACATTGGTGGAGAAAGGCGTGGTCAGTAAACAAGAGGCCCGCTCCAAGGCGTCTAATAAAGATATTTTCCTGTAAGATGCATGCCCCTTTTGAGATAGCGCGCACAGCGGATGAGGTAAAGGATGGAATTTGATTCCCTGCTTAAACTAATGGTCCACAAGAACGGCTCGGACCTGTTTATTACGGCTGGTGTGCCGCCCAGCATGAAGATTAATGGCAAAATCATGCCTGTCTCCAAGGGAAGTTTGACACCCGATCAGGCTCGGCAGATTGTCTTTAGCATCATGAACAAGGGTCAGACCGAAGAGTTCGAGGACAGCCATGAGTGCAACTTCGCCCTGGCTCGTCCCGGGATAGGACGCTTTCGTGTCAATGTCTTCCAGCAGCGTAACCAAGTGGGCATGGTGCTGCGTAAGATCGAGACCACGATCCCGACCTTCGAGGATCTCAAGCTGCCAGAGACGCTGAAGGAACTGGCGCTGACCAAGCGCGGTATCATCCTTTTTGTTGGTGGTACCGGTACCGGTAAGTCCACCTCTCTGGCCTCGATGGTGGATTATCGCAATACCAATACCCAGGGCCATATCATTACCATTGAGGATCCCATTGAGTATGTGCATCAGCACAAGGGGTGTATCGTGACCCAGCGCGAGGTGGGTATCGACACCCGCACCTTTGATGATGCGCTGGTCAACACCCTGCGTCAGGCGCCGGATGTCATTCTGATCGGTGAGATCCGCCATCCCGAGACCATGGACCACGCCATCGCCTTTGCTGAAACCGGGCACCTTTGTCTGGCCACACTGCACGCTAACAATGCCAACCAGGCCATGGACCGTATTATCAACTTCTTCCCAGAAGAGCGACGCCCACAGTTGTTGATGGATCTCTCTCTCAACATGAAAGCGATCGTTAGCCAGCGCCTCATCCCTACCGTCGATGGCCAGGGGAGACGTGCCGCCATCGAGATCCTGATTAATACACCACTAATGTCCGATCTGATCCTCAAGGGCGAGGTGCATGAGATGAAGGATCTGATGAAAAAATCAGGCGAACAGGGAATGAAGACCTTCGACCAGGCCCTCTACGAGCTGTTCCGCGACGGTTTTATCACCGAGGAAGAGGCATTAAGAAATTCCGACTCCCCGAACGAGGTTCGCCTCATGATTAAGCTGGCCGAGCAGGACGGCGCCAAGGAGTTGGGCTCCAGCCTCGATGGGCTCACTATTGATGGCGGGGATGATCGGGGAATGATGCGTTAAAGGCAGATACGAGGGGCGAGGGGCAAGACGCTTTACCCTCGCCTCTCGAATCGGTTTTCAGGCGAAAACGGTACGGGCGTCGAACACCGGCCCGTCGACGCAGACCCGCTTCATTGCCGGTCCGTTTTCGGTTTGTACCTCCACCACGCAACCGGCGCACCCGCCGACGCCGCAGGCCATGAATTCTTCCATCGAGACCTGGCAGGGGAGATGATACTCGGCGGCCAGTTTTGCCACCGCCTCCAGCATCGGATGTGGACCACAGCTAAAGACTTCTATCTGCTGGCGTTGCTCCTCACTTAGTGCGTTAAGCCACTGTCGCGCCAGATCGGTGACGTAGCCGTCAAAACAACCCGTGTATCCCTGTTTGCTTGCCAGACGTGAGGCGACTCCCCAGTCCTCAAGCAACGGCATGGCCGCAATCACATCGGCGGCGATGCCGGGAACCAGGATTTGCGAGGGACGGCTCTGGAATGGGAAGGGAACCTCGGAGCCCATGATGACGAAGGGGCTGTAGGCACCTTGGATGGCACGCAGGTGATCAGCCAGAAAGATCATTGGCGGTATACCCACCCCACCGCCGATCAGCAAAGGGCGTGAACGTTCCAGATGGGGGACGAAGGGGTTGCCGATGGGACCGAGGACATTAAGTTTCTCTCCAACCTTGCGTTGTGCCAGCAAAGCCGTGCCCTCACCAAAAACCTTGTAGAGGAACTCCACGCTGCCACTCCGGGGATCGGTGCGCATGATGGAGATAGGGCGCCGCAACGGACGGTTGGGATTCACCTGCAGGTGGGCAAAGCTGCCGGGTTGGGCCCGAGCGGCTATCTCTGGTGCATGGAGACGCAGCACATATTGTTCGCCCGCATGGGACTCATGCTGCAGAATCTCTGCATTTTCAATGAAGATCGTTTCACGTTGGTGCTTATTCATCGATTTTGCTCTGTGTTCTTGGTCATCATGGTTGTCGATATCCTGTGGTGTCCGGCTAACCGCTAGAACGGATATACTTGCCGGCCCTCGAGCAGGGTATGGCTGACCCGCCCTTGCATCTCCCATCCCAGGAAAGGGGTGTTCTTTCCTGTGGAGACCAGGTTGTGTTCCGTTACCTCCCAGCGGTGTTCAGGGTCGACGATACAGATATCGGCGAGTGCTCCGGGACTCAGCGTACCCGCCTCGATTCCGAGGATCTGCGCCGGCCCCCAAGTGATACGGGAGATCGCGTCACTCAGGCTGATCACACCCTCTTCGACCAGACGCAGCGTCAGGGGAAGCAGGGTTTCCAGCGCGCTGATTCCTGGTTCAGTGGCGGCGAAGGGGGCGAGTTTGGCGTCGCGGTCATGGGGTTGGTGATCGGAGCAGACGGCACTGATTATGCCCTCGGCCACGGCTTCACGCAGGCTATCGCGATCGCGCTGGCTTCGTAGCGGCGGTCGGACATGGCAGAGGCTGTTGAAATCGCCGATATCTAGGTCCGTAAGATAGAGTTGGTGGGCGCTTACGTCCGCACTGACATTCAGTCCTCTGCCTTTTGCCTCAGCGATCAAGGCGATGGATCGGGCACTGGATAACTGGCTGAAATGGGCACGTACCCCCGCTTGTTCGATCAAAATCAGATCACGACTGAGTGCGATCACTTCGGCGCATTCGGGGATGCCGGCGAGGCCAAGTCGGGTGCTCAGTTCTCCTTCGTGAACACAGCCATCGGCGGCAAGCCAGGGGTCCTCGGCGTTGACGAAAACGGTCAATCCGAGGGTAGCGGCATACTCCAGCGCGCGACGGTGTACCAGTGTGCTGGTGATGGGGCGGTGGGCGTTGCCCATGACCCGGCAGCCTGCGGTATGCAGTGCCTGCATCGATGCCAGATGCTCCCCCCCCAGGCCTTGTGTCAGCGCACCAATGGGCAGTACGCGAGCCTTGCCCGAGGCCTCTGCCCGGTGGGCAATTTGTGCGGCAACGGCGGGGTTGTCGATAACCGGATTGGTGTCCGGTGGGCAGCACAGGGTCGTTATACCGGCGGCAGCAGCAGCAGCGGTCTCGCTGGCAATGGTGCCCTTGTGTTTTTGCCCGGGTTCGCGCAGGCGAGCTTGCAGATCCACCAGGCCCGGCAGGATCCATTTCCCGCGGGCATCGATTTGCTGCTCTGCTGTAAAATCGAGAGGCGCCTCGCCAATGGAGGCAATACGCCCTTGGTGTATGTAAAGATCGCAGATGGCATCGAGCCCGTTGGCGGGGTCAATGATGCGTCCGCCGCGGATGACTGTTCCCATGATTACTGCTCCTCCCCGCCGCTCTCGGTACCGGGCTGACGCCCGAGCACCATGCTCATTACCGCCATTCGAATAGCCAGACCGTTGCTGACCTGCTCCAGGATTACCGACTGCGGTCCGTCTGCCACGCTTGAGGCGATTTCAACACCACGGTTGATGGGGCCGGGATGCATGACAATGGCGTCAGGCTTGGCAACGGCTAGTTTTTCCTCGGTTAGTCCATAGCGCTGGAAGTATTCTCCCTCACTCGGTAGCAGGGCTCCCTGCATCCGCTCTTTTTGCAGTCGCAGCATGATCACCACATCAACATCTTCCAGCCCCTGTTGCATGTCGTGAAAAATATGCACGCCCATATTGGCGACGGCTTTCGGGATTAAGGTCTTGGGCCCGATTCCCCGTAGTTCGCCGACGCCAAGGGTGTTGAGGGCGTGGATTTGTGAGCGGGCCACCCGTGAGTGCAGGATGTCGCCGACAATCGCGACTTTGAGGTGCTGGAATTCCTGCTTGTGACGGCGGATAGTGAACATATCCAGCAATGCCTGAGTGGGGTGGGCATGGCGCCCGTCACCGGCATTGATCACACTAACGTGAGGAGCCACATGTTTGGCGATAAAATTGGCTGCGCCACTCTCGGCATGGCGTACCACGAACAAATCACAGTGCATTGCCTCGAGATTGTGCAGCATATCGAGCAGACTCTCGCCCTTGCTGGTAGCTGAGGTGGCGATGTTGATACTCTGCACGTCGGCCGACAACCGGTTGGCGGCCAGTTCAAATGTGGTTCGGGTGCGTGTGCTGGTTTCAAAGAACAGGTTGATGATGGTTTTGCCACGCAGCAGCGGTACCTTTTTCACGCTCTGACCACCTACGGTGGCGAAGGACTCAGCCAGGTCGAGAATTTCGGTCAAGTGCTGTTTTTTAAGCCCCTCTATGGTGAGGAGGTGGCGTAGCTTGCCATGGGTATCCAGTTGCAGGTTATTGTTAGTCATTGCGGGTTTGCAGGCTCAGGCTGAGAGGTTCAGGTCCGTTGAGTTTGATCTGTTCATCAGGGCCAAGGTCGAGACGCATGCCGTAGACATCCGCCTGGATGGGGAGTTCGCGTCCGCTGCGTTCGACCAGTACTGCAAGCAGCACACTGGCGGGACGACCGTAGTCGAAGATTTCGTTCAGTGCGGCGCGCACCGTACGCCCTGACTGCAACACATCGTCTACCAGGATAATCGCCTTATCTTCAATGGTGAATGGCAGGTTGGAGGGCTTGACCTGGGGGTGCATCCCGGCGCGGGAAAAATCATCACGATAGAAACTGATGTCGAGGGTGCCTAGCGCCTCGCTGATAGCCAGGCGCCGGTGCAGTTCCCTGGCAACCCAGACGCCGCCGGTGTGGATACCGATCATGCAGACATCGCTGAGTCCGCGCGCTTGCAGGGTGCTGGCCAGCTGTGCCGACATCTGTTCGAGCAGGAAGCTGACCTCTGGTAGTGTGTTTGCCTTCATGATGATCTGTCCGGTGAGTGTTGTTCCAGCCAGCCCTGCAAGATCAGCTGTGCGGCTACCTTGTCTACATCCGCTTTTTCGTAGCGCCCCTGCGCTGCCAGCTGGGCCTCCGCTTCGACAGAGCTGAGACGTTCATCCATGGTGTAGACGGGAAGATTGTACCTGCCCCTCAGCCGATTACCAAAACGGCGTGCAAGACGGGTGACCTCGTGGTCTGTACCGTCGAGGTTGAGTGGCAGGCCGACCACCAGGGCGGCGGGCTGCCATTCAGTGATCAGTCGGCTGATTGCCTCCCAGTCAGGAGCACCGTTACGGTTGTTGAGTGTCACTAGGGCGCGGGCGCTGCCAGTCAACTCCTGGCCAATGGCCACGCCAATGCGTTTGCTGCCAAAGTCAAAGCCGAGGAGAACCCTGGGGCTCATGCGTGGCCGAACTCACTGGAGATGAGATTAAGGTCGATCCCGAGCAGCTCGGCCGCGGCGGCCCAGCGCTTTTCCAGCGGTAGATCAAACAAAATCTCCAGACTAACAGGGCCACTCAGCCAGGTATTTTGTGCAATCTCCTGCTCCAGTTGCCCTGGTCCCCAACCGGCATAGCCGAGGGCGATAAGGTAGTGTGTGGGGCCCTCTCCATGGGCGATGGCACTCAGGACGTCCCGTGATGTGCTCAGAGCGATTTCTGGACTGAGACTCAGGCTGGACTGCCAGGCTCCGAGTGGACTGTGGATGACAAAACCCTGCTCGGGATGAACCGGTCCGCCTTCATGGACCGCGACCGAAGTATCGAGATTGCGGCTGGGCTCAATCGTCATCTGCTGCAGAACATCGGCGAGGGAGATCGCCATCAGCCGGTTAATGATCACACCCATGGCACCCTCCTCGTTGTGCTCGCAAATATACATTACGGTATGACTGAAATTGGGGTCGTCCAATGTCGGCATAGCGATGAGAAAATGGTTGCGAAGTGAGGTTGAGAGGGTCATAGGGGAAGTATCGGGTGATGCTGTGCGTGGGGCAAGGTTCAATTGCCTGTATGCAGGGAATTGTTGGCATGGAACTGCCAGACACGGGTTATGTGTAATACATCCACCTCTTTGCGGATCTCTCCGGGAAGGGGGGAGAAGGGGGCGGCCATTTTGACGATGCGAATAGCACCGTCATCGAGGACCTTATGCCCGGATGAGCGTTCAACAGTGATGTTGTTGATACTGCCATCGGGGTTGATGGCGACATCCAGCAGCAGGCTGCCGCTGAGTTTCTGACGTTTGGCCTGATCGGGGTAATTGAGATTGCCTATTCGCTCCACCTTTTGGCGCCAAGCGTCCTGGTAGGCAGCGTAATGCGACTCCCGGGTATTGGCGGAAATATATTTTTCACGAGGCATCTGTGCGTAGGTCTGTTGCTTTAGCCTAATCTCGGCACTGAGGCGCGCGATCTCGCGACTGCGTGACATCAGTTCGGCGGCACTGGGGGCATCCGGTAGCGGTGGCTGCGCGGGGTGTTCGGCCTGACTCACCTGATGGGGGCTGTCAAATTCTGTCGTCATCAGTTCGACTTGTTCGGTTACGGGCAGTGGTGGTGGCGCCATCATCGGCAGGCTCTGTTGCGCGTCACCGTGTTCTTCGGTGGGGATAGGGTTAGCCACAGGGCTGGATGGGCGCATCTTTTCGCTAACATTACCGCCCCCTTTCTGGTTGGCCTGGGCGAGATAATCGGCCTGATCCGGTGCTTCTTCGCTTTTGCTGTGGACCAGTGTGATCTCCATGGTGAGGGGAAGGTCCCTGGGAAGAAGCCTGTCTATGTCAAAGCTGACGCCAAGAATGACCAGCGCATGGAAGGCGCCGGCGAGGAACAGGGTTAGCCCGAGGCGATCAGCGGGTGAGACAACAGGCTTGAGGGAGGGGGTCGACACAGACAGATATTATCTCTTCACAATTGAGCTCAAAAGCATTATACCCGGATGCGCTCGGGACGATAAGCACCCGATGGGGAGAGCGGCCGCTGACTCAGGCCGACAGACGGCGGGCGATGGCTTCCATAAGCTGGCCACCGATGTCCAACCCGTATTGGGCGTCCAGTTCTCGTATGCAAGTGGGACTCGTAACATTGATCTCAGTAAGATAGTCGCCAATAACATCAAGACCAACGAAGATGAGTCCTTTTTCTTTCAAGATCGGTGCAACTTGCTTGCAAATCCAGTAATCACGTTCACTAAGTGGCACCCCGACACCTTGCCCGCCGGCGGCCAGATTACCCCGTAGTTCGCCCTTGGCTGGGATGCGTGCAAGAGCGTAGGGTATCGGTTCGCCATCCACAAGGAGAATACGCTTGTCACCAGCGCTGATCTCGGGAATAAAGCGTTGCACCATGGCATATCGGGTGCCGTGCTCGGTAAGGGTTTCGATGATCACGCTGGTATTGGGGTCGCCGGCACAGAGCTTGAAGATTGATGCTCCTCCCATGCCTTCCAGGGGTTTGATGATGATTTCGCTGTGTTGTTCAATAAAGTTGCGAATTTGCGCAGCGCGGCGGGTAATCAGTGTAGGAGGGGTGCACTGGGGGAAATGAGAGGTGAAGACCTTCTCGTTAGCATCGCGTAGACTTTGCGGCCGATTGACAACCAGTGTGCCGCGTTGTTCTGCAAGCTCTAGCAGGTAGGTGGCGTAGATGTATTCCATGTTGAATGGAGGGTCTTTGCGCATCAGGATTACATCGAGCTGATGCAGCGGGCGCAGGCTACTTTCGTCTGCCTCATACCAGTGACTGGCATCGGCAAATACTTCAATTGGGCGCATCCAGGCCTGGGCCATGTCATCAGCCAGCAGCAAATCGCCCATTTCCATGTAGTAAAGATCCCAGCCTCGAGATTGGGCAGCGAGCAACATGGCCAGGGTGCTGTCTTTGTGGTATTTGATTGAGTCAATGGAGTCCATGACGACGCCAAGTGCAATGGGCATGGTCTTACCTCATTTTAGGCATGGTTTTACCCCATTTAAGGAGTGGCTATCTAACAGCGTAGCGGCTCATTCTGAATAGCAATGCACCCTACTTTAGCAGAAATGTGCCTCTTGCGGCATGGCGCGGCTTGTGGGAGGCCTGTTCGTGATAGCGCCGGCGCCCATATTTCTGGTATTGTTGCGCCGGTTGCGAGTTATCATGATTCTGCGTGTAATAGCACGAAGTTATGGATTGAAGTTAAAGAATATGTTAATGATTAACGTTAATTAAGCTTTGTTGTCTTACAAGACGATGAATTCTTCACTGGATTAGAGCAGACAAGTCGGGGGATGCGTGACTACCGAAGCGGCGCCAACAGGGTTGCAGGGCCTCAAGGTCATGGTGATTGATGATAGCAAGACGATCCGCCGTACAGCGGAAACTCTGCTGAAAAAAGAAGGGTGCGAGGTGATTACCGCCAATGACGGTTTCGAGGCCCTTTCCAAGATTGCAGACCATAATCCAAACATTATATTCGTTGACATCATGATGCCGAGGTTGGATGGCTACCAGACCTGTGCTCTTATCAAGCATAATCAGAAATTTAAAACCACCCCGGTAATCATGTTATCGAGCAAGGATGGGCTGTTTGATCGTGCTCGTGGTCGTATTGTGGGATCGGAACAGTATCTTACCAAGCCGTTTACCAAAGAAGAGTTGCTGGGTGCTATACAGGATCACGTGCTGAAAAACGCATCCTGAACAGGACAAAAAGGCGGAGTGATCCGCATGAAACAATACATATCGAAATACTTGCAGGAGAACAACAATGGCGCAAATCTTGATTGTGGATGACTCACCGACTGAAATCCATGTTCTATCTACACTGTTGGCAAAGATGGGGCATAGCGTTACTACCGCTGAGAACGGTGAGGCCGGCATTGCCAAGGCCAAGGCAGAAAAGCCCGATTTGATCCTGATGGATGTGGTTATGCCGGGTATGAATGGGTTCCAGGCAACACGTCAGTTAAGCAAGGATGACGATACCGCTGGAATTCCCATCATTATCGTCACCACCAAGGACCAGGAGACTGACCGCGTCTGGGGGTTACGTCAGGGTGCGAAAGATTATCTGACGAAGCCGGTAGAAGAGGCGATGCTTGTTGAAAAGGTCAGTGCTCTTCTCGGCGGTTAAGAGTTATAGCGGTTATGGCAAAAGGCAATCAGCCCCCTATATTACTGCTCCATCAGATGGCCCAGCTGGGTCATCAGCATGCGCATAGCCTGCCGCAGCAGCTAGAGGTAAAACGTACTTGGGACGGGGTTGGTTTTAGCATGGGGTCGACGCCAATGGCTGCTCCGCTGGAACAGGTCAGAGAAATACTGACGCATGTGACCATTACCCGCATACCTGGGGCGAAGGAGTGGGTAAAAGGGGTTTCCAATGTACGAGGGAATCTCCTGCCGATCCTTGATCTGAAGGGGTTTTTATCGGGTAAACCATCGAAAATGACAAAGCGTAGCCGGATTCTTGTTATACAGCACAAGGGGATCACTGCCGGTCTCGTCGTCGATGAAGTGCTGGGTATGCGCCATTTCATCACTGATGAATTTAGTAAAGACGTTTCAGCGGCTGACGCCTCCTATCATAAGTTTCTGAATGGGAGTTACCGCCAGAGTGGTTTTTGCTGGGTGGTATTTGATATCCATAAACTGGTGGAAACGCCAGAGTTCGAGCAAGTCGCAGCCTGATAGGCGGCCATGTAACGGTCAGTAACCATTGATTTTAATCCAAGCGAAAAATTCTAGCATTAGGGAAAAGAGGTAGGAGCCGAGAAAATGAAGTTACCGTTGATATCGAAGCTGCGCATAAAGAACAAGGATGGCGCGAAAGCGGGCTCACCAGAATCAGAAAGCAACAAGGGTATGGTGCTTCTCATTGTCCTCCTGCTAGCAAGTATGCTTGCTACCTTCGTGGTCTATACCATGACGGCAATACAGGATGCCTCTGACAAAGAGTACTTGGGTCTGCTCGGTGAGCAGAGTGTGCTCTCCCAGCGAATTTCGAAGTTTGGTGGTCAGGCAAACAAAGGTTTACCGGCAACATTCGACCAGCTGAAAAAGCATCGTGATGAATTTGCACATAATTTACAGTTGCTTCGTGCGGGTGATCCGGATAGCGGCATGCCACCATCAACTAACGAGGCAGTCGCCGAAAACCTTAGTGAGGTAGTGAAGAACTGGAATCGCTATGAACGCGACACCAATGTGATTATTCAGGCGCGCGGCGTTATTATCGCGCTGCGTGAAATCGTTAAGATGATCAATGAAAATTCCGCTCAACTGCTTGCCATGACCGATGAGGTCGCCACCTTAATGGCTGTAAAAGGGGCTGCCGCAGACCAGGTATATATTGCCAGTCGGCAGTTGATGCTCAGTCAGCGCATTATCAACAACGTAAACAGGGTACTGGAAGGTGGCGAGGGAGCTGTAACCGCTGCGGATCGTTTTGGTCGTGACGCTGCACTGTATGGTCGTGTGGTGAATGGATTCCTTGAGGGGGACAGGGCTCTCAATATCAAGGAAGTGCGCGATAGTGAGGTCATAGAGAAACTGGAAAATGTCAGTGATCTGTTCGGCATGCTGGGGCAACAGGTTAGCGGCATTCTCGAGCGAAGCCCTGAAATGTTCCAGGTATCGGAAGCAGTTCAGAACGTGCTGAACGATTCAGACCAGCTTTTGGAGAGTATAGCCAAGCTGGAAACAAGTTATCAGGCTGAAATTGATTCCCGTATGCTCAGTTATGGTATGGGTAATGCGTTTGCGAGTTTCTCCGTTGTGCTTCTCTTGCTGCTCGGTTCGCGTTTGAGAAAAGACGGTGAGCGTCGTCTATCGGCGGCCGAGGCGCAACGGCATGTAACAGAAGAGCAGAGTCGTCGAAGCCAGCAGGCCATCATGAGATTGCTCGACGAAATGGGGGACCTTGCGGATGGTGACCTTACAGTGAATGCCACTGTAACAGAGGATATTACGGGCGCCATTGCAGACTCTATGAACTTTACAATCGACGCATTGCGCAGTCTTGTTACTGCAATTAACGATACCGCCTCACAAGTAACCACAGCAGCAGAGAGAACACAGGCCACTGCTGTGCACCTTGCTGAAGCCAGTAGTCATCAGGCACAACAGATAGCCACAGCCAGTAATGCTGTAAATGACATGGCTCTTTCCATCGACAGTGTGTCGAAGAACGCCGATCAGCTGGCGGAAGAATCCCAGCGCTCGGTAGCCATTGCGAAGAAAGGTGCGGAGGCGGTACAGAAGACGATTGATGGTATGGGTGTCATCCGTGAGCAGATTCAGGAAACATCCAAGCGAATCAAACGACTGGGTGAGAGCTCACAGGAAATCGGTGATATCGTTGAATTGATTAACGACATCGCCGAACAGACAAACATCCTCGCGTTGAACGCGGCGATCCAGGCGGCGATGGCCGGTGAAGCGGGTCGTGGCTTCGCGGTTGTGGCGGACGAAGTTACCCGGCTTGCAGAACGTTCATCCGATGCAACTAAGCAGATTGAGGCACTGGTAAAAACCATCCAGACCGATACCAATGAAGCCGTTATCTCTATGGAACATAGTACCTCAGGGGTAGTTGCGGGTGCGAAACTTGCAGAAGACGCCGGTGCGGCCCTTGGTGAAATCGAAACGGTGTCAGCAAGTCTTGCTGATCTGGTCCAGAGCATCTCGAATGCTACCAGTCAGCAGGCAATGGCAGCTTCAAATATCTCAGACACCATGAACGTTATCCAGGAAATCACTACACAGACTTCCGAGGGTACAAATCAAACAGCATCCTCAATCGGTAATCTTGCCGAGCTGGCCAGTGAGCTGAAACACTCAGTATCCGGCTTTAAGCTACCTGGTTAATTAAGTGATAACTGTGGGTTCTGTACAAATTATCTGACCTTGCTTGCTGAAGCATATGGTGGCTTCGGGCTCAGAACCTAGTATGCCAAGGCAACGTTGGTTGCATGTGTGTAGTTTAAGGGCTCTCTGGCTTATCAGAAGGTGTAGGATTAAGGATACGGCTCTATGATGGCTGAACAGTTTGATATCAGCACTTTGGCTTGGGTCAAGGGCGAGATTGACGAGACGCTAAAGCAGGCGCGGGTTGCGCTTGAGCGTTACGTTGATGAGCCTGAAGATGAAGTTGCGCTGGATTTATGCATTACCCTTATCCACCAGGTTTCCGGTACTCTACAGATGGTGGAACTCGGTGGTGCGGCAATGTTCGCCGGAGAAATGGAGCAATTCGCTTCTGCAATACAAAAAGGGCAGGTTGAGGACAGGGAGCAGGCATACGAGTTATTGATGCGGGCAATCCTGCAGTTGCCTGATTACCTTGAGAGTCTGCTTGATGGTCAACGGGATAATCCGCAAGGACTGGTCCCTGTGCTAAATGCAATGCGTCAACAGCATGGTGAAAAGTTGCTTGATAGCGCAGCTTTTTTCCGCCCAAACCTTTCAATTCCCCCCCCTCCCAGAAAATCAAAACCACCAGCGGGTATAGATAGTGCTGAGGCAGCCAAGAAACTGCACCGTTTTTACATGTCTGCGCTGGTTAAGATCCTTAAGGGTATAGATGTTCAGGAAAGCCTTAAGATACTTGCTACAGTAATCGAGAAACTGCTGAATGTCGCAGAGGGCGATCACTGGCGTCGGCTGCTATGGGTTGCTGGCGGCTTTGCCGAATGCCTTCGTGATGAGAGTATTGGTGTTTCTACTCAAAGCAAGCCGCTACTTGGCAAGCTTGAGCAGCAGATAAAGGCTGTTGCAGCAAAAGGTGAGCCGGCTTTAGATGACGAGGTCGTTTCAGTTGTCCTTGTTCAGATGCTTTATCTGATAGGTCGTGCGGCGCCTTCTGGCAAGATAGCCACCGATGTCGTTCAGGCTTTTGATATTGAGCGCTATTTGCCGCAAGAGTCAGGTGGGCTGGGCGGTATTAATGCAGAGCTCAAGCAAACAGTTTCTGCGGATATCATGGAAGAGCTATCCAGTGTCAAGGATACCTTCGATGTGTTTGTTCGCAGTGATCGCAACAGCCTTGAATCCTTGCGTCCAATGGCTGAGAGTCTTGAGAGAATGGCAGAGACGCTCAGCCTGCTGCAGGAAGACTCGTTGCGAGAAAGCCTGCGGGAGCAGGTTGAGATTATTCGCCAGATTCTCGATGGCACGTTAGCTATCAACGATGAAACCCTGATGGGAATTGCCGGCGCCATCATCGCGGTCGAGTCGGCACTCCGTGACTGGGGCAACGAAGCACCCGTAGTCAAGGCAGACGCCAGTGAAGAGCAGGTTGTTGATGCTGACAATTCGTCTGCAGCCGCGGCAGAACATTTGCGCGTGACACGTCAGGTAATGAAAGAAGCCAAGGATGACCTGATCCGTGTTCGGGAGGCGATTAACAACTACATCGAGAATCCCGAAGATAAACCTATCCTGGATAACCTCCCTTCATTACTGCACATGATTATCGGCAGTTTGACACTACTATCCTACAAGCGTGTCGCTCAGGTACTAGTCGCGTGCCGGGCATTTATCCAGTCTGAGTTGATTGACGCCAAGGCGCTTCCGGAAACAGATAAGCTTGATGCTCTGGCTGATGCGGTGATGAGTGTCGAATACTACCTTGAAGCCTTTGTGCAGAGTCGTGTACATCCAGGCTCCGTGCTTGAGGTCGCCGAGGGTGCTGTGGCAAGCCTCGGCTATGCTGCGGGTAGTGTGAGTGCAGTGGTCGCTACAGGTGAGGTGGCTGTCGAGGATACTGCTGGGATTGAAGTGCATGAGCCACCTGCGCTTGAGGCGGCGCTAGATGAACCAGTCTCCATAAATGATGCTGAAAAGCAGAGACCGAATGGTTCGGACGCTGTCCCTATAGAAGACACTGAGAAGGTTGAGACAGTTGAACTCTCTACCCAATCAGCCATTAACCCAGCTGACAACTTACCAGGAATACCCGGTAACCCTGCTTTCGATAATGAAATAACATCAGTTGCTTCACAGCCTGCAGAAACCACCGACAATCAATCGGATGTCGTTGATGATGAAATTCTTGAGATTTTCATTGAAGAGGCGGAAGAAGAGCTACAAAACCTTCAGACCTTATTTCCAAGTTGGAGAGACAACCCTGCCGCGATTGATGTGCTTAAGGATTTGAGGCGGAGTTTTCATACACTTAAAGGTAGTGGCCGACTTGTGGGTGCCGCCGATCTTGGTGAATTCGCCTGGGCATATGAAAACATGCTTAACCGTGTCCTTGAGGGAACGGTTAATCATAATGCTGCCATGCTCGATATCATCGAGCGGGGTATCGATGTTCTGCCAGAACTGATTGAGCAACTCAAGTCAGGTGTACAGCCGCAAAGTGACATTGCGATGCTGCAAGAGATGGCGAATGAGGTCGCTCAACAGAAAAGATCTCTAACCGCAGCAACGTCATCTTACAGCAAGCCTGCCGAACCCGATCGGGTGGCTACGCCTGCGGCTGAGCAGAATGAACTGCCTGAGCTCGACCCTGTCCTTCTCGAGATTTACTCGAAAGAAGCCGACGGACATCTGGATGAGCTTGAAGCATTTATTAGCAAAATCAATGAAGGTGGTAGCCGAAGGGTTACTGAGCCAGTGATTCGAGCTCTGCATACCCTGCAGGGAAGTTCACGAATGGCTGGAATTTCTGGCGTTGCCGATGTTTGCGTAAAACTCGAAAAATATGCAAAGACGATACAAGCATCCAATGAAACAGTTGATGCCGATGGGGTCACAGCGCTTGCTGAATGTGTGAAGTACATTCGCTCCATGTTGGATTGTCTGTCCAATACTGGCGGAGGGTCTGGACCGAGCAGCGGAGTTGCATTGGCACTCGCGAACAGCATATATGAAAAGGTGCAGCACCTTGAGCATATTGCTCATGCGCAGCCCGAAGCAGGTTTGGCACAGCAGGAGGAGAATGTAGAGGAAGTACAAGCTCAACCCATGCCATCGGTTGAAACGATCGAGGTGGCAGAGGTGAATAATTCTCAAAACGCTGCCGAGACCACGATTTCAATTCCTGAGGATGATGTCTTTTCAGAAGGACTGGATGCGATTGAGCCTGTCAGCGAGGTGGCATCGCACTTAACAACTGAAAAGACGGTGGTGCCTCAGCAGGATGATGAATCACCTGTCTTCGTACATTCGACTGAAGATGATGATCCCGAATTACTAGAGATCTTTCTTGAAGAAGGCGCAGATATTCTCGACGCTAGTGAGGAGACACTTCAGGCATGGGTAGATAACCCTGCAGATAAGTCCTTGGTAGAAGAGCTGCAGAGACAGCTTCATACCCTAAAAGGCGGCGCACGCATGGCCGGTATATCAGCGATTGGGGATTTGAGCCATAGTCTTGAGTCTACTGTTGATAAAGTTGTGGATGGGGTGCTGGAGCGTACCCCGGCGATGCTGGATTTGTTGCAGTCGTCACATGACCGTCTTGTCACTATGCTTGAGCAGGTTAGAAGTCATGAGCCGGTTAGTGAGGGAAATGACCTAATTAGGCAGGTGGAAGAGCTTTCCAATGGTCATACCTCCGTAACGGCTGGAGGGAATACCACTGCTAACGATGAGGAACCCGTTGGACAGCAGGATGCTTCTGGGAATGCTGCTGTTTTGAATCCTGATTTTGGTCCTGCCGATACGGGTACTCGCTCTGTGAGCATGCCGGAGATCGAGCCGGATCTCTCTGCACTCGAAAAAGCTGTATCAGATGTTGAGTTTAATCTCACCACTTGGATGCGTGATGTCAATGACCGTGAGATGTTCGAAAACCTCAGGCACTCAGGTATTAAACTCGGTCGTGTAAGCGCAGATTTTGGAATCAATGAAATTGTTGAACTCACCGATTCACTTGTCAATCTTTTGTCGGCGATTAATGATGGGTATGTTCCAGCTTCAAAAAAAAACAACGATCTGATGATGTTGGTCTTGGACCGCGTTCAATTAATGATGACCCAGGTCAAGACTCTTGAACCATTGGACAATAACTCTTTTGTCGTAGCAGACATTCGCGAGATTCTTAGCATAGCTTCGGCCGAACTCGGCAAGGGCGAAAAAGTTGTTGATATCAGCAAGGTGCGTGAAACAGCTGATACAACTGCAGAAGACAATGAAAATCGACGCAGAGCACCTCGAGTTCAGCATGAGCTGGTTAGAGTGCGTGCGGACTTGCTTGATAACCTGGTTAATTTTGCCGGTGAAGTGAGTATTTATCGTTCCCGTGTTGAACAGCAGATAGGTTCATTCCACTCGAGTATCGATGAAATGGATCAGACAGTGCTTCGCTTGCGTGACCAGGTGCGCATGTTTGATATTGAAACAGAAGGACAAATCGAGTCACGTAAGGAAGATGCTCAGAAGAAGGGGTATGAAGACTTTGACCCCTTGGAATTTGACCGTTTTACACAGATGCAGCAGCTGTCACGCTCAATGGTCGAAAGCCTGAGCGACCTTGTGAGTATCGAAGATATACTTCTAAGCCTTACACGCGAATCTGAAACTTTGTTGTTGCAACAGGCAAGGGTAAATACTGAGCTACAAGAAAGTCTCATGCATACACGCATGGTCCCACTTGTTGAATATGCACCACGTCTGCGCAGAATTGTACGTCAGACCTCTTCAGAACTAAACAAACGGACCAACCTTTCCTTTAAAGGTGCTGACGTCGAAATGGACCGGAACGTGGTTGAGCGTATGATGGCGCCGCTTGAACATATGCTTCGAAATTCCATTGCTCATGGCATTGAGGACGTCCAGGTGCGTGAGTCATCAGGTAAGCCTGAGACCGGGAATATTATTATCGCGCTTTGTCGCGAGGGCTCTGAGATTGTTGTTCGGGTAAGTGATGACGGTGCCGGTATCAATCTCGCCGCAGTGAAGAAAAAAGCAGTAGAACGTGGGTTGATGAATGAGAAAGCAAAGCTCAGTGACAAGGAGATCATGGGCTTTATTCTCGAATCCGGTTTTTCAACTGCGCAGTCACTAAGCCAGATTTCTGGCCGTGGTGTTGGCATGGATGTGGTCAATAGTGAGATTAAGCAGCTTGGTGGTGTCCTGGACATTGACTCTACGCCAGGGAAGGGAACGCAGCTGACGGTGCGCTTGCCCCTTACTTTGTCAGTCAGTCGCGCTTTGCTCGTCAATGCTGCAGATGATGTTTATGCCATACCATTGCTGGGTATTAGTGGTATTGAGCGCATTGGCGCGCAGGACCTCGAATCACTGCTCAGTGCAGAAAATCCGGTCTTCACTTGGGTTGGGGAAGAGTATGATGTGCTCCACCTGACGAGTCTTTTAGGTGGCAGTGCAGGTATGAGTACAGCAGAATCTGCCAATCATGCCTTGTTATTGACTAAGAGTGGTGAACAACGAATTGCTTTCGCTATTGATGGCTTGATTGGTAGCCGTGAAATTGTCGTTAAATCGCTAGGTCCGCAACTCAGTACACTTCAGGACTTGGCTGGTGCAACTATTCTTGCTGATGGAACTGTCGCGCTCATTATTGATATGCCTTCGCTTATTCGCCGTGGCATGGCAAGCAAAAGTAGTAATGTCATTGAGATGCAGCCTTCGGTCGCAGTGCTTGAGGAGGATGTTGAACCAACGATTATGGTTGTTGATGATTCCATTACGGTTCGAAAAGTCACTGAACGTTTACTCAAGCGTCGCAACATGAAATGTGTTACCGCCAAGGATGGAGTGGATGCATTGACCGTTCTTGAGGACACTATACCTGATGTCATGTTGCTGGATATTGAGATGCCACGAATGGACGGCTTTGAATTGGCAACCCATATCCGTAACTCTGAACGGTTTAAAAACATACCCATTATCATGATTACCTCGCGAACAGGTGATAAACATCGCCAGCGCGCCATAGATATTGGGGTGAATAAATATATGGGCAAACCATATACGGAAGTTGATTTGATAGACAATATCGAAGCACTAATCGCCGGACAAGATTAAATACGGGTGGCTACGGCATAAAACTATGTCAGAAAATTTATCGACAACGATCACAGATGAGGAGCTTTCAGAACTGAAGGTTCGCAGCTTTACTTTGCCGCTCAATAATCTGGCACTACTCGTTCCTAGTGCTGTGGTTGCTGAAGTGCTTGACTTCAGAGAGAGTGAGCCTGCGTCACACATGCCTGAGTGGCTATTGGGGATATTATCGTGGCGTGGGCAGAACGTGCCGGTATTTTGTTTTGAAAAGTTGTTGGGGCAGGAGAAGTCAATAGTCCGTGAAGGAACCCGATACGTCATTTGTAACACTCTTAACGGCAGTAACCGTATTCCTTTTTTTTGCATACAAATAGAGGGGATGCCTCAGTTACGCATGGTTACTAATGATATGCTCACTATGGACAGCGAGTCTGCTGATGTGCAGCCCGTCGTGCAGGCGTATCTGCGTCTTCAGGGAGAGAGGGTGATACTGCCCAATTTTGATAAAATCGAAGAGATGCTTGAAAGCTTGGGCATATCTGCAGACTAGTTGTGCGAGATGGGAGTTTTAATAAGCGTGAAGAATAGCCTTTTTACTGTTTTGTTTGTTGGTTCTTTAACGACATTCTTCATATGTTCTGCAGCGAACGCTGCTGAGAATGAGTTGACTGAGCGTGAAAGGATTATGGCCGAGATTGATAAGGATATTCATAACGAGGAAGCTCTCAAGTCGGCAATGCGAAAAGGCGAGGAACGTTCCGTTCTGTGTGGCCATTGCCATGGCGTTGATGGCAATAGTAAAAAGCCAGATATCCCTAACTTGGCGGGTCAAAATCCCGCTTACATCATAGAGCAAATCGGTAAGTTTATTGGTGGCTCAAGGAAAAACTTTGTGATGCAAACTTTGGCCAGTGACTTTACCTTTCAGGATAAGGTAAATCTCGCTGTCTATTTTTCCTCACAGGAGTTAAAACCAGCTAATGCAAATCCTGAATTAGCTGCGAAGGGTGAATATATCTATAACAATGTTTGCTTCCGCTGCCATGGTGCTGACGGCCGTGGTGAAGAAGGCTATTCTCGCTTGGCTGGACAGCAGGTTGAGTATGTTCAATTAACATTAAAGCGCTTCAGGGCAGTCGCCAATAATAATACTGACCATAGCGAGGATAAACGCAGAAATGCCAGCATGGAACAGGTAACTGCTCGTCTGAGTGATGCAGATATTGAGGGGTTAGCACACTATCTTGCCTTACTGAAGTAAGTAATCGATGCCTTGTGGCATTGCGAAAACCTCTGTCAGCGCGCTACTGCCTATCTACTACGGCTTTGCCACATTGGCGCAATAAAACGGAAAAATTTGAGCCCGAAACTGCTTATCAACGTTTCAGATAATGAGCTACTCCGGTTAATCATTTTCAAAGGGCTTGATTTTTTTCTCTCTCCTCACATAGAGGTAGCAGCTTGCCAGTTTAAATGCGAGGGTTCAGACAAGGTCACCCCAATGCGACTGCAGGGCTGCCATTGCCGTGAGCGCTGCGGTTTCAGTGCGAAGAACCCGGGGGCCGAGGCGCAGACCGCAATAACCTGCAGCATACGCGTTGTCTCGCTCTTTCTCAGAGAGTCCACCCTCCGGGCCAATCAGCAAGGTCAAATCGACAGATTTTTTTAAATCGCTGATACCGGTGCTTGCCCGGTGATCCAGTAACAAACGTAGGCCATGCGGTTCATCTCTTATCCAACTATCGAGGGATTGCATTGGAAGTAATTCGGGCAGTGTGTTGCGCCCGCACTGCTCGCATGCACTGATGACCACGCCGAGCCAATGCTCAAGTTTTCGTTCCTTTCTGTCGCCTTTCAGGTTCACTACCGATCGCTCGGTGTTTAGCGGGACGATACGTTGCACCCCTAGCTCCACGGCTTTCTGTATTGTGTAATCCATCCGTTCACCTCTGGATATTCCCTGTGCCAGGGTGACTTTAAGCGGTGACTCGACATCAATAAGCTGGCGCTCGCCAACGGTGACGATGACCTCGCGCTTGTTGATGTCGATAATGCTCGACGGATATTCTCCACCATGGCCGTCGAATAGCCTGAGTGGCGCGCCGATGCCAAGGCGGAGGACCTTCGCCAGGTGCCGCGAGGCATTTGGATTAAGAACAATTTTGCTCGCTGGTATCAGGGATTGGGAATGGAATATTCGTGGGACACGCATCTGATCTATAGCTCCGTCACGTGATAATTACCCATCCGGTCACCTTGAGGCAGTGCAGATCCGGGCGATCTTGTTATCAGCAGATAGTCCTCTCACGGAGTACAAGCTGTACCCGTGGCCAGGATTACCCTGTCGCCTTTATTCTTTTTAGGCCTTGAGACCAAGATTTGTCCAGATGATTCGTGTGGGTTCGACCTGGTTCATCGTGTAGAAATGCAGGCCAGGGGCTCCCGCCTCAAGCAGACGTCTGCTGAGATCGGAGGTAACATCCAGACCGAAGGCTCGCAGAGAGCGGATGTCTTCACCATAGGACTCGAGGCGCAGCATCAGCCAGCGAGGGATCTCAGCGCCACACATGGCAGAAAAGCGAGCGAGTTGTTTGATGTTGGTAATGGGCATGATGCCGGGAACGATCGGAATATCGATACCGCGTTTTTCAATTTCCTCGACGAACCGTAAATACGCATCAATATTGTAGAAGTATTGAGTGATAGCGGCATTGGCACCAGCACCAACTTTGCGGGCAAAGTTATCCAGATCGACGTCTGCTGTTGGCGCCTGGGGATGAAATTCAGGGTAAGCCGCTACCTCGATATGGAAGTGATCGCCGGTTTCCTTGCGAATGAATTCGACCAGTTCATTAGCATAATGAAACTCACCGGTTTCACGCATTCCCGATGGCATATCTCCGCGCAATGCGACGATACGCTTGATTCCCATTTCGATGTAGGTCTTTAATAATCCAGAAATGGCTTCCCGGGATGAACCAATACAGGAAAGGTGGGGGGCGGTATCCAGCCCGGCAGCGAACATTTCGCGAACTGTATCTACCGTTCCTTCCTGCGTGCTACCCCCTGCACCAAAGGTGACCGAGACATATTTGGGACCTAATTTGGCCAGTTCGTCACGGGTTATACGCAGTTTTTCTGCGCCTTCTGGTGTTTTGGGCGGGAAGAATTCAAAACTGAATTGCCGGGGGTGAACTTTCTGTGATTCCACGTTGACTCCTCCGGAAAATGACAGAGGAACAGCACTTGCTGTCCCTCGCCTTCCCTCTAGTAGCGGTAGTGATCAGACTTATATGGCCCTTCAACGGGGACCCCAAGGTAGTCGGCCTGCTCTTTTGTCATGGTGGTGAGCTGTGCACCGATTTTGGTCAGGTGCAAATGTGCGACCTTCTCGTCCAGGTGCTTGGGCAGGACATACACCTGATTGTCGTACTGTTCGTGGTTGCTCCACAACTCAATCTGCGCAATCACCTGATTGGTGAACGAGGCGGACATGACAAAGCTTGGGTGACCAGTGGCACAGCCAAGATTGACGAGGCGGCCCTCGGCCAGCAGGATGATTTTCTTGCCATCCGGGAAAATCACGTGATCGACCTGTGGCTTGATGTTCTCCCAAGTGTACTGGCGCAGACTGGCGACATCGATTTCGTTATCGAAGTGGCCGATGTTACAGACGATGGCCTCGTCTTTCATGGCCTGCATGTTTGCATGGGTAATGACATCGATGTTGCCTGTGGTGGTGACAAAAATATCACCGAGTGCAGCGGCCTGGTCCATGGTCACAACGCGGTAGCCTTCCATTGCCGCCTGCAGCGCGTTAATCGGATCGATTTCTGTGACCCAGGTGGTTGCACCCATGCCGCGGAAAGCCTGGGCACAGCCTTTGCCGACATCGCCGTAGCCGAGGACGACACAGATCTTGCCGGCAATCATCACATCGGTGGCGCGCTTAATGCCATCGATGAGTGACTCGCGGCAGCCATAGAGATTGTCGAATTTTGACTTGGTCACCGAGTCGTTGACGTTGATTGCCGGAACCAGGAGTTCGCCCTTTTTCGCCATTTCATAAAGACGGTGCACACCGGTGGTGGTCTCCTCGGAGATACCGCGCACCTGCTTGAGCCGGTCGGGGTACTTATCATGCATGATCTGGGTGAGGTCGCCGCCATCATCCAGGATCATGTTAGGCGTCCAGCCATTGGGCCCCTGGATGGTTTGCTCGATACACCACCAGAACTCTTCTTCGGTCTCACCCTTCCAGGCGAAGGTCGGGATACCGGCCGCGGCCATCGCCGCCGCGGCCTGATCCTGGGTGGAGAAGATGTTGCAGGAGGACCAGCGCACTTCAGCTCCCAGATCAATTAGGGTCTCCATCAAGACAGCGGTCTGAATGGTCATGTGCAGGCAGCCGGCAATTCGTGCACCTGCCAGTGGTTTTTTGCCCGCATACTCCTCACGCAGGGCCATCAGGCCCGGCATCTCGGTTTCGGCAATCGCGACTTCCTTACGGCCCCAATCGGCCAGGGAGATGTCAGCGACCTTATAGTCTGTGAAGTCAGACATGTGTCTCTCTCCTAGTGTCGTTGGGAGCGCCGTTGAAAGATGTGCCGCCTCCCCGAGCCTGACGGAAAACCCGCTGCAGCGCTCCTCGGGGAGGTTGGGTGTGTTTATTCACCACCGCAAAGGCGCAAAGTGCGCAAAGAAAAACCGATAGATAAACTGTCTGGTGGTGCCATTCAGTCGCAGACCATAATCCACTCATGTAGATTATCATGGACCGGTTTCGGTATTAACATTGCATCCTTCGCGCCTTTGCGGAGAAAGTTGTTTTTACAGTCCAGCCGCGGTGCGCAAGATCTCGGCCTTGTCAGTGCGTTCCCACGGCAGGTCCAGATCGTTCCGCCCGAAGTGGCCATAAGAGGCCGTGCCCTGGTAACGGGGCTTGGCCAGATCGAGCATGGTAGTAATGCCGTAGGGGCGGAGATCGAAGTGCTCACGAATGAGATCAATGATCCGCTGTTCGCTGACCACCGCCGTGCCGAACGTATCGACGCTGATGGAGGTAGGCTCTGCTACGCCGATGGCGTAGGAAACCTGAATTTCGCAACGTTCAGCAAGGCCGGCTGCAACCAGATTTTTTGCCACGTAACGTCCGGCATAGGCTGCCGAACGGTCGACCTTGGAGGGATCTTTGCCGGAGAAGGCACCGCCCCCGTGACGCGCCATGCCGCCATAGGTATCGACAATAATCTTGCGACCAGTCAGACCACAATCGCCGACCGGACCGCCGATGATGAACTGGCCTGTTGGATTGATATGGAACTTGGTATTGCCGTCGATCCACGCCTCAGGCAATACCGGTTTAATGATCAGGTCCATCACCGCTTCGCGCAGTTTTTCCTGGCTGATTTCCGGATTGTGCTGTGTGGAAAGAACCACCGCATCGATACCGACAGGTTTGCCTTCTTCGTAGCGAAAGGTCACCTGGCTTTTGGCATCGGGACGTAACCATGCCAGCTCACCATTTTTGCGCACTTCGGCCTGGCGACGAACCAGGCGATGGGCATAGGTAATCGGGGCGGGCATCAGGACATCGGTTTCATTGCTGGCGTAGCCGAACATCAGGCCCTGGTCACCGGCACCCTGATTCTCTTTCTCTTCGCGATCTACACCCATGGCAATGTCTGGAGACTGCTTGCCCAGAGCGTTGAGCACAGCACACGTGGAACCGTCGAAGCCGACTTCGGAACTGGAGTAGCCGATACCGTTGACAGTATCGCGAACGATTTGCTCATATTCGATATTGGCAGTGGTGGTGATCTCACCGGCCAGCACCACCATGCCGGTTTTGACCAAGGTCTCACAAGCGACACGGGCATTGGCATCCTGTTTCAGGATGGCGTCAAGTATGGCATCGGAAATCTGATCCGCCATTTTGTCCGGATGTCCCTCGGACACTGATTCCGAAGTAAATAAGTAATTGTTTTTCATGCGTATTAAATATCCCAAACTGATTGGCCGGCGCCATTGTTTATCACTGCACAACATAGTTGAACCGGCCAGTATATACGAAAGATGTCAATTGCCATATGGTTTCTGCGAGCCCTAGCATGAGCCGTTTTTATGAACATTGCGCCGGCTCTGAGTATGCCCGAAGACACAATGACCCTGGTGAAAAAGGCTAATTCATTGATTTTTGGTCGGTAATTCGATTTTGTTCCGATGCGACTCTTGCTCGCGCGGCAAAGATGGGCGACAATCATCTGTTCCACGGGGGAGCGTGGTGACTATAAGCACGGTTGCCAAGTGGTGAGTTGGGAGTCTGCACTCCTGTTAGCCGAGTGGATCACAAAGCCCCGGCAGGGTGCGTTAATCGCACCAAAAAAATGCATAGGTCCTCTGAAACTGAAACGAAAAAAAAAGATCGTTGCTCTTAGGGGAAGGTTTTTTCGCGCAGTTACTGTGGCTCCAGTAACCCCTCCCACAGTTTTGCGGCACCGGATGGTGGTGGCGTGGGGAGCTCTGCAGCGTTCTGAAGTAGATGCTGAAAACCAATCAAGAATTTTCGGTTATAAATTTGAAGGAGAGTTAGATGCCAAGCCGTAGAGACTTAGCAAATGCCATTCGTGCCTTGAGCATGGATGCTGTGCAGAAAGCCAACTCTGGACACCCAGGCGCGCCGATGGGTATGGCGGATATCGCCGAAGTGTTGTGGAATGGCCACATGAAGCACAATCCAACCAATCCCGGTTGGTTTGACCGTGATCGATTCGTCCTCTCCAATGGTCACGGTTCCATGTTGATATACTCCCTGTTGCACCTGACCGGCTACGATCTGGGTATTGAGGATCTGAAGAATTTCCGTCAGCTGCACTCCCGCACTCCGGGGCACCCCGAATACGGCTATGCACCCGGTATTGAGACCACCACCGGACCGCTGGGCCAAGGCATCACCAACGGTGTTGGTATGGCTATCGCGGAACGCACCCTGGCGGCGCAGTTTAACCGCGACGGTCACCACATCGTCGACCACTACACCTATGTCTTCCTTGGCGATGGCTGCATGATGGAAGGTGTGTCTCATGAGTCCTGCGCCCTGGCGGGCACCATGGGCCTTGGTAAACTGGTCGCTTTCTGGGATGACAACGGTATTTCCATCGACGGCCATGTTGAGAACTGGTTCAGTGACGACACCGCGAAACGCTTCGAAGCCTATGGCTGGCATGTGGTGCGCGACGTTGACGGCCACGACGCCGAAGCTATCGACACGGCGATTCGCGAAGCCAAATCCGTCAATGACAAGCCGTCACTCATCTGCTGCAAGACCGTGATCGGTTTCGGCTCCCCGAACCTCTGCGGTAGCCACGACTGCCACGGTGCCCCGTTGGGAGACGACGAGATCAAGGCTACCCGTGAGAATCTCGGCTGGAACCATGCCCCATTCGAAGTCCCGGGAGAAATTTACGAAGGCTGGGATGCCAAGCCCAAGGGGACTGAGGCCGAGCAACACTGGAACGACAAATTCGCCGCTTATAAGGCCGCTTATCCTGAACTGGCCACTGAGTTCGAGCGCCGTATGAAGGGTGAACTGCCGGCCAATTGGACCCAGCATGCCGATGCCTTCATCAAGGCCATCAACGAAAAGGCCGAAGGCCCGGCAACACGCAAGGCCTCCCAGAACAGCATCAACGGTTACGCCGAAGTGCTGCCCGAGTTCCTCGGTGGTTCTGCTGATCTGACCCCCTCCAACCTGACCTCCTGGAGCGGTTCCAAGTCGATCACCAACACCGTGGCCGATGGCAACTACATCTCCTACGGCGTGCGCGAGTTCGGCATGTCCGCCATCATGAACGGTATCGCCCTGCACGGCGGATTCATTCCGTTTGGTGGCACCTTCCTGATGTTCATGGAGTACGCCCGTAACGCCCTGCGCATGGCTGCACTGATGAAGCAACGCTCCATCTTCGTCTATACCCATGACTCCATTGGTCTGGGTGAGGATGGCCCAACTCACCAGCCGGTTGAGCAGATCGCCTCCATGCGCCTGATCCCCAATATGAGCGTCTGGCGTCCCTGTGATGCTGTCGAGACCGCTATGGCCTGGCGTTTTGCCATCGAGCGCACCGACGGTCCTTCATGCCTTTGCTTCTCACGCCAGAATCTGCCCCATCAGAGTCGCAGCGACGCACAGATCGCCGACATTGCGAAGGGCGGTTATGTGTTGAAGGATTGTGATGGCACTCCAGATGCGATCATTATCGCCACCGGTTCTGAGGTGGCCCTGGCGATGGACGCGGCTAATGCGATGGGCGACAAGAAGATTCGTGTTGTGTCCATGCCCAGCGTTGACGCCTTCGAAGCCCAGGACGAAGCCTATCGTACTGCCGTACTGCCCGCCGGCGTTAAGACCGTGGCTGTTGAGGCGGGTGTCACCCCGCTGTGGTACAAGTATGCAGACAAGGTAATCGGTATCGATCGCTTCGGTGAATCTGCTCCTGCTGGCCAGCTGTTCAAGGAGTTTGGCTTTACCGTCGAGAACGTGGTCGCTGCGGTCAACAGCGTACTCTAATGATTTGAAGCAATCAGGTGCGGGACGGGTTCGCTCATCCCGCCCCCCGTTTTTGTAAATAAACTTAGGGAGAAACATCATGACGATTAAAGTCGGTATTAACGGTTTCGGCCGTATCGGCCGCATGGCCTTCCGTGCCATCGCCAAAGAGTTCAACGACATCGAAGTGGTCGGCATCAATGACCTGCTGGATGCGGATTACCTCGCTTACATGCTGAAGTACGACTCTGTACACGGCCGTTTCGACGGCGATGTGGCTGTTGATGGCAACAATCTGATTGTCAACGGCAAGACCATCCGCCTGACCGCCGAGCGTGACCCAGCCAACCTCAAGTGGTCCGACATCGGCGCCGAGCTGGTTATCGAGTGTACCGGTTTCTTCCTTACCGATGAGACCTGCCAGAAGCACATCGAAGCCGGCGCCAAGAAAGTGGTGATGTCTGCTCCTTCCAAGGACGGCACCCCGATGTTCGTTTACGGCGTTAACCACGACACCTACGCCGGCCAGGCCATTGTCTCTGCCGCTTCCTGCACCACCAACTGCCTGGCCCCGGTCGCCAAGGTACTGAATGACAACTGGGGCATCAAGCGTGGCCTGATGACCACCGTACATGCTGCAACTGCTACCCAGAAAACCGTTGACGGTCCTTCCATGAAAGACTGGCGCGGTGGCCGCGGAATCCTGGAGAATATCATCCCGTCCTCCACCGGTGCGGCCAAGGCGGTAGGCGTTGTTTTGCCTGAGCTGAACGGCAAACTGACCGGTATGGCGTTCCGCGTTCCCACCTCTGATGTTTCCGTGGTTGACCTGACCGTCGAGCTGAACAAGGAAGCGAAGTACGAAGACATCTGTGCCGCCATGAAGAAGGCCTCCGAGTCTGGTGACATGAGCAAGACCCTGGGTTACACCGACGAGAAGGTGGTCTCCACTGACTTCCGTGGCGTTGGCTTCTCCTCTATCTTCGATGCCGAGGCCGGTATCGCGCTGGATGGCACCTTCGTCAAGGTGGTTTCCTGGTACGACAACGAGTATGGCTACACCTGCAACATGCTGCGTTTTGTCGAGCACGTTGCCGCCAACTAAAATAAGCGGATCTTCTGTTCACTGTCGGCGTGACGGAAGGATTTTGAATATTTACGTACTGAAGTACGCTCCGTGTTCAAAACCTTCCTGCGTCTTGCGGGGAAACAAAATCTCGCGCTTATTTATGTGTTTCGGGATTGCCCGGACATTGTCCGGGAAATCCCTGAAGCATTTGCCTATCAGAGGTTTTTGCTAAGCCCGGTTTTAGCAAAATTCTTTGAAATTAAATGGAGTGGAAAATGTCATTCATTAAGTTGACTGATCTCGACCTTGCCGGCAAGCGCGTGCTGATCCGCGCCGACCTGAATGTGCCCGTCAAGAACGGCAAGGTGACCTCGGATGCCCGTATTACCGCCTCTATGCCGACCATTGAGCACTGCCTCAAGGCCGGTGCCAAGGTCATGGTGATGTCTCACCGTGGGCGCCCGGAAGAGGGCGTTGCCGATGACGAGAACTCACTGCAGCCGATCGCCGAAGACATGACAGCAAAGTTGGGTAAGGCTGTACGTTTGATCAAGGATTACCTCAGAGGTGGTTTTGATGTTGCCGACGGCGAAGTGGTACTGCTGGAAAACGTGCGCTTCAATGCCGGCGAAAAGAAGGACAACGAGGAGCTGGCAAAGAAGTATGCCGCCCTGTGCGATGTTTTCGTGATGGATGCCTTCGGCACCGCGCATCGTGCCCAGGCTTCGACCCACGGCGTGGGTAAATTTGCGCCGACCGCCTGTGCCGGTCTGCTGCTGGCTGAGGAGCTGGATGCCCTGAACAAGGCCCTGGCCAATCCGGCCCGCCCGATGGTGGCTATCGTGGGTGGCTCGAAAGTTTCCACCAAGCTGACCGTGCTTGAGGCCTTGTCAGAAAAGGTTGACCAAATGGTTGTTGGCGGCGGAATCGCGAACACCTTCCTCAAGGCGACCGGCAAGAACGTCGGCAAGTCCCTGTGCGAAGATGACCTGGTGCCCACTGCCCAGGCACTGATGGAAACGATGAACGCCCGCGGTGCCTCCATTCCTGTGGCTGTCGATGTGGTGTGTGGCAAGAAGTTTGATGAAAACGAACCCGCCGTGCTGAAGGATGCCGGTGATGTGGTCGACGATGACATGATCTTCGATATCGGTCCCAAGTCCGCTGCAGAACTGGTTGAGATCATTAAAAATGCCGGCACTGTGGTATGGAACGGGCCAGTTGGGGTGTTCGAGTTCGATCAGTTTGGTGAAGGCACCAAGGCGATCGCCATGGCGATTGCCGAAACCAAGGCTTTTACCCTGGCCGGTGGTGGAGACACCATTGCTGCAATACAGAAGTACAATATTTATGACAAGGTCTCTTACATCTCTACTGCCGGCGGTGCCTTCCTCGAGTTCCTCGAAGGCAAGACCCTGCCGGCTGTAGCCATGCTGGAAGAGCGCGCGAAATAATAACCCGTTTCGGGTCACGGGTGGGTCGGTGGTGTAGGCTACCGCTCCCTGCCCGTAACACGAAACTCGAAACTGAAGATTATGCAAAGACGAACGAAAATATTAGCGACTTTGGGTCCGGCTACGGACGACCCGAAAATGATGGACAAGATCATTGAGGCGGGCGTTGATGTTGTCCGAATCAACTTTTCACATGGTGCTCCCGATGAGCACATCGAACGTGCGGAACGGGTGCGTAACCGTGCCCGTGCCCATGGGCGCCAAGTAGGTGTACTGTGCGACCTGCAGGGGCCGAAGATCCGTATCGAACAATTCAAGGAAGGGAAGGTCTCGCTGACCGAGGGTGATACCTTTACCCTTGACGCGGGCTGCCCGTCTGATGGTGGTGACAAAGAACGTGTTGGTATCGCCTATAAGGAATTACCGGACGATCTCAGCCGTGGCGACACCCTGCTGCTCGATGATGGTCGACTGGTATTGTGGGTTGATCAGGTTGAAGGCAAGCGCATCGTTTGCCGTGTTGTAGTCGGCGGTGTGCTCTCTGATCGCAAGGGTATCAATCGCCAGGGTGGTGGTTTGTCGGCACCGGCATTGACTGACAAGGACCGCGAAGATATCAAGACGGCGGCGAAAATGGAGGCGGACTACCTGGCCGTCTCCTTCCCGCGCACTGCCGCGGATGTCAACGAGGCACGCGAGCTGTTTCGTGCGGCGGGAGGTAATGGCGCTATTGTCGCCAAGATCGAACGTGCTGAGGCATTGGATGTGGTCGAGGAGATCATCGCGGCCTCCGATGTCATTATGATCGCCCGTGGTGACTTGGGCGTCGAGATCGGCGATGCGGCACTCCCACCGGTGCAGAAGCAGCTGATCCGTCAGGCGCGCAGTATGAATCGTGCCGTGATTACCGCCACCCAGATGATGGAGTCGATGATCGAAAATCAGATCCCGACCCGTGCTGAGGTGTTCGACGTGGCCAATGCGGTTCTCGACGGCACCGATGCGGTGATGCTTTCGGCCGAAACCGCCACCGGCAAGTACCCGGATAAGGCGATCGGCGCGATGCACCGTATCTGTCTCGAAGCGGAAAAGCAGCGCCTTGCCATGGTCTCGGATCATCGCATCCATTCCGAGTTTAGCCACATCGACGAAGCGATTGCGATGGCGGCGATGTACACTGCCAATCACCTCAAGGTGAAGGCTATCGCTGCTCTCACCGAGTCCGGCTCGACCACCTTGTGGATGTCGCGTATCAGCTCGGGGATCCCGATCTACGCGATGACCCGACACGTGGCTACCCGCCGCAAGGTCACCATGTTCCGCGGCGTCTATCCGGTGAGTTTTGATGTCACTACCACCGATCACGCGGAGCTTAATCGTGAGGCGATCGATGAGCTACGTCGTCGTGGTGCGGTACGGGATGGTGACCTGGTGATTATTACCAAGGGCGATCTGATGGGAGTCCATGGCGGCACCAACGCCATGAAGATCGTCAAAGTGGGAGATATGGTCTAGGCGTGGCGCGTTAGCCCGCAGACCATATGCGAAACAATTTACTAGTTCTGAACGATAACTGAAGGAGGTCGAAATGGCCCTTGTATCCATGCGTCAACTTCTGGACCATGCCGCCGAGCACGGCTACGGTCTGCCCGCATTCAATGTCAACAATATGGAGCAGGTGCATGCCATCATGCAGGCTGCCGATGCGGTTGACAGCCCGGTAATCCTGCAGGGATCTGCGGGTGCGCGTTCCTATGCCGGTGAGCCCTTTCTGCGTCACCTGATCCTGGCAGCTGTCGAAATGTATCCGCATATCCCGGTGGTCATGCATCAGGATCACGGTGCCTCCCCGGCTATCTGCGCCCGTTCCATCCAGTCCGGTTTCTCTTCCGTAATGATGGATGGCTCCTTGATGGATGACGGCAAAACCCCGGCCTCCTTCGAGTACAACGTTGATGTCACCCGTCGTGTAGTGGAAATGGCACATGCCTGTGGCGTTTCTGTTGAGGGTGAGCTGGGCTGCCTGGGCTCTCTGGAAACCGGCATGATGGGCGAGGAGGACGGTCACGGTGCCGAAGGCAAGCTGGACATGGATATGCTGCTGACTGACCCCAACGAAGCGGCCGACTTCGTCAAGAAGACCGGCGTTGATGCGCTTGCTATCGCCATCGGTACCTCGCACGGCGCCTACAAGTTCACTCAGGAGCCGACCGGCAAGATCCTGCGTATCGACCGCGTGAAAGAGATCCACAATCGCATTCCCGATGTGCACCTGGTCATGCACGGTTCCTCTTCTGTACCGCAGGATTGGCTCAAGATCATCAACGACTATGGTGGTGATATGGGCCAGACCTATGGCGTGCCGGTTGAAGAAATCGTTGAAGGCATCAAGTCTGGTGTGCGCAAGGTCAACATCGACACCGACCTGCGTATGGCCTCTACCGGTTCTGTTCGCAAGCACCTGGCTGAAAACAAGTCCAATTTCGACCCGCGCAAATTCCTCAAGGAAGCGACCAAGGCGATGGCCGGGATCTGTCAGGCGCGCTACGAGGCCTTTGGTTCCGCTGGCATGGCCTCCAAGATTAAGCCGATCTCCCTGGAAGCGATGTTCCAGAAGTACGAAACCGGTGCACTGGACCCGAAGGTCAAGTAAGCATTCTGGTAGTAAAAAAAAGCGGCTCCTAAGCCGCTTTTTTTTCGTTTCAGGACTGAAGAATTAGCGTGACGATGGTGCTTCCTTTCTAAGCGCTGGGTTGCCAAACGAAGATCCTGTTTCGTTGAGGAGGAACTCCTTGAACGCATGGGCAATGGCCGAGAGGCGTTTTCCCTTGCGATGAACCAGGTACCAGTGACGGCGGATGGGAAACTCATCGATATCGAGTATCGCCAACTTACCCAGACTGAGTTCCAGTTGCACCGCATCCTGTGACATCACCCCCAGACCCAGGCCGGCCTGCACACTCTGTTTGATCGCTTCATCACTACTCACCTCCATGCTGGTGGTGATGCTGATGCCATGTTGATCGAAAAAGCGCTGCATGGCGTTGCGTGTTCCGGATCCCGCCTCACGCACCAGAAACATCTCCTTTTCCAGTTCCTTCAGCGGTACCTGCATTTTTCCCGCCAAGTGGTGATCGGGGGGAGCGATCGTCACCAGTGGATTGTCCATAAAGGCAGCAGCCTCCAGGTCCATTTCTGCTGGGGGTTGCCCCATAATGACCATGTCGACCTCATTTTCGCTAAGCTGATGCAACAGCGTTTGTCGATTGGTGACATTGAGGATGACGTTGACTCCAGGATAACGCTGGCAGAAGGCCGCCAGGAGATGCGGGGCGAAATAGTTGGCCGTCGTAGCGACCGAAATGCGTAACTTACCGTATTCCAGGCCCTTGATGTTAGCAAGCACCGTTTCCAGTTCATCCAGTTGCTGCGAAATAAGACGGCTGTAATGGTAAACCTCTTCACCGGCTTCGGTAAGATAGATCTTCTTCCCGAGCTGTTCGAACAGGGCGCTGTCCAGCTGCCCCTCAAGCTGCTTGACCTGCATCGACACCGCCGGTTGGGTCAGGTGGAGTTCTTCAGCGGCGCGGGTAAAGCTCAGGTGCCGGGCAACCGACGCGAAGACCTTGAGCTGACGAAGGGTTATATTCATATGTGATATAAGTGAGATCTTATGAAAGAAGTGAAGTTAATAAGCTTTTAAGATGCTCATTAAAGCATAATCGCCGTTAAATCGCAGGGCCTTCTGCAGGCCCGCTGGACGAGTTGGGCTGTGCGCCAAGGTTTGAACGCGCCATAATAGCCGTCCATTTCATAACCCGGAATCCCCATGGACACCAAGGCATTTCTCAACAAGTTACGCCAAGACATCGTTTTCAGTGACGAGCTGTGCGGACAGAAACTCACTTTCCATACGACTTGGGGGATCTTTTCACCCCGAGAGGTTGATGAGGGCTCACGTATGCTCCTCGACTTCATGGAGATTGGAGAGAGTGATGATTGTCTGGATCTGGGCTGTGGCTATGGGCCCATCGGCATGACCATGGCGCGACTGGCACCGAAGGGTCGTACGGTACTGGTGGACAAGGATTTCGTCGCGGTGGATTATGCCAACAGAAATATTGCACTCAACGGGATTGAGAATGCCGAGGCGCTGCTGAGCAACGGCTTTGCTGCACTCGGGGAGCGCAAGTTCAACGTCATTGCCTCGAATATCCCTGCCAAGGTCGGTAATGAGATGCTTTATCTCTTTCTCTACGACGCGCTGGCACACCTAAAGCCGGGCGGGCGCATCTACGTGGTGACGATTACCGGTTTGCGTCAGTTCATCAAACGCAGCTTTAACGAGGTGTTCGGTAACTACGACAAGCTTAAACAGGGCAAGACCTATACCGTCGCTATGGCTGAAAAAAAAGAGACGCCCCGGTCATCCGGCATGTCATAGGGCTTAAAGCACACCTAGTGCCGGCCCTCTGTTAACTGTAATCATAACAACGCCGCATCGGCGACTACGACATACTTGCGTTGAGTGGTCTATCATTGTGTCGCTTTAGGGCGGCACATTCTGGTTAAAACTTGGCTAACTCGTTACCCATGCAATAACCCATAAGGTTTTAATTATGGTACTAATCACATTATTTTAATTTCCTTATGCGAGTATTGCCTATATATTTGCTTTCCCGTTGCCGCAAGCACCGCGTGGTGGCGCAGCGGGAAAACTTCAGACCGCGGATTGTTTGACTGACCGCGGCACGATTTCTTTAACTTGCAATAGGAGTGATTCACATGGATCAATCTGCACGTTACGCTGACCTCTCCCTGAAGGAAGAGGATCTGATCGCAGGCGGCAAGCACGTCCTCGTCGCTTACAAAATGAAGCCTGCTGCCGGCTACGGATATCTGGAAGTGGCTGCTCACTTCGCTGCCGAGTCTTCTACCGGTACCAACGTTGAGGTTTCCACCACCGACGACTTCACCAAGGGTGTTGACGCGCTGGTTTACTTTATCGACGAAGCCACCGAAGAGATGCGCATTGCGTATCCCATCGACCTGTTCGACCGCAACGTTACCGACGGCCGTGCCATGCTGGTGTCCTTCCTGACCCTGGCCATTGGTAACAACCAGGGCATGGGCGACGTTGAGCACGCCAAGATGTACGACTTCTACATGCCTGAGCGCATGATTCAGCTGTTCGACGGTCCTTCCAAGGACATCAGCGATATGTGGCGCATCCTTGGCCGTCCGGTCGAGAACGGTGGCTACATCGCCGGTACCATCATCAAGCCCAAGCTAGGCCTGCGTCCCGAGCCCTTCGCTCAGGCCGCCTACCAGTTCTGGCTCGGCGGTGACTTCATCAAGAACGACGAGCCCCAGGGTAACCAGACCTTCTGCCCCACCAAGAAGGTTATCCCGCTGGTCGCCGACGCTATGAAGCGCGCCCAGGACGAAACCGGCCAGGCCAAGCTGTTCTCCGCCAACATTACCGCGGACGACCACTACGAGATGCTGGCCCGTGCCGATTACATCCTTGAGACCTTCGGTCCCGATGCTGACAAGGTCGCCTTCCTGGTTGACGGTTATGTTGGCGGCCCGGGCATGGTGACCACCGCCCGTCGTAACTACCCCGGTCAGTACCTGCACTACCACCGTGCCGGTCACGGTGCTGTGACCTCTCCGAGCGCCAAGCGCGGTTACACCGCCTTCGTTCTGGCCAAGATGTCCCGCCTCCAGGGTGCTTCCGGTATCCACGTCGGCACCATGGGCTACGGCAAGATGGAAGGCGATGCCTCCGACAAGATCATTGCCTACATGATCGAGCGTGACGAGTGCCAGGGTCCGGTTTACAACCAGAAATGGTACGGTATGAAGCCCACCACCCCGATCATCTCCGGTGGTATGAACGCCCTGCGTCTTCCCGGCTTCTTCGAGAACCTGGGTCACGGCAACGTCATCAACACCTCGGGTGGTGGTTCCTACGGCCATATCGACAGCCCGGCTGCTGGCGCGATCTCTCTGCGTCAGTCCTACGAGTGCTGGAAGTCCGGTGCCGACCCCATCGAGTTCGCGAAAGATCACAAAGAGTTCGCTCGCGCATTCGAGTCTTTCCCGCACGATGCCGACAAGATCTTCCCCGGCTGGCGCGAGAAGCTGGGCGTGCACAAGTAAGCAGCACGCTTACCCGGCAGCACAAGGAAGCCCCGCTTACGCGGGGCTTTTTTATGGGATTAAAAGATCTCAACGCAAAGAGCGGAAAGAGTGCAAAGAAGAAATAAATGCTGCTATGGACTTTATAGTTGAGGTTAACTGTTGCTACTAACGATAATCGCTGTAGCCAAACAGGCTTGATTACCTCTTTCGGCCTTTGCGTCTTTGCGTTAAAAGGTTTATTTTTATAAGTAATACCTTATGCTTCTAATCAGAAATTATGAATTTTGTTTATGTTTTATCTGAGTACAATGGTTTGGAATTCGTTTGCGACCAATTTTCGGGAGTTGTCCATGAGCAGCATCGATAAGGATCAATACATCATTAAGGACGAGCCTTTTTATCAGGCTCAGGCCGATGAGGTGGAGCTGTACGAGGCGGCCTATGAGGCACGTCTGCCGATGATGGTCAAGGGACCGACCGGTTGTGGTAAGTCACGTTTCGTTGAGCACATGGCGTGGAAGTTGGGCAGACCGTTGATCACTGTGGCCTGTAACGAGGATATGACCGCCTCCGACCTGGTTGGCCGTTATCTGCTTGATGCGGACGGAACCCGCTGGCTCGACGGCCCATTGACCGTCGCCGCGCGTGTCGGCGCTATCTGCTACCTCGACGAGGTGGTGGAGGCGCGCCAGGACACTACTGTGGTGATCCACCCGCTGACGGATCATCGCCGCACCCTGCCGTTGGATAAAAAGGGCGAGTTGGTGGACGCACACCCTGACTTCCAGCTGGTTATCTCCTATAACCCGGGTTACCAATCACTGATGAAGGACCTAAAGCAGTCGACCAAGCAGCGTTTTGTCGCCATGGACTTCGATTATGCCAGCGCCGAAACCGAGGCGGGCATTATCAGCCAGGAGACTGGCATCGATGTGGAGACCGCCGGCAAGCTGGTGAAGATCGGTGAGACCGCGCGTAACCTCAAGGGCCACGGTCTGGATGAAGGGATCTCCACCCGTCTGCTGGTTTACGCGGCCAGCCTGATCGACAAGGGGATCAAACCGCAATCCGCCTGCCGCATGGCACTGGTGCGGCCGATCACCGACGACCGGGATATCCGCGACACCCTGGATCACGCTATCGACGCGGTATTCGCCTAACACCATTCAACGCGAAGGCGTAAAGACGCAAAGGTCGTAAAGTATTTTTTGCGTCTCCTCCGGTTTGCATGTCAGCTCATCGGCAGGATCTGGATTGTGATGTTGTAAAGAAATATTTCTTTGAGTTTTCTTTGCGTCTTCGCGCCTTTGCGTTAAAAGGGTTTTAATAAATGCCTTTGAACGACGAACAGGTTCAGTATTTCCGCGAGCAGCTCTCCTGTGGCTTTCGTGATCTCGATGAGTTCTTCCCCCATTGCATGGAGGAGGCGCTAAAGCTGCTCTCACCCCAAGCGTTGAAGGACTATCTCGACGGCGCGGGCCTCATCTGCAAGATCGGCCGCGGCTTTGAGCCGGTGCTGGTTTATCTGGAGGAAATGCCCGAGGTGGCTTCCCGGCTCGGTGAGTCTACGTTGGAACTGGTTTCGCAGGCGGTGTGGAAGATGTCGCGCACCCCCAATGGCAAGGCGATTCCGCCGTTCCTTCAGACCATCGGCGAGGCCTCGCGGCGTCTCGGCAGCGAGGAGCTGCTTCGGGGCTACATCGACATGGTGTTCGACTTCATGGAGCGTACCACCGGCTCCATTCACGGCTTTCAGCAAACCATTCCCAGCCCCGGATTGCCGGAGTTTCTCAACCAGGTACCGACGCTGTTCCGCAGTCTCTCCTGCGCTGGGGTGAGGAACTGGGTCGAGTACGGCATCCGCAACTACGGCAATCACCCCGAGCGGCAGAAAGACTATTTCAGCCTGCAGTCAGCGGATAGCCGTGCGGTGATGCAGCGTGAGCGCCACGGCACCCTGTTTATGGACCATGAGCGCAAGCTCGACCTCTACCTGCGTTCACTGTGGCAGGACCACGACCATCTGGTGCCCTATTCGCTTGCTTTTGATGAGCTGCGCAAGCCGATGCCTTATTACGATGCCTACGGCATCCGCGTGCCCGATGTGTACGACGACAGGAACGGCATTCGTGGCATTGACCGTTACCGGGTGCTGCTGGCGCACCTGGCCGGCCACCGGCGCTGGACCGCGGCTATCGTCGCCGACAACTACAGCCCGTTCCAGCGGGTGGCTATCGAGCACTTTGAGGATGCACGCATCGATCGCATGGTGATGGAGGCCTATCCGGGTTTGCGCAAGCTGATGCTGGCACTGCATCCGCGCCCCGGCGAGAACGATTGCGATCCGGAGAAGGAGTCCTGCATCCGCCACCGGCTGGCGATGTTCTCCTACGCCGCGCTCGATGCGGAGCATGGTTATGAGAATCCCGACTTGCTGGAGTTCCTGGAGCGCTTCAATGAACTGATGGCCAACGGTGAGCACTCGACCAGTGCGGTGGCAAGCCTGGCGATCTCCTACATCGCTCGTACCCGCCGTCAGCAGGACCAGTCCGCCAATATCTACTTCGCTGATACCGAGGTGGATTACCGTGATGACAACCGCCACATGTGGCGGTTCATCGAGGAGGGCGACGAGGAGGAGATGTTCGAGGAGGAGCGCAAGCTCAACCCGGAGGAGAAACAGTCTGAAGGGCTGCCGCCGCGCCTATACAGGGAGTGGGACTACAATACCAAGACCTATCGCCCTGACTGGGTCAGTCTCTACGAGAGCCTGCACCCTTCCGGAGATGCGGGTAAGATCGATCGCCTGCTGGCCAAGCACGATGCCTTGAGCAAACAGCTCAAGCGCATTCTCGACCTGCTCAAGCCACAGCAGTTCGTACGTGTGCGCTACCAGGAAGAAGGTAGTGAACTGGACCTCGATGTGGCGATTCGCTCGCTGATCGATTTCAAGGCCGGTTCACAGCCCGACCCGCGCATCAATATGAGCCATCGTAACGATGGTCGTGACATTGCCGTCATGCTGTTGCTGGATCTTTCCGCTTCACTTAACGATGTGCCGGAAGGCTGTGAGCAGACCATTCTGGAGCTGTCCCAGGAGGCGGTCTCCTTGCTGAGCCTGGCCATCGAGGGACTGGGCGATGATTTTGCCGTCGCCGGTTTCTCCTCCAACACACGCCACGAGGTCTTTTACCAGCACATCAAGGGTTTCTCCGAGGGCTGGGACGATACGGTTAAGTCTCGCCTGGCGGCGATGGAGGCCGGCTATTCTACCCGTATGGGCGCAGCGCTCCGCCATGCCTCCCATTATCTGGGGGCGCGCCAGGCCGATAAGAAACTCCTTTTGGTGCTGACCGACGGCGAGCCCTCTGACATTGATGTGGATGACCCGCAGTTGCTGATCCGTGATGCACAGAAAGCGGTGCAGGAGCTGGATCAGGACGGCATCTACACCTATTGCATCAATCTTGATGCGCGTGCCGACGAATACGTCCAGGATATTTTCGGTAAGCAGTTCGCGGTGATTGATCGCATCGAGCGGCTGCCAGAGAAACTGCCGCAACTGTTCATGGCGCTGACAAAGTAAGCCCCACAAAGGGGGGGCTTATTCAATCGCCGGATAAAGGTTTGACAGTCGTTAGCGGCGGCGGTTAACTTGCAGTATGTCGCGCTTGCATTCATCCAAAGCCATGTTGAAGTGGCTGCTCCTGCTGCTGCTCCTGTTACAGGGGTACGCAGGAATGGCGACTGCCGATATCAACGCGCCCTGCACGATGGAGAGCGCCTTGTCCGAAGGCATGCCGGCAACGATGGGCGGGCATGAGGCCCACGAACCGGCAAAGGGATCGCCCTGCCCGGCAGAGTGCATGGATTGCTATGGATGTGTTCACGCCCCGGCCGGGGTAGTCTATTTGCACTTCACGCCGCTTCCTTTATATGCCTCATCGTTCTACGCCGTCGGGCCAATACAACCCTACACCTCTATTACCCTGTTCAGGGACCCCCCGCCTCCCCGTCTGATCAAATCGATCTAAACATTGCACGACTCATGCTCCGGCATGGGTAATTCTATACCTTACTTTGTTATACATAGGTTCGTGAGATCTGCCTGCAAAGGGATCACGAAAGAGGTCAAGTGGAGAGAAATATGATCAAGCATTTATTGATAGCCGCAGGTGCCTTAGTCCTGTTAAACGGCTGCGGTGAGGACAGTGGTAGGTCGATGTCCGGGGCTCAGGCAATGCCGCAAACCGCGTTTGAGCGGACAGTGGATGTTGCGCAGATCGCCCGAGGCGAGAAACTGTATCGGCAATACTGCGCCGAGTGTCACGGTGCCAACGGAGAAGGGGCGCCCAACTGGCGACAGCGGGATGCCGACGGCCTGTTCCCGCCTCCGCCACTTAACGGTACCGGCCATGCGTGGCATCATCCCAGGGCAATGCTGCATTACGTGATCGCCAACGGCAGCCCGGGCGGTCAGGGAAGGATGCCCGCCTGGAAAGGGAAGCTTGATAACGGAGACATCAACGACATCATCACCTGGTTCATCTCCGGTTGGCCCGATGAGGTGTACCAGGCATGGCAGGGGATGAATCATGCCCGGAAGGGGGGCTGAGACGCGGGCCGCGGACAACGATGAGCAGGCCCCGGCATCGGCACCGCCTTATGGCTACGGCGGTTACGGTCCGGGCATGATGGGGGGCCGGGTTATGGTAGACCGATGATGGGCCAAGGCTATTATTATCCGGACAACCAACAGTACAGCTCTTGAACTTACCCCTTGCGACCCGCATCTCCAACTGGGCTGTCTGGGTTGAGAACAAGCTGTTATACATCATACGTAGCGCAGAGGCTCATCGATGTGCCTCCGACTATCTTCGGGCGCTTAAGACTCATGGGAAGTCATTTCCCCTTTGCAGCGATAACAACAGGAGCGAATATGTACGGGTTTACTGTGACACTGAATGGCAATTTTGATGAAATCGTAGGCCGGGTAGCCGAGGCCTTGAAAGGGGAAGGATTCGGAGTACTGACCGAGATCGACGTCAAAGCCACGCTCAAGGCCAAGCTGGATATCGACAAGCGTCCCTACAAGATTCTCGGCGCCTGCAATCCGCAGCTGGCGAACCAGGCCATCGATGCCGAGCCGGATATCGGACTCCTGCTGCCCTGTAATGTGGTAGTGCGTGAGGCTGAGGATGGCTCGATCGTTGTCGGCTTCATGGACCCGGCGGCGGTGCTCGGCTTGGTCGGTCGCGATGAACTGAAAGCGCTGGGTAGTGAGGTGCGTAGCCGGCTTGAGCGTGTGCGTGACGCCTTGAAGGCATAAGCGAGATGAAAGCTACGAGAGGCGAGGGGTAAAAGCAGATACAAGGGACAAGAGGCGAAATACGAGGTGTTGGGTGCGCTACATGCACGGAAAACTCCCGTTCACGCAGCGAGCCCCTTCCCTCGCCTCTTTTCCCTCGAATCTCGTATCTCCTCTCTGTGCTGGATATAATGCCGCAATGACAAATGACTCCCCGTTCCTGCTGGAAAACGACACTGCCTACCGTGACTGGCGTGAAGCAAAACTTGCCGATTACCCCACCACGGCTGCAGAGCTCATTGTCGATGTGGCCGATCCGCTTCATATCAGTGACACGGAGTATCAGGCACTGCTAGTGTGTCTGCGCAAGACCAATATGGCGATCTATCGTACCGGCCTTGGCGATAACCCGGACAAGGCATTCCCCCGGGCACTGGGCGAGCGCTTTGGTCTGGTTCATCTGGACAGCAACCTGCTGGCCGATGACGACGGGCTGACCTCAATCACGGTTAATCCCGCGGGTGAGCATCCCAAATACATCCCCTACACCAATCGCCCCATCAACTGGCACTGCGACGGTTATTACAATACCGGTGAGCAGCAGATCCGCGGCATGCTGTTGCATTGCGTACAGCCGGCGGCGGAGGGTGGGGAGAACCAGTTGCTGGATCACGAGATCGCCTACCTGCAGCTGCGCGATGAAAATCCCGATTACATCCGCACCCTGATGGCGCCCGATGTGATGACCATTCCGCCTGGCAAGGATGGCGAGGGCGGCGAACGCGGTGCCTCGGTCGGTCCGGTGTTCTCCATCCATCAGGCCACCGGTTCGCTGCACATGCGCTACACCGCGCGCAAGCGCAACATCGAGTGGAAAGACGATGCCGCCACCGCTGCCGCCCTTGCCGCGCTTGCGCGGATCCTGAGTGACGACAACCCCTACATCTTCCGTGCCCGCCTCGAATCGGGTATGGGACTTATTTGCAACAATGTGCTGCACACCCGCGATGGCTTCAACGATCGGCCTGACCATCCTAGGCGGCTGCTCTATCGCGCACGTTACTTCGATCGCATTTCCGAAACCTGAGGGAAATTTCCCTTCCTGCCTGTATTGACCTGAATCAATGTCTTGCGCCTGATGCCGAATGATAATTGGTGTCAGGAGGATCCAACCATGACGACATTCAGCAGTTACATGGGTGATGACCACCATCGTTGCGACGAACTGTTCGCCTCAGCCGAGGCCACCGTGGAACGTGGTGACTGGGACCGTGCCACCGAGGCTCATCAGCGTTTTCTGGAAGGCATGCAGCACCACTTTGCGATGGAGGAGGAGGTGCTGTTTCCTGCCTTTGAGGTGGCCAGTGGCAGCAATATGGGCCCCACCGCGGTGATGCGTCATGAACACCAACAGATACGTCAGCTCATTGATGACATGGATCAGGCACTAGAGGCACAGCAGGCCGATGAGTATCTCGGGGTGTCGGAGACCCTGTTGGTGCTGATGCAGCAGCATAATGCCAAGGAAGAGCAGATCCTCTATCCCGCCAGTGAGCATTTGCTGGCTGAGCAGCAGGCTGCCCTGCTGGCGATGATGCAGGAAGTCGGCAAGGTCGAGTGATGGCGTGGGAGTTGCTGGATGTCTCCGAACTGGAGGCCCCTGAGCCGCTAGTCCTGGCACTTGGCGCCGTGACAAAGCTACCAACAGGCACCTACCTTCGCCTGCTCCACCGCATGAAACCCTGTTACCTCTACGGCCATCTCACCGAGCAGGGCTTCGAGTCCGACACCCGTCAGGGTTTGGAGGTCGCCTGCGAGGTGTTCATCTGGCGTCGAACAGATGATACTGCGCGCGCTGCTGCCATAGCGGCGGCCTCCGTCCTGAAACCCTGGGAGGAGTAGAGCGGGTGAACTACACCACCTTGTCTCTCAGTCAGACGCCAGCGCTGGCGGTACCGCTTCGTTTCTTTCTCACCGCTCCGCTACTGCTTGCAGCCGCTGCCCTGGTCATTGTTTTCAGTGGCCCGGAACTCTTCGCTACACGCTGGAGTCCGGCAATGTTGGCGCTCACTCACCTCATCACCCTGGGGTTTCTCGGCAGTTGCATGCTCGGTGCGATGCAGCAACTGCTGCCGGTACTCGTGGGTGTGCCGATACCGTCCGTAGGACGGGTCAGTGTGGGACTGTATCTGTTATGGAGTATCGGCGTCGTGTGCCTGGTGACAGGTATGGGTATCGGCTGGTCCGTTGCTCTGCAGGGCGGTGCCTTGTCCCTCGCACTGGCGGTGCTGGGATTTGCACTGGTTGCCGGACGTTCGTTGTTAAGCTCTTCCTCTCGCCATGCCACGGTGCCTGCGATGGCCGTCGCCGTTGTCGCACTGGTGGTGACGGCCTCCATTGCACTTTACCTGCTGGTGCGCTACGGCTGGCAACTGCCCCTGGCCCACCCATGGACCCGGCTTCATATCGGTTGGGGTCTTGTAGGTTGGGTAGGGCTGTTGATCATCGGTGTCGCCTACCAGGTAGTGCCGATGTTTCAAATCACGCCGGAATATCCTCGCTGGCTGAGACGCCTTCTGGTGCCTGTACTCACGGCATTGCTGCTTGCGTGGTCACTAGCACCTTGGGTGGCAATAGAGCAGACTCTGTCCTGGTTGCTGGCTGCCGGCCTGGTGGGTTTTGCATTGCATACCCTGCGTCTGCAGCAACAGCGTCGGCGACGCCTTGCTGATGTGACTCTTGATTTCTGGCGACTGGCGATGGTTTCACTCATGCTTGCCGTGGTGGCCTGGATCATCCAGCGCTTATACCCCAAGCCGGCGCTGGAGCTGGCGGCAGGGGTGCTATTCCTGCTCGGCTTTGCCGGCTCAGCGGTCAATGGGATGCTATACAAGATTGTCCCTTTCCTGATCTGGCTGCACCTGAACAATCGCCTGCAGCAGGGGGGGCGGCGGCAGGCTACGGTGCCCAATATGAAGCAGGTGATCCGGGAACGCATGGCCCGTTGGCAGTTTCGTCTGCATCTGGTGGCGCTGCTATTACTTCTTGTCGGACTGTCAGGCGTGGTCCCGCTGCCCGTGATTGGTATGGCGTGGCTGGTGAGTAGCGGGTTGTTGTGGTGGAACCTGGCGGAGGCCCTGAGGCTGTATCAAAGGGTACTGGCGGAACAGGGGGAATAGGTGCGACATTGTGTCGCTGGCGCGACGGATTAGATTATATGCGGGGGCGAAAACCCCGCATAGATTAATTGTCACGATAGCGACACAAACCCGAAGAGGGGTTTGCCACTAAACTGCGATGACCCTTAGGTCGTCGCCGCTTTGGGGTCGACCCCTGTCAGCAGAAATGCCAGCAGGTCGTGCACGGAGCGCAGCTGATTACCAAACGGCAACGGCTCGGAACCACGGAAGAACAGGCCCTTCTCCACATTACCCATTACCGCCGCTTCCAACTGGGTGTCAATGCAGAACTGGCCTGAGCTGGGATCGCCGTCCTTGAGCCCGCAGTGGGTCAGACACTCAAACCACACGGCGCACTTGCTTTTGTCCGGGGTGGCACGTGAGCGCACCCGCTCTTCGCGTTCCAGGTATTTTTTCAGCCAGGGCGTGAGCACAGCGCGGGCCGGCAGGCCGGCGGTGCTCATGAAGGTGACGATCTCCTCAGGTCTGGCTTCGAGCAGCACCTTTTTGAAATTGGGGTGGGCATCGCCCTCTTCGGTGACGGCGAAGGGAGTGCCGATCTGCACGCCGCTTGCTCCTTGGCTGAATAGCTCCTTGATCTTGGCAAAGGAGTTAACGCCGCCGGCAGGCAGTAGTGGGATCGGGTCGAGCTTGAGCTGTTCGAACACCTTGGGGATCTCGGCCAGCACACGCTTGAAGTCAAAGCGCGGATTGTTGATATCTGCCGGCTTGGGCGCGCCGAGGTGACCGCCGGCGTATCGCGGATGCTCCAGCACAATGGCATCGGGCAGTACACCCTTGCGCATCCAGCGCTTGAGTACGGCACGCACCCCACGTTCCTCGGAGAGGATCGGGATCAGGGCGACCTCGGGGTAATCCTTGGTCAGATCCGGCAGTTCGAAGGGAAGTCCGGCACCCATGATGATGGCATTGGCGCCGCTCTCGCAGGCTTGTTTGACCAGTTCTGGGTAGCGGTCCACGGCGCGCATCACGTTGACGGCGATAAGGCCTTCGGGACCGGCAATCTCGCGGGCACCCTTAATCTCGCGATCCAGGGCTTCCATGTTCGCCTCATCAATGACCTTACGGTCCTTGGTGCGATGAGTGCGTTCCATTAGATCCGGGTGGTGCACGCGTAGATCAATGCTGGCAATGGTACCGATAGCGCCTTCTTTGGCGACATTGCCAGCCAGCTTGTGGGCAGAGACGCCCACCCCCATACCTCCCTGGATTATGGGTAGTAACTCGCGATCACGGAGTTTCAGTAACGGGAACGGGGTTTTGATCATTCAACACCTGTCTACAATCGGAACACACAAAGGAGAGTATCATACAGCAAGCTTGGCCATTGATCCGCATCATTATGATGGTGGATGATGGCCACTGGATTAGGAGCAGGAGCCGCGGACAGCAATTTTCGATGAAGACAACCACTACACCAGAGAAAACATACCGTTCAATTATAGCGTATCGCCTGCATGGTAATTGCTATCTGAACATTACCAGTCACTGTACCTTACGTTGTGGCTTTTGCCCAAAATACAACCGTAGCTGGGAGGTACAGAGCTACGATCTTCGTCTGCACCGCGAGCCGACGGTGGAGGAGGTGCTGGAGGCCATCGGCGATCCGGGCGAATTTCGGGAGATTGTGTTTTGCGGTCTGGGTGAGCCGACCACCCGCCTCAATGACTTGCTGGCTATCGCCCACAGGTTGAAGGAGCGAGGAGCACGCGTCAGGGTCAATACCGACGGTCTGGCCAACCTGCGGGAAGGGCGCGATATCACCCCGGAACTGGCCGAGGTGGTCGATAGCCTGTCTATCTCCATGAATGCCCACGATATCGCGGTGTATAACGAGCACACCCGGCCGAAGCTGCGAGGGGCTTTTCCTGCCATGCTGGAGTTTGCCCGTTTGGCTCACGAGCGGGGAATCGAGGTGACCCTGACCGCCATCGATGGCCTGGAAGGGGTGGATATCGATGCCTGTCGCGAGATGGCCGAATCGCTGGGCGTAGGGTTCCGGCGAAGGGAGCTGGATGTCGTGGGGTAGAGAAGGCCAGAGTCTGGCCACCGGTCTTTAGGGCTGACAACGAGTTGGGAGCAGAAGAGTGACAGAGTTGCATACGGTACGTCTTTCCATCGGTGGCATGAGCTGCGCCGGGTGTGTCGCGGCGGTGGAGAAAGCGCTGCAGGCAGTGTCCGGGGTGGAGAACGCGACGGTCAACTTCGCCGAACACACCGCCGAGATCATCGGTGATATCGATAGCGACACCCTGATCAAGGCGGTGGTCGATGCCGGCTACGAGGCGGCAGAGCTGAAGAGCCTGGAGGAAGAGCAGTCGGAGCGGGAGCTGAAGGAGCAAGCCCACTACCGCAAACTGATCAAACAGTCGGCAGCGGCTGCGGTGGTCGGCTTTCCCTTGATGATCGCCGGCATGGCCGGCTGGCTGCCGGCGCTGGCCGAAGCGCAGGCCCTGTGGCTGGGAATCGGCGTAGTGACCCTGGCGGCGATGATCTACGCCGGCGGTCATTTCTTCATTGGCGCCTGGAAGCAGTTCCGTCATCACAACGCCAATATGGATACCCTGATCGCCATGGGCACCGGCTCGGCCTGGGTCTACTCCATGGCCATTACCCTCTTTCCCGACAGTGTGCCGACCCTGGCACAGCATGCCTACTTCGAAGCAGCAGCCATCATCATCGCGCTGATCAATTTCGGCTCGGCGCTGGAAACCCGCGCCCGTGGCAAAACCTCCGAGGCGATCCGCCGCCTGGTTGGCCTGCAACCCAAGACCGCACGCGTGGTGCGCGACGGCAAGGAGCAGGATGTGCCGATCCTGGAGGTGGGGCTGGATGAAACCCTGCGGGTCCGTCCCGGTGAGCGCATTCCTGTAGATGGGGTGATCATCGATGGCCACTCCTACGTGGATGAGTCGATGATCAGCGGCGAGCCGCTGGCGGTGGGCAAGCAGGTGGGCGACGAGGTGATTGGCGGCACCATCAACACCTCCGGCACCTTCCTCTACCAGGCCAAGCGCATCGGCAAGGACACGGTGCTGGCACGCATTATCGAAATGGTGCGCACCGCCCAGGCCAGCAAACCGGCCATCGGCCGCCTGGTGGACAAGGTCGCCGGAGTATTCGTTCCCTCGGTGTTGATCGTTGCTGTGATCACCTTCCTCGCCTGGGTCAATTTCGGCCCCGCCCCGGTGGTGAGCTTTGCCATCGTGGCCACTATGACCGTGTTGATCATCGCTTGCCCCTGCGCGCTGGGGCTGGCCACGCCGATCTCCATCATGGTCGGTGTCGGCAAGGCCGCCGAGTACGGTATCTTGATCCGCAATGGCGAGGCGCTGCAGCAGGCCGGCAAGCTCGACCTGGTGGTGCTCGACAAAACCGGCACCGTCACCGAGGGCAAACCGCAGCTGACCGACATCATTCCCTTCCAGGGCGCCGATGCCGATAACCTGCTGGCGATCGCCGCCACGGTGGAGGCCGGTTCGGAACACCCGTTAGCCGCCGCCATTGTCGCCGCGGCGGACGCAAAGCAGCTCGAGCGGCTGGAGGTGAGCGAGTTCGAGGCCATTACCGGCCGCGGTGTGAAGGCTCTGATGAACCAGCAGGTGGTGCGCCTCGGTACCCTGAAACTGATGGAGGAGAACGGGGTGTATCTCGGCCACCTGAAGGAGGAGGGCGAGCGCCTTGCCGCCGAGGGTAAAACCCCGATCTACATGGCAATGAACGAGGCCGGTGCCGCAGTGCTGGCGGTGGCCGATCCGATAAAGGAAGACTCCAACGCCGCCATTGCCCGCCTGCACAAAGAAGGCATGACTGTGGTGATGCTCACCGGTGACCACAAGGTCACTGCCGAGGCGGTCGCGAAACAGGTGGGTATCGATGCGGTGATCGCCGAAGTGCTGCCCGAGGACAAGGACAAACACATCGAGCGGCTGCAGGGCCAGGGCAAAATTGTCGGCATGGTCGGCGACGGCATCAACGATGCCCCGGCGTTGGCCCGCGCCGATGTCGGTTTTGCCATCGGCACCGGCACCGACGTGGCGATCGAAAGCGCGGATATCACTTTAATGCGCGGCTCGCTGCACGGCGTGGCCGACGCCATCGCCATCTCCCAGGCCACCGTGCGTAACATCAAGCAGAACCTGTTTGGTGCCTTCATTTATAACAGCCTGGGCATCCCGGTGGCCGCCGGAGCTCTGTATCCCATCATGGGTGTACTGCTCAATCCGATGATCGCCGGCGCAGCGATGGCGCTCTCTTCCTTTACTGTGGTGAGCAACGCAAACCGGCTGCGTTTCTTCAAGGCCAAGGGAGGTGAGCAATGATGTGGATGAATCTTGCGGGGCTGGTGCTCATTGGGCTGATTGTGTGGTGGTTTTGGTTGGCGGGGAAATAATTTATTTGTGGGAGCGGCATCCAGCCGCGATTTGAAAAAACAAGAATTTCACCACGGTCAGGTCACGCGCACCGTCGAATCATATGTGAGTCCTAAAACAGGGATGTGTTCATGATGAATTGTGCAAAAAATATTCCCTCCGTCCCATTTTTTCTGTGTGGTTGGGGAAGGGCAGATAGAACGTTAACCGTGACGTGATAACCTTGCGATAAGGTTGGCAGATATAGGTACCTATATATAGGTTCCTAAATGTAGGTTCCTAAATGTAGGTTCCTATATATATAAAATAAGTTACTATATGTAGGAAAGTTTAATAAATATAGGAACATTAGCAAGGGGAGGGATGCCTTCCATTGCATGTTATGCTTAAAAACTTCAATAATTGGATCTACCGGGAGACAAAGAAACAACCGCCTGTATGGAAGTTAGGCGTGTCACTCATACTCTGTAGTATGTTATTTCCACTTCTTTCGCACTTTGCAATGCCAATAATAGGGGTATCTCCATCTGATCCTCTATCGATGTATAGCAATGTATTTGTGGCATCCGTCATAATCGGTGGAGCGATGCTGTTCGGCTTCTCTTACGCCGTGACTTATTTCACAGTGCACGTGCTCTGCATACTCATCGCCCCGAAAGGTGCCGCATGCCGGAGACTGTAAAGCATAACAATCGGCTCCAGAGCGACCCGCAAGAGCGGTGCGGTTTCAGTGTTCTTTTTTCTGGCGGCGCGCCGCTCTTGCGGGCGCCTGAGCCGAGCCGTTAGCGCGCCGCGCAAAGCGTGGCGCATCTGGTCGGGTGAAAGTCCCGGCATGGTAAGGGTTAACCACCCACCATTACCGAGTGTTGCGCCTCTGGCGGAGCGGTGTTCGCGGTGAGAACTGTGGCACAGGCGAACAAG
>JBFFNE010000003.1:0-74799 GCA_041563315.1 Thiohalomonadaceae bacterium
CGCTTTTTGCACGGTATTGGAGCCGAGGTGGTTGCCGCGGTGACGAGCGCCCGCGGACCGGCTATTGAAAAGCTACCGATAGCCAAGGTCAAGGTCGGCGACCTGGAAGATCTGGAGCAGATGGCTCGTGATGCCGGCGCTGACTTGCTGCTGGGGAACTCTCATTTGGCCTCCTCAGCCAATCGGCTCGGCTTGCCGCTGCAGCGCATGGGATTCCCTCAGTTCGATCAGGTCGGTGGTTACCAGCGCACCTGGGTCGGCTATCGCGGCAGCCGTCAGGCGTTGTTCGATCTCGCTAACCTACGGCTTGCCAATCACCACCATCACGAAATCAAACCGTACCGTTCGGTGCTGTCACAGAAACGGGAGGGTGAATGGGAGCCAACCGATCATGAGCATGCAGAGACAGTTACGGATACTCGACACTAAGGGCTGTCAGGGGGATCACACGATGACGACGCAAACTGCCGTGATGGTCGCTTTTGCCACGGATGACCTGAAGAACATCAATCAGCATTTCGGTTCAGCCGGGCGATTCGCTATTTACCGCATCGCTGCGGAGGGCAGCACACTGCTGGAGGTGGCCGAGTTTGGCAAGCTGAATCAGGACGGTAACGAAAACAAGCTGGTCGATAAATTCACGGTACTGGCCGACTGTATCGCCGTCTACAGCCTGGCGGTAGGTCCTTCCGCGGTCCGTCAGCTGATGGCCTTGGGAATCCAGCCGTTGAAGTTACAGTACGAAAGCCCGATAAGCTCCGTGCTCAACGAGTTGCAGCAACAACTCAAATCAGGGCCTAACGGATGGCTGGCACGCGCACTGGAGTCGCGACAGGAAAAATCTTCCGATCGTTTTGATGCGATGGAAGAGGAGGGGTGGTGTGAATGAACAACACACGTCTTCAGTCGGCAGTTATCAGTAGGCAGCTAACTGACTACTGACCACTGATGACTGACAACTTTTATTAGAGGAGTAGGCAATGAGCGAGTTGGTGGTTGATTTGAACGATCCGGTACTGGAAACGGATTTTATGCGCGAGATGGCCAAGCAGATGCGTGCTATCGATACCTACGGTACCTATGAAGGGATTAGTGACGGTGAAATTCTCGATCCCTATGTGCTCACCAAGGAGCGGAAGCTGGAGATCCCGGTGATCGGCGATCCGGACGAGATACTCATTGCACGTATCAAAGCCTATTACAACGCCATCTCCATCTTGATCGAAAAAGAGTGTGGGTTGATGGCTGTACCGTTGTTAAACCTCACTCATGAAGGGTTCGGACGCGTCCTGATCACTGTCGGTAAGCTGGTGGTTCACGATCGCTCCCTGCGTGATGTGCATCGCTTCGGGTTTGCCAGTCTATCCAAAATGAAGGATGAGGCGGACAAGGTTCTGTCTATCGCATTGGAGTTGGTGGGAACCCATTCGAAAGTCGCCGGATTGTAAACGATTTCGCTGTAGGAGCGGCATCTTGCCGCGAACAACGGGTAAAGCAAGGTGCAAGGTTTGCTCGCGGCTGGAAGCCGCTCCTACAAAAAGCTGAAGAGGAGAGACAGACCATGACCGAAGAGGAACTGAAAGACCTGGAAAAACAGGTAAAAAGACTTAAGCGTATCGCCACCGAGTGGGCAGGACAGGTGCATGATCTGGTCGAGGAGCGTCTGGCTGGCGGATACCGCGAACTACCCGAACTAGCCAAGTCCACCTACGAGGCCTGTCAGGCTTGGGAAGAGGCGGAGCAGCAGCTCAAAGCCGCGAAATCCTGAATCAGCCATCAGAAAAACGTTAGCTGATGACAGCAGACTGATAACTGACAACTGCTCTCTGAGTGTGGCAAAAATTTTTTAAAAAAGTGAGGAAAAGACATGGGTGGAATGATTACCGGGGTCACCCGGGGCGGGGCGAGCTGGACGCCCCAGTTCATCATTGAGTTGAAACAGGAGAACTGTATCGGTTGCGGTCGTTGTTTCAAGGTTTGTCCGCGCCAGGTGTTCGATCTGGTCGAGCGTGAGATGGATGATGATGACGATGACGACGATGATGATTTTGATGACGATGTCTCGATGGTAATGTCTGTGGCCGATGCCATGGACTGTATCGGTTGCATGGCCTGCTCGAAGGTCTGCCCGAAAAATTGTCACGTTCACGAACCTGCAGCCGCCTGAGGATCTTCCCATGCCAAAACCGGAAAAACATGTCTTTCTTTGTCAGCAAGCCCGTCCCGCGGGTCATCCACGCGGCTCCTGCTCTGAGCGCGGTTGCGCCGAGGTGGGGGAGACCTTCTGGTTCGAGATGCAGGAGCGCAATCTCTTCGGCCGTTTTGCCGTGACCAACACCGGCTGCTTTGGTCCCTGTGGCCTGGGCCCCAATATCCTGGTTTACCCGGATGGGGTACTTTATACCGGTGTGAGCAAGGATGACGTCTCGGCTATTATCGAAGAGCACCTGCTCGGCGGAACACCGGTTGAGCGGTTATTGGCACCGGCCGAGGTCTGGAGCTGATACGATGGCTACCCGCGACGAACTCTATGATCTGTTGCTCGACTACGCCAATGTGCAGATCGAGGTAGAGCGGGTGCTACTCGGCCTGAACTGGACCCTGTGTCAGGCAGGCTCGATCGGCATTGCCGCAACCGCTTTGGGTGGGGCGTGGCGCAGCGAGTCTTCGGCACCTCTGGTAGGGCGTACGCTGGCTGAGCTCTCCTTGTGGCTACGCAAGTGGGAGCGGCAGCAGGCTTCTATCGGTCTGGCGGCGATTAACGCCGCCATCAACAGCGAAGCAGACATGGTCTATCGCGAAGGTGCGCTGTTTCGCGGCAGCCATGCCCTGTCTAATGCCCTGGAGTGGTTCGTTCCTGCTCTGCGTGGCCATAAAGTCGCGGTCATTGCCGAGGACAACCCGTTTGCTGCTCTAGACGAGCGTCTGGAGCTAACCACATTGCAAAGCAGGGAAGGGGCACTTCATCCTGCCGCGGAGGTCATGCTGGGCAATGCGGAATGGGTCTTTGTTAATGGCCAATGCGTGGCCGACAAGACACTGCCGCGGGTGCTGGAACTGGCCACTGATGCCCAAGTGGTGCTCTACGGGCCACAGGTGCCGTGGTTGGATGAGTGGCGCGATTTTGGGATCGATTTCCTTCTTGGCAGTCAGATAGACCAGCACACTGCACTCTACACAACCATCGCCGAGGGCGGAACAATCGAAACCCTGCCTCAGGCGGTTTCCTACCGGGTATGTGACCTGCATTCCCTGGACTTGCTTTCCAGCTCCACGACAGCAGTACGACAGGTGAACGGCCTTCAGCGTTGAGTCGTGGCTGTCAGTGATTAGCAGCAGAGGTGCCGGAGATGCGGTAACATTGCTCCGCTAGCCGTCAGCCGATGCAACGGCGTTGATCATCTGAAGGACGAGTGCCGATGAAAAACCTCCTTGCCATCCTTATCACCCTGTTGCTGGTGGGCTGTTCTGAACCGCAACACAGCGCCAATACTTACCAGGTCTATGTCTTCGGTACCCTGGTAGACGTCACTGTGTGGGGCGCCGAGTCGCAACAGGAGGAGAAGGCGGTGGCGGCTATTACCCGGGATTTTCAGCGCATGCACCATGAGTGGCACGCCTGGAAGCCGGGCTCGTTGGTGGAGATCAACCAGGCCCTTGCCGCCGCTGAACCTGCCACAGTTATCCCGTCATTGATCCCGATCATTGAGCAATCCGCGGAACTCTCGCGCCAGAGCGAGGGGCTGTTCGACCCGGCCATCGGAGGGCTGCTCAATCTATGGGGTTTTCAGAGCGATGGGCGTCCCAATGGTCCGCCGCCCGACCAAGCCGAGATCGCCAAATGGGTCGAGGCCGCGCCGCGTATGTCTGATCTGAAGCTGGAAGGTGATGTGCTGCGCTCAACTAATCCCGCCGTACAGCTCGATTTTGGTGCCTTCGCCAAGGGCTACGCGGTAGACCTCGCTATCGAAAGGTTGCGCGAGTTCGGTATCGAGAACGCCATCATCAACGCCGGCGGCGATTTGCGGGCCATCGGCAGCAAGGATGGCAAGCCTTGGCGCGTTGGTATTCGTCATCCGCAAGGCGAGGGTGTGCTTGCAGCGTTGGAGGTGAGCGGTGACGAGTCAGTCTTCACCTCTGGCAATTACGAGCGCTACCGTGAGCACGAGGGGGTGCGCTACAACCATATCCTCGACCCGCGCATCGGCATGCCGGTCGATGGCGTCACTTCAGTTACGGTGATCCACGACAACGGCGCCGTGGCTGATGCCGCCGCCACCGCCCTGGTGGTGGCCGGTCCCGAGGAATGGCACCGCATCGCCCGGCAAATGGGGATCAAGTACGTCATGCTGGTGGACGATGCCGGGGTCGTTTACATGAATCCTGAAATGCAGCAACGGGTGCAGTTCCAGGATAGCACGCCGGCCGACCTGCGCGTCAGTGACCCGCTTTAAAAAGTTTTGAGCATCAGTTTTCCATAGAACGCGCTGCAAGTGGCAGCGTAGAGACTATTCTCATTATGTGACTCCTTTTTAGGCTCATCCGCTGTATGCCAATAGAAGATGATGCAGGCCTGAGCCTTATTGCAGCGAGGTTTCCGGATGATGCGCTGCTGAATGGAGGTGGTGTCCTTGTTTGGAGTGGGTGATCTGATTTTACTTTAATAAAGATGGCGGCCGTCATGATCCGCCGCCATCCGATGACAGATTGGCCATTAAGCGTCTCTATTCGCCAGATGGACTATAGAGTCCGCTTTGGTCAATGATGTCGAGGTTGTGGATGTACTCATCACTGGCGCTGCTGCGTAGTAGGTGGAGCCCATATGTGTAGGGCAGGGTACCGGCTTTGCGGATGGCTCTTTGCCCTTTGACCGATAGGGCGAAATCAACAAATGCCTTGTGGTCAGGTTTTTCCACAAGATCGGTCGGTGTCACCAGGAACAGCATACGATAGAGGTGATAGTTGCCATTGCGTAGGTTTTCCATTGTCGGAGCAACACCCTCCAGGCTGAGCATGTTGAGCTGTCGATGGCGGCTGCTGCTGATGCCGCTTACGGCCAGTGCATTGGGATCGGCTTCAACCGCCTTTTCGATCTTGCCCGAGGAGGGCAGGTAGGTTGCCTGTTTTGTGAAGTCTTGTTCACGATTGTTAAATAGCTGTTGACGCAGGGTCAGGCCGACGCCGGATATCTTGCCGCTACGCACGTAAAGGTTTATCGGCTTGTCGTTCTCGGCACCGAGTTGGCGCCAGTGGGTGATTTCACCGGTGAGAATCTGTTTGAGTTGCACGCGACTGATCTCATCGACCAGATGATTCTCCTGGTTGGTGATCACGACCAGTGCATCCCAACCGATCGGAATGAGTTTGAGCTTGTGCTCCAGAGACTCGACTCGATAACTGGCATCCGCGTTCTTGTAGATCAGCGGCATTCGACAACTCCCGCCCAACTCACTTTTACCTGAGGATACTTGCCGTAATCCTTTTGTTGCGCCCCCTCCTTCAAGTTCAATTTTTACGCCCGTGTCTTGCTCGTAGGCGATAGCAAGCTCATCCATGAAACCTTTTTTCGAGATACCACAACCCACCCATTGAAGCGTTTTTGCTTCAACAGCCTGGGTCAGCAGAAAAGTGGCAGATAGACAGATGACGAGACGGAATATTTCCTTTGGCATGATGAATCCCTCAAGTACTCATATTATTGTTATATTTTATGTGTGGTTTTGTGGTTTTGCGGCGTGATTATACATAAGTTGTTTTTGTCAAGTGTTAAATATGTGTGTCAATTTCAGGGGGGGCTAGGGCGCGGCACTCACCGCTAGTCAACGATTTGTAAACGTCTCCCCCATAGCATGTTTGATAGGGCTTACCGTGTTATTCGATTAATTTGTTTAATCTCGCTCTGGCTTCGTCATTGGGACGATGGGTAATGTCAGGATAATTTCCGCCAGTTCATCCTGAAGTGAAAACAACCGTACCCGTGGCAGTTGATGGTTGGTCTGGTCAGGGTATGAGGGGGGCGAATGTTCTTTCTGCTAAATCATCACATCTACCGGGCGACACCAGCTATAATCCATTCTTCATAATAATCAGGTGCTCCCATGAAACTACTGATACGCAATCTCGCACGCAAAACGACTGAGCAAGAACTCAGGGAGATGTTTGAGGCGTATGGGCGAGTGCAGTCCTGCACCCTGATCATGGATGAAAAAACCGGCGTTTCGAAAGGCTTTGGCTTTGTCGAGATGCCTAAGCCGGGGGAGGCCAAGGCGGCGATGAAGAGCCTCAATGGCCAGGTTATTGCGGGTAGCGCACTTCGCGTCAAAAAGTCCGAGGCGGCTGCTCCGGTCAAGGGAAAATCCGCTGGTGAGTGAGCCACGTAATAAGGACCCGCTGCATGGCGTGACACTCGAAATGGTGGTCACCCGTCTGGTTGAGATCTACGGCTGGGATGAGCTGGGACGGCGCATTACTATCAAGTGCTTTACCAACGACCCCTCTATCTCATCCTGCCTCAAGTTTCTGCGTCGTACTCCATGGGCAAGGCAGAAGGTTGAGGCGCTCTATCTGCAGACCTGTAAGTAAATCTTCCTTTGTTGACATATCTCCAGTTGTAACCACTTGTTGAGTAACGCGTCCATGCCCCTGGGGTATGACCGGTGTAATGGCTGTTGCCGGTTGGACAATCATGGCTGTCGCGTTTACTACAAATTGTTGTTACCTCGTGTTGATAGCTCCGGCCGATTTTGCGGGCGAATTTCCTAACCTTTTGATGTAAATGGATTATCGTTGTGGGAGACGTGATGGCATAGCGTTTGCTGTAAGCCTTGATAACAGGTAACTCAACCTACCCAAGGGGCGCAACAGATGATCACGATAACGGATAAGGCAGCCAAGGCTGCATCACTTTTTATCAAGGGCTCCGACTCACCGACCGGTGGTTTGCGCATCGCTATCACTGGCGGTGGCTGTTCCGGCTATACCTATAACCTTTCTATAGAAGCTGAGGCGAATGGTGAAGACACCGTGGTCGAGCATGGCAAAATCAAGGTGTTCCTTGACCCGGCCAGTGCGCCACTGCTTGATGGGGTGACCATCGACTTCGTCGAAAGTCTCGACGGCTCCGGTTTCACTTTCATCAATCCCAATGCCTCGGCCTCCTGCGGCTGCGGCAAATCTTTCTCTGCATAACGGTCGGGGGTGCGGTATGTGGGAATACTCTGAAAAGGTCAAGGAACACTTCTTTAATCCGCAAAACGCCGGTGCTGTGCCAGAGGCCAACGGTATCGGTGAAGTCGGCTCCATCTCCTGTGGTGATGCGCTACGCCTGACGCTCAAGGTCGATCCTGAAACGGACGTGATCCTCGAGGCGGGCTTCCAGACTTTCGGCTGCGGTTCCGCTATCGCTTCCTCCTCGGCGCTAACCGAGATGGTCAAGGGGATGACCCTGGATGAAGCGCTCAAAGTGAGCAACCAGAATATCGCTGAGTTCCTCGATGGTCTGCCGCCAGAGAAGATGCACTGTTCAGTGATGGGGCGGGAGGCGCTGGAAGCCGCCATTGCCAATTATCGTGGTGAGGTGTGGAGCGATGATCACGAGGAGGGAGCGCTGATCTGCAAGTGCTTCGCGGTGGATGCGGTGATGATCGAGAAGGCAATTCGCGAGAACGGTCTGACCACTGTCGAGGACGTTAGCAACTACACCAAGGCTGGAGGAGGCTGTTCCTCCTGTCATGAAGGAATAGAGGAGATCCTGGACCATGTGCTGGCTGAGGTTGCTGAGAGTGAGCCCGCTGACACTGTTGCGGCCGAACCCGTTGCCCCGGCCCCAAGCGGCGGCATGACTAACCTGCAGCGCATGCGCCGCATCGAGGAGATCCTCGAGGATATCCGGCCAATGCTGCAGCGCGACCACGGTGACGTGGAACTGGTCGACATCGACGGCAAAACGGTTTACGTCAACATGATCGGCGCCTGCTCCGGTTGCCAGATGGCTTCGCTGACCCTCAACGGTATCCAGCAGAAGCTAATGGAGGAGCTGGGCGAGTTCATCAAGGTGGTGCCTGCCAGCCAGATGCCCAAATCCGTGATGGGAGCCTGAGAATATGTCCGATATCTATCTCGACAATAATGCCACCACCCGTGTTGATCCAGCCGTGGTGGAGGCGATGTTGCCTTACTTCTCCGAGCAGTTTGGCAACCCCTCATCCATGCACAGCTTTGGTGATCAAGTGGGGCGCGCCATCCGCGATGCTCGTCGCCAGGTGCAGGCGCTGCTTGGCGCAGAGCACGACTCGGAGGTGGTTTTCACTTCCTGTGGTACAGAGTCTGACAGTACCGCCATTCTCTCTGCGCTGAAGGCACAGCCAAATCGCCGCGAGATTATCACTACCGTGGTCGAACATCCGGCGGTGTTGACGTTGTGTGAGTTTCTGGAGAAGGACGGCTACACCGTGCACCGCCTCAAGGTGGATGAGAAGGGACGTCTGGACCTGAACGCCTACCGTGCATTACTCTCCGACCAGGTCGCCATTGTTTCGGTGATGTGGGCCAATAACGAGACCGGGACCATGTTCCCCGTGGTGGAGATGGCCGAGATGGCGCATGCCGCGGGGGTGATGTTCCACACCGATGCGGTGCAGGCGGTAGGCAAGATCCCACTGGATCTGAAAAGCACGAAGATTGACATGCTGTCACTCTCCGGCCACAAACTGCATGCCCCCAAGGGTATCGGCGTACTCTACTTGCGCCGCGGCACGCGCTTTCGTCCACTGTTGCGTGGCGGCCACCAGGAGCGCGGTCGACGAGCCGGCACCGAGAACAGCGCTGCCATTGTCGCCTTGGGCAAGGCGTGTGAGCAGGCACAACAGCATATGGCGGAGGAAAATACCCGGGTCAAGGCGATGCGTGACCGCCTTGAGCAAGGGATTCTCGGCACCGTGCCCAACGCCTTTGTTACCGGTGACTTGGATAACCGTCTGCCCAATACCGCTAACATCGCCTTCGAATATATCGAGGGGGAGGGCATTTTGTTGATGCTCAACAAGGCGGGCATCGCCGCCTCGTCAGGTTCCGCCTGCACCTCAGGATCGCTGGAGCCCTCACACGTCATGAAAGCAATGGGCATTCCTTACACCGCCGCTCATGGTACGGTGCGGTTCTCACTTTCCCGCTACAACTCGATGGATGAGATCGAGCGGGTAATTGCCGCGGTGCCACCTATCGTGGAAAAACTTCGCCGGCTCTCGCCTTACTGGGGAGAGAACGGCCCAGTGGAGGATCCGGAGCAGGCGTTTGTGCCGAATTACGCGTGAGGGCGTAAGGATTATCGGGCTTTAGCCCGACACAACGCAGGCTCTGTTCTGCCGGATTAAAGTCCGGCCCACCCAAAGGAAAGCCGCCGGAGGCACTATCGCTTATCCGCCCTGCCAGCTTTGGGTGGTTGCCGCCGTGCGTAGTTTGGGGTACTGCCAAAAAAAGTACCTCACTGTGCGGGGGGGAGGGGGCGCGAAAACCCTCGCATTAAATTCTTCCGTCGCGATAGCGACTCACCAAATAACAATGCACCCACTCCACTCCATTCAAAAATGTGCTCTTTCCGACAAACCCTCCCGCCTCTGCACCAAACACGGCATTACCTATTCCGCTAAGTCATTGAATTGTCACGGGACTGCTCTTGGCATGTGCGTTGCTATAGAGAAAGCAAGAGCGTTCTCTATAGGAATGAACGATGCACAACACCAAAGTCGTTATCGATGACACCACTTTGCGCGACGGCGAACAGACCGCGGGGGTTTCTTTCACCATTGAGGAAAAGTGCGCCATTGCCAATGCTCTCGATGTGCTTGGTGTGCAGGAACTGGAGATCGGCATTCCTGCGATGGGCGCAGAGGAGCGCGAGGATATCCGTGCACTGGTTTCACTCGAACTTCGTGCCAACCTGCTGGTGTGGTGTCGGATGCGTGATGATGATCTCAGCGCTTGTGCCGGCCTGGGCGTCCATCGTGTGGACCTCTCGATGCCGGTCTCTGATCAGCAGTTGCAGAAAAAACTGGGCAAGAATCGTAAGTGGGCACTGGAGGCTATCCAGCGCTATGTGAGCAAAGCACGCGACATGGGCCTTGCCGTTGGTGTGGGTGGTGAGGATGCCTCCCGGGCTGAGGACGATTTTTTGCTGCGAGTGATGGCGGTGGCGCAGGAGGCCGGAGCCGATCGTTTCCGCTTCGCTGACACCGTCGGCATTATGGAACCTTTCGGTGTGTTTGAACGTATCAGTCGTCTGCGTGCTTCCTCGGACATGGATATCGAGATGCATGCCCATGATGACTTGGGGCTTGCCACCGCTAACACCCTGGCTGCCATCCGTGCGGGTGCCAGCCATGTGAACACTACTGTCAACGGCCTCGGTGAACGTGCTGGCAATGCGGCTCTGGAAGAGGTCGTCATGGGGTTGAAGGTACTGTACGACACCGACTGCGGTGTTGCCCTGCACAATTACTCCGAGGTATCGCAACTGGTCGCTACCGCATCAGGAAGGCCTTTGCCCTGGCACAAGAGTATCGTCGGCGCAGGGGTGTTTACTCATGAGTCAGGTATTCATGTGGATGGTCTGCTTAAGGATCCGTTGAACTATCAGGGGGTAGATCCTGCATCGGTTGGACGAGAGCACCGCCTGGTGCTTGGTAAGCACTCGGGAGCCAGTGCTGTGCTGCGTTTTTTTTCTGACATGGGAATCAATCTGAGCCGCGAACAGGCAGAGCTCCTGCTGCCGGGTATTCGACGCTTTGCCACACAGAACAAGCGATCGCCTTCCGCACACGAGCTGGAAGCTTTTTATACCAGCTTGTTCAGCGAGCCATTCCATGTTCATTGAGCAGAATGAAAATATGTCGAAAACGCTCGATACATTGGGGCTGTTTGGCCACATTACAGAAGACATTAGTTGCGTTTTCGAGCGTGATCCAGCTGCACGCTCGCGTCTTGAGGTACTAACGACCTACCCTGGTGTACACGCGATCCTTTGGCATCGCCTGGCACACCGACTTTGGCGGTGGCGTCTACGTTATACCGCCAGAATCGTTGCCTACGTCTCACGCCTGCTGACCAATATCGACATTCATCCGGGCGCACAGATTGGACGTCGTTTCTTCATTGATCACGGAGCAGGCGTGGTAATCGGTGAGACAGCAATGATCGGAAACGACGTCACGCTTTATCATGGCGTTACCCTTGGCGGCACCACCTGGAATAAGGGTAAACGCCACCCGACGCTCGAGGATGGAGTGATGATCGGCGCCGGTGCCAAAATTCTCGGCGCCATCACTTTGGGAAGGAATGTACGTGTTGGCGCCAACTCGGTGGTAGTGAACGATGTGCCCGCAGCGCGCTCGGTAGTCGGTATTCCCGGACGTATCGTTAAACGTGAAAACGAAAACCTTTCGGTCCTGCCAGGAATCGATTTGGATCATCATCTGATTCCTGACCCAGTCGGCCGTGCGATTGCCTGTCTGCTACAGCGTATCGACGTTCTCGAACAACAACTAAACCAACATGAGCGCGATGAGTGCACCGCTTGTGGCGATGATCGCCTGTGCGAAGCGCCGGCTTTCGACAGCTATGGAAATCCACTCAAGCGCAGCACGGAGAGATAAGTTATGGACCTGCTCGATCTGGACGGACAGCAACTCTATTTTGAAGAGCCGATGCCAGAGAAAGTATCGCAACTGCTGATGCAGGCGGCCGCTGCCTATGGTGATGGCCAGGCAGAGGGACTGTTGTTGCGTGCCTTTCTCTATGCACCGGACAATCTTAGTGTGCTTGTCGCACTCTATCGCACCTATTACTACCAGCACCGTCTTGACGAGGCGAGCCAGGTTGCCAGACGCGCTTTGCAGGTCGTTGCTGAACGGCTCGATTTTCCTGCCGACTGGCGCCAGGTGGATGATGCCGAGCTTAGCCATGCAGTACTCAAGTCAATGGGGCTGGTGAGGTTCTACCTGCTGACTCTCAAGGCCGAGGCCTATCTCTACCTGCGGGTAGGTCAACTGGAACAGGGAAGGGAGCGCTTGCGCAAAGTCGCGGAACTCGATCCGTCCGATCACTTCGGCGCCAGCGCACTGCTGGAGATGCTGACGCGTTGTGAGATTCCTTCACTGGTATGAACAAGCGGGAGCTGTGTCCCCTTGGGCTGATGAATTAATTATAGGAGCTGAGCCCGCGCAGAGTGGGCTTCTGCAAGGTTGTTTCAACGGAGGTTACGATGGATATGAATGATTTTATCGATGAGCTTGAAGATCTGGTCTCCGCTGAGGATTTTCTCGACTATTTTGACATTCTTTACGATGAGCGTGTGGTGAAGGTTAGTCGCCTGCATATCTTGCAGCGTTTTCACAACTACCTCGCTGCTGCCAGAATGCCGCTTGAGGTTGATGCACAACGCGCCGTCTATGTTGCATCACTGACTCAGGCCTATCAGGATTTCGTCAAATCCGATGCAAGAACGGAGAAGGTGTTGAGGGTTTATCAAAAAAGCAGCGGAACGAGTTTTGTCTCAGTAGACAAGCTGCTTGGAGGTGCGCATGAGTGAGACTATTTTCGATTATGGTCATGAGGTCCGGGTGATTCGTAATATCCGTAACGACGGGACCTATCCCGGTGAGAAGACCGGGAATTTGCTGGTGCGCCGCGGTAGTGTTGGCTATGTGCGCAGCCGTGGCACCTTTCTGCAGGATCAGGTGATCTATGAGGTGCATTTCATGACAGAGGGAAAACTGATCGGCTGTCGTGAGGAGGAACTGATCGACGCCGAAGCTGAATGGATCCCAAGCCGTTTTGAGTTTCGCGAACAGGTCAAGAGCAAAATGCGTCTCAGTGTTCATGGTGAAATTATTGCCGAGATCGGTGATGTGGGCCAAGTCATCAAAGTGCTCCGCCACCACGAGGGTGGTGTTGCCTACCATGTCCGTTTTCCCGGACGCACATTGCTGGTGCCTGAGACTTCACTCGATAGCGTGGAGCTGCCGCAAGCTGTTGCCGAAACAATTGAATGATCGTTATGAGTACGATGATGAAACCGCAGCATGAGTCAGCTGAGAACAATTACGCCATGCTGCGTGTCGCCAACGAGTTGTTCGGCAAGTCACCCGCTTCCCTTTCAGCGGATGAGCGTGACAAGGTGCAGCAGCAGGTCAATCGCGAGTTGGCCATTGGCAAACAGGTACTGGTGGCTAAAGAGACGGTGGAGATACTCGTGCCTGAGTCAGTCGTCATACAGGCTATCGACTCCCTGGAAATGCGTTACGATAGCGAGGAGGATTTTCTTCAGGTACTGGAAGACAACGGCCTTGATCGAAACCGTCTCTATCAGGCGCTGTATTACGAACTCAGGGTTGAGGCGGCGCTGGAGAGGATCATCGCTGAAAGAGCGCTGGTCAGTGATGCCGAAGCGGAAATCTACTATCTGCAGCATTTGGATAAATTTGAACTCCCAGAAACACGCACCGCACGTCATATCCTCATCACCATCAACGACGAGTACGATGAGAATCGTCGTGAGCGGGCTATACAGCGAATGAGTGAGTTACGGGATCTGCTGCGGCAAGGGACTGGAGAATTTGCAACACTGGCAGTCCGCTACTCGGAATGTCCGACGGCATTACAGGAAGGGCTGCTTGGACGAATTAAACCTGGACAGCTTTACCCGGAACTTGATGATTACCTGTTTGCGATGGCGGAGGGGAAACTCAGTGACATCATTGAATCTCCCGTGGGTTTGCATATCTTGTTGTGCGAGCAGATCCACGCCGCGGAGCGGCGAAGTTTCGATGAAGTCAAGGACAAACTGCGCGAGCATCTGGAAGCGAAGAAGCGCAAACGGCTACTGCGTGAGTGGTTTTTGCGGAGAAGTTGAACCGTCTCTTACGGGGTGCCGCGTCCTGAAGCGCTGGCATTATCCTCGTTCAGGATGTATGGTTAGCTTAAACTCGTACGCGCGCATGCCGTAAACTTTATTTATAATAATACAGTTATAGTTATGAATGGTGGCCTGCATAGCGATGGGGAAAGGACACCCGAACTGCTATCGCTTTTCCTGAAAGATATTCCCTATGCCATTGCCGTTTTTGATACGGAAATGCGCTATGTCGCTTACAGCCAATGTTGGCTGGATGACTATCACCTTCCCCAGCAATCCCTCATCGGGCGCACCCACTATGAGGTGTTCCCTGAAATCAACGACGAATGGAATCAGATACATCGGCGATGTCTTGCCGGTGAGATTCTGTCGCGGGTTGATGATCCTTTTGTTAGAGACGATGGACGAATCGACTATGTTACCTGGAAGATCATACCCAGAGAGGGTGACGATGGGAGTGTGGTTGGTATCGTCATGTATACCAAGGTTTCAACTCCCCAGGTCATTGCTGAGAAGACAAATAGGGAATACGAGCACGAATTACGCATCCTGCTTGAATCCACCAAAGCCGTTCCATGGCGCATGGATTACCTGAGCGGAGAATTTACCTACATGGGTTCGCAGGTCGAGGAACTGCTCGGTTATCCGGCGAACTCATGGAAGAGCCTGGAAACCTGGGCCTCCCGCATCCACCCGGAAGATCGTGAGAGTGCTGTCGCATTGTGTCAGGAAAAAGCAGCGGAAGGGTGTGATCACGATTTTGAGTACCGCACGATTTCCGCATCGGGTGATACCGTCTGGCTTCGTGACGTTGTTTCCGTAACCAAGGACGAGCAGGGGAGTGTTATTGCCCTGGTCGGCCTGTTTTTGGATATCAGTGGACAAAAAGCATCGGAAGAGTGCCTCCGTGCGAGCAAAACACAGTATCACTCGGTCATAGAAACTTCTGGTGACGGGTTTTGGCTGACCGACAGCCGGGGATTCATTCTCGAAACCAATGATGCCTATTCAAGGCTTTCGGGCTATAGCAAGGAAGATCTCGTGGGTATGCATGTCAGCGACCTCGATGCGCAGGAACAGTCGGAGGAGACGGCTGAGCACATTGAAAAGATTATCCGTACAGGCAGCGATCTGTTTGAAACTACACATCGCAAGAAATCCGGCGAGATCTGGCATGTCGAAATCAGCACCAGCTTCACTTACTCATCCGGAGGTCTTTTCTTTGTCTTTTCCCGGGATATAACAGAACGCAAACGGACACAACAGGAACTGCGCCTAATCGCTGAAATATTTGAGAATACGAGTGAAGGAATTGTGATTACTGACCCTGAGGGTGTCATCGTCAACGTCAACAATGCCTACTGTGCAATTACTGGCTACAGTGCAGAGGAAATGATTGGCGCAATGCCTAGTAAGATAAAATCAGACAGGCATGATAAGGGCTTTTACAAGGGAATGTGGAAGAGCATCACGGAAAACGGCTTTTGGGTTGGCGAGATCTGGGACCGGCGCAAGAGTGGCGAGGTATTTCCCAAGTGGCTTAGCATTAATGCCATTCATGACGAAAATGGTAAATTGAGCCACTATGTCGGCACCTTCTCCGATATCACTGTGTTGAAGGGGATCGAGCAAGAACTCGAGCAGATGGCCTACCACGATCCCCTGACCAAACTGCCCAATCGCGTTTTGTTCAAGGATCGCCTTGAAACGGAAATCGCACGGTGTAAGCGGTATGGTTATCAATGTGCCCTGCTGTTCCTTGATCTTGACCAATTCAAACTGGTCAATGATACGTTGGGCCACGCGGTCGGCGATGAGCTGTTGGTTAATGTGGCACACTGTATACAGAAGATGGTACGCGCTAATGACACTGTTGCCAGGATGGGTGGCGATGAATTTACCATTTTGTTGACGAGGCTCAATAACACCGACGCGGCGGCAACTATGGCTCAAAGTGTTATTGATGAGCTGCTGAAGCCGATAAACCTTATGAATGAAGAGATTCGGGTTGGGGGAAGTATTGGGATCGCTATTTATCCCGATGATGGGAAAGATTTCTCGACCCTGACACGCCATGCTGATGCCGCCATGTACGTGGTAAAATCAAGGGGTAGGGGACACTACCATTTTTATTCCGAGGATATGGAACGGAGTGCGCAGGAACATCTCAAGCTAAAGCGTGATCTTTACCATGCCATTGAGCAGCAGCAGTTTTTCCTTGTTTTCCAGCCGCAGGTTGATGCCAACAACGGTCGTACGGTGCGTTGTGAAGCACTTATTCGCTGGCAACACCCTGTGTGGGGCTTGGTGCCACCGGACAAGTTCATCCCTATCGCTGAAGACGGCGGCTTGATCTTGCCTATTGGTGACTGGGTAATTCGAGAGGTGTGCAAACAACTCCAATTATGGCAGGCGAACGATGTCGAAATACCGGCTGTCGCCATTAATCTCTCAGCGCGTCAGTTCAGACAGGATGGGCTGGTTGAGCGCATTATCGCAATACTGGATGAGTATCAGGTGCCGGTCGAACTTATCGAGTTTGAGATCACCGAAACCGTGGCTATGGAGAATGCCGAGTCCACCATGAGGCGCCTTTCAGCTCTGGCAGCACGAGGTTTTTCTATCGCCATTGATGACTTTGGTGCCGGCTATTCATCACTAAGTTATCTCAAGACCTTTCAGGTCAACAAGCTCAAACTGGACCGCTCCTTCGTCAGGGATATTCCAGACGACGGAAATGATGCGGCGATCTCATCGGCAGTGATTCAGATGGCCAATAGCCTCGGACTCGAGGTGGTGGCCGAGGGGGTAGAAACTGGAGAGCAGAGGGACTTTTTGCTTTCTCAGGGGTGCCGTATTATGCAGGGGTATCTTTTTAGCAAGCCGCTCTCTGCAGATGATTATACGGAACACTTTACTCGGCAATGCCGTGCGCGAGAGATTTCCTGAACAGCCGCTGTTCGACTGACGACAGTCTGCTGGTTGGTGTCCGCTGGGAGAGATGGTCTCTTGAACCACCTTTTCCAAGGATGGAGGAATGGAAGGAGGTTGCTTCCATAATTACCTGGTTAGCCAAATTTTCCCTGCGCTAAAGTTTGACCGACGCACTTTTCCGATATGCGGGGACGGTTTAAGTGAGCTTTCTCCTCACACTGCCATCTTTCCTCGGTTCGGCATACAATGGCCTCAATCTTACTGCTCGTATTATGCAGGCGGGCAGGCCGCTAAATCTTCATCCAGTGAGTTATCCATGCCAGACAATAAACAAGAGAGCATGTCCTTCCGTGAGGGTGTCGACCGGATGGTCGACCGTGCCACCATCGCTGCCGGGCTGGACCCCAATACGGCCAGTATTATCAAGGCAAGCAGTGCGGTACTGCAGATCCGCTTTCCAGTGAAGGTGCACGGCGGTGTTGAGGTATTCACCGGTTGGTGGTCGGTGCACAGTACCCACCGTCTGCCGGCCAAGGGGGGGCTGCGTTTCGCACCGCACGTCAATCAGGACGAGACCGAGGCGCTCTCGGCGCTGATGAGTTATAAGTGCGCACTGGCAGATGTCCCCTTCGGCGGGGCCAAGGGCGGCCTGATGATCGAGCCGGGAAAATACAGTGTGGATGAGCTGCGTGAGATCACCCGTCACTTCGCCCAGGAGCTGGCGCGTCGCGGTTTTCTTGATCCGGCAACCAATGTACCGGCCCCGGACATGGGCACATCATCGAGGGAGATGGCTTGGATTGCCGATACGTACAAGACCCTGTACCCGGAGGATGTCAATCAGGATGCCTGTGTTACTGGGAAACCGGTGAATCGCGGTGGCATCCCAGGGCGCACCGAGGCCACTGGCAAGGGGGTACAGTTTGCCATTCAGGAGTTCTTTCGCCATCCGGATGAACAGGAGAAAGCGGGCCTGGCCGACGGCCTGAGCGGGCAGCGGGTGGTGATCCAGGGACTGGGCAATGTCGGTTATCACAGTGCCAAGTTCCTTGCCGAGGAGGATGGTTGCAAGATCATTGCGATCATCGAGCGCGACGGGGTGGTGGTGAATGAGGAGGGACTGAACGTCCACGATGTACGACAGTATCTGGTGGAAAACGGTTGTCTGAAAGGTTTTCCCAGTGGACACTTCAGCGATAACGGTCCTGAGGCCCTGGAGATGGAGTGCGATATTCTCATACCCGCTGCCCTGGAGTCGCAGATCCATGCGGGTAATGCGATGCGCATTCAGGCCAAACTCATTGTCGAAGCGGCCAATGGTCCGGTCACTTATGAGGCGGATGAGATCCTGCGCCGTCGCGGCATCATCATGCTGCCCGATGTCTGGGTCAACGCCGGCGGGGTAACCGTCTCCTATTTTGAGTGGACTCGTAACCTCTCGCATATGCGTTTCGGTCGTCTGCAACGGCGTTTCGATGAACTACGTGGCATGAGTTATGCCTCCGCGCTGGAGCAGATGACCGGCAAAGAGATGCCCGGCAAGCTGCGGTTCGACTTCGTGCGCGGCGCCACCGAACTCGACCTGGTGCGCTCGGGACTCGATGACACCATGCGTGCCGCTTTTGCTGACATTCGCGACACGATGAAGCGCAATCCCGAGATCCACGACTACCGTACGGCCGCTTTTGTCATTGCCATTCGCAAGCTTGCGCATTCCTATTTCGATCTTGGCCTGGTCGATGCGGTGGAGTAGGGCATGGGCAAGCGACGCCTTGTCGGTCTGTTCCTTGGGCCGCTACTGTTCCTGCCGCTTCTGTTACTGCCACAACCCGAGGGGATGAATCCGAGGGCACAGGCGGTCGCGGCGGCCACCTTGCTGATGGCCACCTGATGGAGCAGCGAGCGATTCCCATTGCCGTGGTTACCAGTACCGGCGCATCGGCCAGCCATACCGCCTCCCGGCGACGATCGCCCTAGAGCCGTTTTGTCAACCGGTGTCCATGTGGCACGTAACGGTAGACGCCAGGCGGCAAACCGTCGACGGTACCGACAATCACATCCACTTCCAACGGATAGAGGACACTGGCGAAGGGGGGGCGCAAACCCCGGGCGTGCGGATGCTTTCACCCGGTTCGGCGTGGCCCGCTTGAAGCCAGAGAAAGGAGGTTATCAGCAAGGGTACCTCTCGTCTTATGCCATGGCGTAGAGCCTGATGCAGGGAGTGAAGGATGTTCATTGCCGCTGCTCCAGGACATGTTCTCTTTCCATCTCCAAGAATATAATACGCAGGTTCGTTTTGGCGCTGCCAAAGCAACATTGTGTCGTGGATTCCCGGATGGCTTTATCCTCTGTCAGACGGAGGGCTTATCTCGGGCTTGGGGGAGAGGCAGGCTTCGATCTGCTCGCGGTGCAAAGTCTCCTTCTCCTCCAGAGTGGTGATCAGCCGTCCCATTGCCTCGCCCCGTTGGTCGATGATCTTGCTGGCGCGTTCTTCGGCGTAGGTCAGCAGGGTACGGACGGCCTTGTCGACGGCTCGGGCGGAACTTTCACTGAAATGGCGCGGCTGGGCGATCTCCCTGCCAAGAAAGGGGTGTTCCTCGCTCTGGCGCAGGTCTACCGGCCCGATCGCCGCAGACATCCCCCAGCGGGCCACCATGGCGCGGGCCAAGTTGGTGGCCTGGCGAATATCGTCATCGGCCCCGGAGCTGACAGTGCCGAGCAGGTGCTTTTCAGCAGCCCGCCCGCCCAGCATCACCGCAAGGCGATCGCGCAGATACTCCTCGGGCAAGGTATGACGTTCCTCTTCGGGCAATTGCTGGGTACCACCCAGACTGTGCCCACGGGGAATGATGGTGACCTTGTAGAGTGGGTCGGTGTGGGGCAGAAAATAGGCCACGAGGGTATGGCCAGCCTCGTGGACGGCGAGGCGATGGCGTTCCTCGGGCTGGATCGCCAGACTGCGTACGCCGCCAAGAAGAAGTTTGTCACGGGCTTCTTCGAAATGCTTCATCATCACCTGTTCATGGTTTTCCCGGGCGGCGATCATCGCTGCTTCGTTGACCAGGTTTTTCAGGTCCGCCCCGGAGAAGCCCGGTGTGCCGCCGGCTAGCTGTTCCAGAACCACATCGGAGGCCATCGGGACTTTACGCGTATGGACCTGAAGGATCGCCGCGCGGTCTTTGCGATCGGGCAGGTCGAGGGTGACATGGCGGTCGAAGCGTCCGGGACGCAGCAGTGCCGGATCCAGCACATCGGGACGGTTGGTGGCGGCGAGCACGAGCACCGCCTCATGGCCGACAAAGCCGTCCATCTCCGCCAGGATCTGGTTGAGGGTCTGTTCACGCTCATCGTGTCCCCCGCCCAATCCAGTCCCACGAGTACGGCCGACACTATCCAGTTCGTCGATAAAGATAATACTTGGCGCCTGTGTCTTGGCGGACTCAAACAGATGGCGTACCCGCGCGGCGCCGACGCCAACAAATACCTCGATAAATTCCGAACCGGAGATACTGAAAAAAGGCACGCCAGCCTCACCGGCCAGTGCCTTGGCCATCAAGGTTTTGCCGGTTCCAGGCGGCCCCATTAGCAGCACCCCCTTGGGCGGCTCTGCACCGAGGCGCCTATAGAACTCAGGGCGGCGCAGGTAATCGACCAGCTCCGCGACTTCTCGTTTGGCATTTTCCTGTCCCGCGACATCGTCAAAAGTCTGCTTTGGGATCCGTACGGGTTTTCGCTCTGGCTGCAGAAAGCGCCTTAACTCCCCTTGTCCACCCATCCCGCCGCCTAGTCCTCCACCCAGAGACCTGGAAGCACGACTCATCACCCAGAAATAAAACAGCAGCAGGAGCAGCCAGGGCACGCTCAATAGTAATAGTGGCCACCAGGTTGCGTTTTTTGTGTCCTTGATATCGAGACGAACCTTGTGCCGTTCCAGCAGCGGCAACAGGTCGTCATCACCGAACAGTGGTACTGTTGTGTGGAAACGTTTGCCTAGCTCACCCTGCGGACCGACCTCCTGTTGATGATGGAACTCGCCACTGACGGCGTAGCTCTCCAGCACAACATGGGCGACTTGCTCTGCAACGATCCGTTCCTTGAACTCGCTGTAGGGTATTGCATAAGACACCTCTTTTGGTGTCGTGAGGGAAAACACAAGGTACAGCAAGGCAAAAAACAGAAGAAAAATGATGATGCGCCACCATTGCTGAAGTGGCTTGTCTGTGGGCTGAAGATCCATGTATGTCCCTCTGGCGTGCTCCTGCCAAAATTAAGTGTTTTTAAATCACGAGACACTTAGTTGCTATCGCCTGGGCAATTATTGAGTCACTCTTCCCCTTAGATGGCGGAGAGTTTAAGGGAGTACACCATCCTCCATTCAGCCCTGGCCGTATGACGGCCTGTCGGCGATATCCCTATAACCGAGACTCCCACGGCTCAATGAGTGATGGCTAACCTTCATCTTCTTTGCAAAGGTCTATACTGGTATTTGTTAATTGTCAAAGAGATACGTGCCGATGATCCCGTTGACTCCCGTAGAAATACTTGAACAGGTGCAAACCGCCCTGCAGAAAGAAACGCGTTATGGGATTGGTCGCGTTCCGGTGCAGGTGGCACTGCACGAGGGGAAACTGGTGCTTCGTGGCACCTTCCCGGATATTCGCGCCAAGCGACACGCGGTATATATTGCCCGCTTAATTGCACCGGGAATGGAAGTCCTCGATCAGTTGAATGTCGCCGCCGCCATACATGAAGAAGGGACGTTGAGAAGTGAGGTGATCCGGGCGCTTTCAACAGAACCCGTGTTCAGGGAAGTCACATTGCGGTTACGTATGGATGGTAACGTCGAGGTAATTCGCGATGGAGGGAGCGAGGCATATATCGAGGTCCAGGTCTCGGGAGGAACCGTGCAAATCAATGGGCAGGTTGACAGCCTCAGCCACCGGCGGCTCGCCGAGGTGTTGTGCTGGTGGAGTCTCGGCTGTGAGCGGGTGGATAATCTCATTGAGGTCATTCCCGCCGAAGCTGACAACGATGATGAGGTCAGTGATGCACTGCGCATGACAATGGAAAAAGATCCGTTGGTCCATGCCGAACAGATTTCTATTGAAGTCCATAATGGTAGCGTCACTCTCCATGGTTATGTTCCCAGTCAGGAAGAGAAGCGCTTGGCAGAGCTTGATGCGTGGTATATCCCGGGTGTTTATGAGGTGGTCAATGATGTTCAGACACAGGTCTAGCTTTAACGCCATGTTCGCAAAATTACCATCCTGTGCTACACATATGGGATAGTTTTAAACCGCATTTTTTAGAGGTGTTTACCGATGGCTAAAGAGAGTAAAAAACAAGGCGAAGGCAAGGAGATACAATCCTCAACAGTGGTCACTCCGACACGGTCCATGAGTCCTTTCGAGGAGATGGATCGGTTGATGGAGAGCTTCTTTCCCCGTCAGTGGTTGCGACCATTCCGCTGGGACACGCCTAGCTGGTCAGAGCTTGGCGCCCCCCTGGAGATGCGGACGCCGCGTGTCGACATTATCGACCGTGACAACGACATTGTCGTCAAAGCGGAGGTCCCAGGCGTAAAGAAAGAGGACCTGGATGTTTCCATCACCGATACCACGGTCACCATCAAGGGGAGCAGCAGCCACGAGGAGAAGGAGGAAAAGGGTAATTACTACCGTTGCGAGATCTCCCGCGGCACTTTCAGTCGTACCGTGGCGCTGCCCTCCAATGTTGATACCGAAAAGGCCAAAGCCGTTTTTAATGATGGTATTCTTGAACTGACGATTCCCAAGGTGGAAAAAGCCAAGCGAAAAAGCATCACGGTACAATAGCCACTCTCAGCCCCCCCCGTATCTGCCGCATAACGTTCTGTTAAGTGGTCCGGTTTTTTGGCAGGTGTCCTACCCTGGCAATAGTCGCCTGGCGGACTCGACTCCTGTCACTTTTCTTCTGCTCCCCAGAGCGCGGAAAAGAATGTTGCCCGGATTATCTCACCCCACCGCTCGAAGTTTTAATTTCACGACTCAGATTTGCCTTTTTAGATAATGAAATTCGCGCTACGCTTGGCTAATGAGCGAAGCGAAAAATAACAATAACTCCACTTCCCCCCCTGAATGGCAGACCCTCACTGCCGAGCAGACGGTTGCGCACTGGAAAAGCGACGTCGGTCAGGGCCTGGATAGGGCGGAAATTAATCGCCGCAAAGAGCTCTACGGCAGCAACGACATCCCGGAAAAGGCAAAGCGCGGTCTGGCCAGGATCATCCTCACACAGTTCAGTGATCTGATGATCCTGATCCTGCTCGGGGCAGCGATTATCTCCGGTATTGTGGGCGATGTGGAGGATACGATTGCGATCCTTGTCATTGTCATCCTCAATGCTGTGATCGGAGCGGTACAGGAGTATCGGGCGCAGCGTGCACTCGCAGCGCTGCGCATGATGGCAGCTCCTGAGGCCAAGGTGATGCGCAATGCTCAGGTGCAGGTAGTGCCGGCCAGTGAGCTGGTGCCTGGCGATATAGCCTTGCTGGAAGCCGGACTCGTGGTGCCTGCGGATTTGCGCCTGATCGAGTCAAGCGATCTGCAGGCTGATGAGGCGGTTCTCACCGGCGAGTCGGTTACGGTGGACAAGCAGGTGGTACCGATCCCGCAGACATCACTGTCCCCGGGTGAAAAGATCAATATGATGTTCAAGGGGACACAGGTTACGCGTGGACGTGGCAACGGCATCGTGGTCGCCACCGGGCTGGACACTGAACTCGGACATATCGCCCGCCTGTTGCGCGAGGAAAGCACCGGGAAAACACCCTTGCAGCAACGTCTGGCTGCCTTCGGCAGTCGCCTTTCTCTGTTTGTCCTTGCTATTTGCGTGCTGATCTTTGTTGCAGGTCTCCTGCGCGGAGAACCGTTGGTGCTGATGTTCCTTACCGCGGTGAGCCTGGCGGTTGCTGCCATCCCCGAGGCGTTGCCTGCGGTCGTCACTATTTCCCTAGCCTTCGGTGCACGCAAACTGAGCCGTCACAAGGCGCTGATCAGACATCTACCGTCGGTGGAAACCCTCGGCTCGGTTACGGTTATCTGTAGCGACAAGACGGGCACGTTGACCGAAAACCGAATGCAACTGGAAAAGTTGTATGTCGATGGCAAACTGCTGGACGCCTCCTTTTCCCGGGACGAAAAAACAACAGCGCAGGAAATGCTCTGGCAGGCACTGTCAATAAGTAACGATGTGGAGGCAGCACAGGGGCACGAGCCTATTGGTGAGCCGACCGAGATTGCACTATTCAACGGAGCAGGCAAGGCAGGTTTCGACAAGAGTACACTGCTGCAGAACCTGCCACGTGTTGCTGAATTGCCTTTTGATTCCGAGCGAAAACGGATGACGACGGTACACCAGCGCGACGAGGATCTGATTGCTTTCACCAAGGGCGCACCTGAACAGGTGCTACCTCAATGCCACCTTCAGCTGATGACGGGGGGGGAGGTCGAAATTGATCGAAAGGCGCTGCTGTCCCAGGCAGACAGGCTTGCAGAAGAGGGTTTCCGCGTGCTGGCTGTTGCTTTTCGTGTGTGGCCACAGCTGCCCGAACTGCGTGTGGATGAGCTTGAAAATAGGCTGGTTTTTCTCGGTCTGGTCGCACTTATCGATCCGCCAAGGGAGGAGGCCTATGGGGCGGTAGAAGAGTGCCTTACCGCAGGTATTACGCCGATGATGATTACCGGCGACCACCCGGCAACCGCCCGCGCCATTGCTGCCAGGCTAGGGATCGCCAACACGGATGATCTGGTTATCACCGGCAGCGAGCTTGAAGGGATGTCAGCGGAAACACTGGCCAGCCGTCTTGAGCATATCCGGGTGTTCGCCCGTGTCAGCCCCAAACAAAAAATCCTTCTGGTTCAAGCGCTGCAGAACAAAGGAGATTTTGTCGCCATGACCGGCGATGGGGTAAATGATGCTCCGGCGCTTAAACACGCTGATATCGGTGTCGCCATGGGGCAGAAGGGCACTGACGTGGCACGCGAGGCTGCCGATATGGTGCTGCTCGATGACAATTTTGCCACCATCGTCACCGCGGTGCGTGAGGGGCGGCGCATCTTCGACAACATCCGCAAGTTCATCAAGGACACCATGAGCTCCAACTCGGGGGAAATCTGGTCCCTGCTGCTTGCGCCGTTTCTCGGCCTGCCGATCCCGCTGCTACCGATCCATATCCTCTGGATCAATCTTGTCACCGATGGTTTGCCTGGCCTGGCCTTTACCGCTGAACCGGCAGAGCGGGGTGTGATGAATCGCCCGCCGCGCCCGCCGAAGGAGAGTATCTTCGCCCACGGCATGTGGCAACACATCATCTGGACTGGGCTGTTTGTTGGTGGTATCACTATCGCTTCACAAGCATGGGCATTGGCTCGTGGCGTAGAGTACTGGCAGACCATCGCTTTTACCGTATTGACCGTTTCGCAATTGTTCCACTCCCTGGCTGTACGCAGTGAACGCCAATCCATCTTCACCTTGGGCCTGCTGAGCAACCCCTACATGCTCGGTGCCGTCTTGCTCACTGTGGTCCTGCAGTTGATGGTGATCTATGTCCCTGCCTTTAATTCCGTGTTCAACACCCAGCCACTCCCCCTGTTCGATCTTGGCATCTGTTTTGCCCTGTCGTCACTGGTGTTGTTTGCCGTGGAGATTGAAAAGTGGATGATCCGAAGAGGGTGGTTGTATCAGGAGGGGGTAGGCCGCTAAACTCGATAGCCCCGAGCTTCCGCCGGAGCCGGAGTGTAGCGTGTGGTGGTCAGATTTCAGTCCGACATCACGGGCTAAGGAAGCCACTGCTTTATGGGTTGAAGTTTAGCTGCACTGGTCACCTGACCGGCTGCCGGGACTCATCAATCTCAAACTCATTCTCTTCATATTCGTTGAAATCGACGCCCATCTCCTCAGCATGCTCGCGCCAGTAAGGCTCTGCCTCACAGGAGCAGCAATCGGCCCAGGCACCGATACCTTCATGCATGCTGATGTGTTTTTTCTTGCCTTTGCGGCTAGCTTGTGTCGGTGACTGTGTAGAAGAGTCGAGTAACTCCTCATCGCGAATCGGTGGATCCCGCGTGGTGTCAGTCATGGCTGTACCTCCTGAAGTCTCTGATACAACAAAAGATATAGATAAACTATAGAGTGTTCATGTCGCGATTTCATCGGTGAAAAGTTCGAGCTAGGGACTACAATCTTGCGAATCGACTTGCACGCAATTGGTGGGATGTCTGCGCAGTTGTGATCGTACTCAGTCCCACGCCGTCCGGTTGACCTTGTAGCTGTCAAGCATCCTCACATAACTGGCCCGTTCATAATCGGCCGGATCCTTGGCGTGATGCTGTGAAAGGACGCCTTTAATCTGTTCCAGCGAGTCGTAGGGGCTCTCTTCCAGCCAGGCGCTGATACCGTTAAGTATCTCCCGTAACCGTTTCGGGCCGTGCAGTAGCAGGGCGCTGCAGAGATGGGTGATGTCGGCGCCGGCGAGCAGCATTTTGATGGCGTCCTCCGCCCGGTGGATGCCGCCGGTGGCGGCCATGGAGAGGCTAACCCGACCACTCAACAGACCCAGCCAGCGCATCGCAAGCAGATTATCGCCCGGGTGAGATAGATGCAGGGTGGGTGCGACACGCAGGCTGTCGATGTCGATATCCGGCTGGTAGAAGCGGTTGAACAGGGAGATGCCATTGGCGCCCGCTGATTCCAGTTGGGAGACGAAATGGCCGAGGGCACTGAAGAAGGGTGAGAGCTTGACGGTGATCGGAATCGACACAACGCCGCGCAGCTCAGACAGCAGGGTGATGTAGCGCTGCTCAATCTCGCCGGCGCTGATGGAGGGGTCGGCAGCAACGTAATAGGCATTGAGTTCCAGCGCATCGGCGCCGGCCTCAGCGAGTAGCTTGCCGTTCTCCACCCAGCCATCGAGCGAGACACCGTTGAGGCTGGCGATCACCGGGATCGAGAGGGTCTCCTTTAGGCGCCGTAGCTGTTCCAGGTAGGCATCCAGTCCGCTGCCCGGTTCGGCGTGTACCGGCAAAAAGCTCTCCGCCTCACTGTAGCCGACCTCCTGCTGCTCGAGAAAGGCGGCCTGTTGCATCTGTTCGCGCAGCTCCTCCTCGAACAGGGAGTACATCACCAGGGCGGCGGCTCCCGCATCCTCCAAGGCGCGTGCGCTGTCAAGACTGCGGCTGAGCGGGGAGGCCGAGGGGACGAGCGGATTCTTCAGTTCCAGGCCGAGATAACGAGTGCGCAGGTCCACGGTCATTTCTCCTTGTCCTCTCCGGTGTCGGATTTTTGGAAACTCAGGGCAGCCAGCTGCTCGTAATGGTGGAAATGGGCCTGGGCTTCCTCCTGGGATTCATGCAGGAATTGCTCGGCGCTCTCTGGATGGCTGCGCCACAGCATGTTGAAGCGGGTCTCGTTGGCGACGAAGTCACGGTAGCCGATGGAGGGGGCCTTGGAGTCGAGCTGCAGCGGGTTTTCTCCCAGCTCAAGACGGCGCGGGTCGTAACGAAGCAGGGGCCAGTGGCCGCTGCGCACCGCCAGGTCCTGCATTTCGTGGTTGTGGGCCAGATCGTTGCCCCAGGCGATACAGGGAGAGTAGGCGATGATAATCGAGGGGCCGTCCCAGGACTCGGCCTCGAGGAAGGCGCGCAGGGTCTGGATGTCTTTGGCGCCATAGGCCACCTGGGCGACGTAGACGTTCTCGTAGCTCATGGCGATCATCGCCAGGTCCTTCTTCGCCGTGGGCTTGCCACCAGCTGAGAACTTGGCCACCGCACCGCGTGGCGTGGCCTTGGAGGTCTGGCCGCCGGTGTTGGAGTATACCTCGGTGTCGAGCACCAGGATGTTGACGTTGCGGCTGGAGGCGAGCACATGGTCTAGGCCGCCGAAGCCGATATCGTAGGCCCAGCCGTCTCCGCCGATGATCCAGACACTCTTTTTCATCAATTGGTCGGCGACCGTCTCCAGTTGCCGTGCCTCGGGTTTGTCGATGCCTTTGAGGATTTTTCTTAACTCGGCAACACGCTCGCGCTGGTCGTAAATCCCGGGCTCACTGTTCTGTTCGGCATGGAGTAGCGCCTCGACCTGCTCTTCGCCGATCTCGGCGCGTAGCTTCTGCAACAGTTCGCGGGCCAGCTCGGCCTGCTTGTCCACCGCCAGCCGCATGCCGAGACCGAATTCCGCGTTGTCCTCGAACAGCGAATTATTCCAGGCCGGGCCGCGTCCCTCGGCATTGTGCGCCCAGGGCGTGGTGGGCAGGTTGCCGCCGTAGATGGAGGAGCAGCCGGTGGCGTTGGCCACCATCATGCGATCGCCAAATAGCTGGCTGGCAAGCTTGAGGTAGGGGGTTTCGCCGCAGCCGGCGCAGGCGCCGGAGAACTCGAACAGCGGTTGCGTCACCATCGCTTCCTTGATCACATTCGGTCGCAGCTTGCGCCGGTCGAACTCGGGTAGGCTGAGGAAGAACTCCCAGTTGCACCGCTCCTGCTCGCGCACGGGTGGTTGCGGCACCATGTTCAGGGCGCGCCGTCCCGGGTTCTGTTTGTCCTTGGCCGGGCAGATATCGACGCAGAGGGTGCAGCCGGTGCAGTCCTCGGGTGAGACCTGGTAGCTGATGTGCCAGCCCTCGGGGAACTCCTTGCCCTTGACCGGCACGTGCTTGAAGGTTTCCGGCGCCTTTTTCGCCAGTGTCGGGTCGAACACTTTGCTGCGGATCACCCCGTGGGGACAGACGAAGGGGCACTTGCCGCAGTGGATACAGAGCTCCTCATCCCACTCGGGGATCTCCAGGGCGAGATTGCGCTTTTCCCACTGGCTGGTGCCGGTGGGCCAGGTACCGTCGGCAGGCAGCTGGCTGACCGCAAGGGTGTCCCCTCGGCCGGCAATGATCTTCGCGGTGACCTCCTGCACGAAGCGGGGGGTGTTTTCCGGCACCACCGAGGGGCGCTCGAAGGCGCTGTCGGCCACGGCCGGGACGGTAACCTGATGGAGATTGGCGAGCGAGGTGTCGATTGCGCGGAAGTTCATTTCCACCAGTTGCTTGCCCTTTTTACCGTAAGTCTTTTCCACTGCCTGTTTGATCGCATCGATGGCCTGGCCCTGCGGCAGGATGTCGGAGATGGCGAAAAAGCAGGTCTGCATCACGGTATTGATGCGCTGGCCCATGCCGCTCTCGTCGGCTACGCGGTAGGCATCGATGACAAAGAACTTGAGTCCCTTGTCGATGATCTGCTGCTGCATCTTACGGGGCAAGGTATCCCAGGCCTTGTCAGGTGGCGCGGTGGTATTGAGCAGAAACACACCGCCGACCTCGGCCTTGTCGAGCATGTCGTAGCGTTCGAGAAACACGCTCTGGTGACAGGCGACGAAGTGGGCCTCGTCATCGCTGATGAGATAGGTGGAACGGATCGGCTCAGGGCCGAAGCGCAGGTGCGAGACGGTGACTGCCCCCGATTTTTTCGAGTCGTAGACGAAATAGCCCTGGGCGTGGAGATCGGTGCACTCGCCAATGATCTTGATTGAGTTTTTGTTGGCGCTCACGGTGCCGTCGGAGCCGAGGCCGTAGAATAGGGCGCTGACCGCCTTGTGTGAGGCGTCAGTGCGGAAGGTCTCGTCCCAGGGCAGGCTGGTGTGGCTGAGGTCGTCGTGGATGCCGATGGTAAAGCCGTTCTTCGGTCTGTCGCGCTTCAGCTCACCGAACACAGCCTTGACCATCCCTGGGGTGAGCTCCTTGGAGGAGAGGCCGTAGCGGCCACCGATGACCCGCGGTAGGGTGCTGCACGGCGCCTCACCCGAGGCGACACCCTGTGCCAGGGCACTCAGCACATCCTTGTACAGCGGCTCGCCGTCACCACCAGGCTCCTTGGTGCGGTCCAGCACCGCCACGGCGCTCACCGTGGCGGGCAGGGCGGCGATGAGGGTCGCCGCGTCGAAGGGGCGGTAGAGCCGCACCTTGAGCAGACCGAGCTTCTCGCCCTGGGCATTGAGATGGTCGACTGTCTCCTGCGCGGTTTCAGCACCGGAGCCCATCAGGATGAGCACACGATCGGCATCCTCGACACCGTAGTAGTCGTACAGGCGGTAGTGGCGGCCAGTCAGCTCGGCGAAGCGGTCCATGCACTGCTGGACGATGGCAGGCATCGCCTGATAGAAGGGATTGACGCTCTCGCGCGCCTGGAAGTAGACGTCCGGGTTCTGTGAGGTGCCGCGGATCACCGGGTGTTCCGGGTTGAGGGCGCGGGCACGGTGGGCGGCGACCAGCCCGTCATCGATCATCGCCCGCACGGTCTCGTCGCTAACCGCCTCGATCTTGCCGATTTCGTGGGAGGTGCGAAAGCCGTCGAAGACATGCAGCAGGGGGATGCGCCCCTGCAGGGTCGCGGCCTGTGCGATGAGTGCCATGTCCATCACCTCCTGCACCGAGTTGGAGAAGAGTATGCCAAAGCCGGTGGTGCGGGCCGCCATCACATCGCTGTGATCGCCGAAGATGGAGAGAGCCTGGGCAGCCAGTGAGCGGGCGGCGATATGAAACACTGTGGGAGAGAGTTCGCCGGCGATTTTATACATATTGGGCAGCATCAGCAGCAGCCCCTGAGAGGCGGTAAAGGTGGTGGAGAGGGCACCGCTCTGCAGTGCGCCGTGGATCGCCCCCGCGGCGCCGCCCTCACTCTGCATCTCCACGATCTGCGGCACGCTACCCCAAAGGTTCCGTTGACTCTGCGCCGACCAGGCATCGGCATGTTCGCCCATGGGTGAGGCGGGCGTGATCGGGTAGATGGCGATGACCTCGTTGCACAGAAAGGCGATGCGCGCGGCAGCTTCGTTGCCGTCAAGGGTGATCATCCGGCGTTTCATACGGGCTCTCCGTTAAGAACGGGCGTGTTTTTCTTCTTCACACACCATAGCGCCCGGGGGAGGGGGAGACAAGCGGGGAGGTAAGAACGGTGGTTCAAGGTTCAAAGTCCAAGGTTCAAAGAAGCGCATTCAACTACATTTTGAACTGAAGATTCGAAGTCGGTAGGGGCCGGATAAGCGGTAGCGAATCCGCGATTTTCACGGGGTTTGCCGGACGCTTGGCTTATCGGGCCTACTGGCCTTGAACCTGTATCTCCATTCACTTCAGCGAGACGCCGCTACACTCTGTGGTAGGATGCGGGCATACAACGAACCCACGCCGAGGCTGCCCTTTTCAGGATGAATGTCGTCTTCTTTGCCATTGTGTTAAGTGCCTTTGTCGTGGCAGCGTGGAAACAGCTTGGCGGTGCAGTGGGTGAGCCGTCGCCGATGAGTGCGCTCTCTGCGGCGATGGTAGAGTCGGCCAGCGGTGCGGTGGAGCTGGCCATCGGTCTGGTGGGGGTGATGACCCTGTTCCTTGGCCTGATGAAGGTGGCCGAGGCGGGCGGCATGCTGACCATCCTGGCGCGCCTGATCCGGCCGCTGATGGTGCGCCTTTTTCCCGATGTCCCGCCGGAACATCCGGCGATGGGAGCGATGATCCTCAATATCTCCGCCAACGCCCTGGGTCTCGGCAATGCCGCCACCCCGTTCGGTATCCGCGCGATGCAGGAACTCAACAAGCTCAACACCCATCCCGGCACCGCCAGTAACGCGATGGTGCTGTTTCTGGCCATCAACACCTCCAGTGTGACTCTGTTGCCAACCGGGGTCATTGCCCTGCGTGCCTCGGCCGGTTCCCTCGACCCGGCGGCGATCCTGCCGACCACCCTGTTTGCCACGGCCTGTTCCACCCTCTTCGCGATTGTCGCGGCGCTTTTCTACCGCCGTTTTTTTCCGCTCGGTCAGCCTTCGACAGTACCTGTGGTTGCCGCGGATGGGGAGGATGAGGCGACGCCCGTGGAAACGCCGGGCGCCTATCCGCTGTGGGTCTCCTTTTTCGCCCTCGGGCTGTTGGCGGCGCTGATCCCGGTTACTGTCCTCTATGGCAAGGTGATCGCCCCCTGGATCCTGCCCGGCCTGATGGTCGGCTTCCTCGCCTTTGGCATGTGGCGGCGGGTGCCCATCTACGAGAGCTTCATCGAGGGGGCAAAGGACGGTTTTCAGGTGGCCCTGCGTATCATCCCTTACCTGGTGGCGATCCTGGTGGCGGTGGGGATGTTCCGCGCCAGCGGCGCCCTGGACCTGCTGGTTCGTGCTCTGGGCCAGTGGACCACTCCGCTCGGGATGCCTCCCGAGGCGTTGCCGATGGCCCTGCTGCGCCCACTCTCCGGCTCCGGTGCCTACGGGGTGATGGCGTCGATCATTAACGACCCAGCGGTTGGTCCTGACAGTTACACAGGATATCTGGTCTCGACACTGCAGGGCTCCACCGAGACGACTTTTTACGTGCTGGCGGTCTATTTCGGTGCGGTGCAGATCAAACGTATCCGTCATGCCTTGTGGACGGCGCTAAGTGCCGATCTGGTGGCCATTATTGCCGCTGTCGTTGCCGTTTCTTTCCTGTTTAGTCTTTGAATGGTAAGCGGCATGAATGACGCTCAGCAGCAATCCGTACCGGTGGTTCCGGCGACACCAGCGCTTGCCGAGGCCGCGCAAAGGATCGCCAGCCACTGGGGCCTGACCTATGCTGAAAGCTCCCCAGCTTTATTTCAGCTTCAACTGACCGATAAGCGACTCGAATTGATCCAGAGCGGCGAGGATGCACCCGGTGCCGTTTATGTCGATTTTGTCACGGGAGCCGTGGCCCATCGACGACGTTTTGGTGGTGGGCGCGGCCAGAGTATTGCCAAGGCGGTGGGGCTCAAGGGCGGGGCGAACCCGACAGTGCTCGATGCCACCGGTGGCTTGGGACGTGATGCCTTTGTATTAGCCTCCCTGGGTTGCCGCGTGACCCTGTTGGAGCGCTCACCGGTGGTGGCGGCATTACTGGAGGACGGCGTTAGGCGTGCTATGGCCGATACCGAGATCGGCAGCTGGGTTGCCGAGCGTCTGCTGCTTATCCATACCGATGCGGTGGTATGGATGGAGGGGCTTGCCGAGGAGGAGTTCCCGGATGTGGTCTATCTCGACCCGATGTTTCCGCACCGGCGCAAAAACGCCCAGGTGAAAAAGGAGATGGCGCTTTTCCAGCAGTTGGTGGGCAGCGACGAGGATGCGGATCGCCTGTTGCCCGCAGCGCTACGAGTGGCGCGAAAGCGGGTGGTAGTCAAAAGGCCCGATTATGCACCGGTGCTGGGGGGGGTGAAACCGACAATGGCGATCACCAGCAAGAAGCACCGTTTTGATGTTTACGTTAAATCAGAGGCGAGATTTGAGGGGATGGGGGAGAGGGCTTGAGGGCGCTGCGCGCATGCAACGTCAGACTCTCGCCAAGCTGCAAAGAAAATAGAACAAAAAGTGTGGTTAGAGCCACCTGGCAGGGTGTACCTGCCCTCAATTTAACGAATACTGTCTGTCTGTCTGGCGGGGGAGGGGGGAAGTGGTGTTTCGGCTAAAGATAGTGGCGTAGTGGCTATTAATCCAAAGCGGCCGATCAGTCTGTTGCCTCTGGTTGTTGGGGAAATGGCCCGTAACGCGGATCCACTTTCCTTCTGCTACAGTTGAGGTGAAGCGTGTATCAGCGTCCCAGAACGCGACAATGTTTCTACCGGGGCATCGCGAACGAAACGGCGATGGTGGCAAGGGGCCCGGTTTGTGCCTGGGAACGACTGCTGGTTGCCGGTTTAGACACGGATGCATTGGCAAGCAGTGTCCGCAGGGTCAACAGTAATCAGTAAAGGGCGTACGCATTCCATTGACTTGATGGTGTTTCATTTAATGAAGTGATCCTAGTCCAACAAGCTGAGACTCATATTTAAAATCGGTAGGGTAGGAGGAACCATGGGTGATATTGCCACGTTACTGGCCGAAGAGGCCGAGGACCTGCTTGGTCATAGCTGCAAGGGTATCCCAAAATCGATGCTGCATCTTCCCGGAGAGGACTATGTCAGCCGGGTAATGGCGGAAAAGGACCGCAGCCCGGCCGTGTTGCGTAACATGCAGCTGTTGTTCAATACCGGACGTCTGTCCGGTACAGGGTACCTTTCTATTTTGCCGGTGGACCAGGGGGTGGAGCACTCGGCGGGAGCCTCCTTTGCCCCCAACCCGGCCTTCTTCGACCCGGGCAGTATCTGCGAGCTGGCCATGGAGGGAGGCTGCAATGCGGTCGCCTCAACCCTCGGTGTGCTCGGCTCGGTGGCCCGAAGTTATGCCCACCGTATCCCTTTCATTGCCAAGATCAACCACAACGAGTTGCTCACCTATCCCAATATCTACGACCAGACCCTGTTTGGCTCGGTCGATCAGGCCTTCGAACTGGGGGCTGTTGCCGTGGGGGCAACCATCTATTTTGGTTCCCAGGAGTCGCGGCGGCAGATACAGGAGGTCAGCGCAGCCTTTGCTCACGCCCATGAGCTGGGCATGGTCACTGTACTGTGGGCCTATTTGCGCAATAGCAGCTTCAAGCATGAAGGGGTCGATTATCACACCAGTGCCGATCTCACCGGCCAGGGTAATCACCTGGCGGCGACGTTAAATGCAGACATCATCAAACAGAAGCAGGCGACGAACAATGGTGGCTACAATGCCATCGGTTTCGGTAAGACCCACCCCAAGGTCTATGACACACTGACCAGTGATCACCCTATCGACCTGGTACGCTACCAGGTAGCAAACTGTTATATGGGGCGGGTGGGGATGATTAACTCGGGCGGCCCCTCTGGCAAGGATGACCTGCACCAGGCGGTTCGTACCGCCGTGATCAACAAGCGTGCTGGGGGGATGGGGTTGATTTCCGGACGCAAGGCCTTTCAGAAACCGATGAAGGAAGGGGTGGCGTTACTCAATGCGATCCAGGATGTTTATGCAGACAAAAGCATCGATATTGCTTGAGAAAGGCAGGACCGAGATATGAATTACAGTTACAAGATGGAGCGGCGCCCCTGCTACGATTAGCTTAAGTTATCCCCTGTGAGACTTCAGTATCGCGGGGTGGGAGGCAACAATCCTCGTCCCTGAACTTAGAGATGAAGCGTAGGGGTCTCCAGCACTCGCTGGATCTCATCCAGGACCTTCGTCAACTTTTCTGCGTAGCTCTCTTTCTCGCCCCGATTAAGGCACGACTCCATGGCCTCGGCCGCTGTCTTGAGAGCCGGTACCCCACAGTAGGTCGCAGAGCCATTGAGTTTGTGGACCGCTTCCAGCAGCGAATACAGATCGCCTTCACCGTAGAGACTGGGTAGCTGAATCTGGTACTCGGAAAGCTCATTTTGCAGTAATTGATAGAGATCGCGGGCCAGTTCAACATTCCCGCCTGCCCGCTTCAGTGCCAACTGTTCATCAATAGCACAGGGTGCAGAACTCATCCGTGTGTTCCTCCATAACGAAATATTATCCATAAACTCTACTTGCAATCGTCATTGTTGACAAGCCCGTTTATAATCAGGGTTCGCGTAACGAGATATTGGCGATTATAGGCATCCTCATGACATTTCCCACCATCGAATCATTCGTCGGCAACACGCCTCTAGTGCGCCTGCAGCGTCTGCCTGGCGAAACCTCCAACACCCTTCTGGTGAAGCTGGAAGGCAACAATCCAGCCGGTTCAGTCAAGGACCGCCCGGCTCTGTCGATGATCCAGCACGCCGAGGCGCGGGGCGAGATCAAGCCGGGTGACACCCTTATTGAAGCCACCTCTGGCAATACCGGTATCGCCCTCGCCATGGCCGCGGCGATCAAGGGGTACAACATGGTGCTGATCATGCCGGATAATATGAGCGTCGAGCGCCGCGCCTCGATGCGTGCCTACGGCGCTGAGATTATCCTGGTGACCCGCGAGCAGAGCATGGAGGGGGCTCGCGACTTGGCTCTGCAGATGCAGGCCGAGGGCAAGGGTAAGGTGCTCGACCAGTTCTCAAACCCGGACAATCCGCTAGCGCACTATGAAACCACCGGCCCCGAGATCTGGCGCGACAGCGAGCGCAAGGTGACCCATTTCGTCAGCGCCATGGGCACTACCGGCACCATCATGGGCACCTCACGTTATCTCAAGGAGGTGAATCCTGCGATCCAGATCGTTGGCGTTCAGCCGGAAGAAGGCGCCAGTATCCCCGGCATCCGCCGCTGGCCGAAGGAGTACCTGCCGAGTATTTTTGAGGCGAGCCGTGTGGATCGCACTATCGATATTAGCCAGCAGGCGGCGGAGGAGACCACCCGTCGGCTTGCGGCCGAGGAGGGGATCTTTTGCGGCATCTCTTCTGGCGGTGCCGTTGCCGCCGCGCTGAAGCTTTCCAGTGAGGTTGAAAACGCCGTGATAGTCGCCATCATCTGCGACCGTGGCGACCGCTACCTCTCTACCGGGGTGTTTCCCGTCGAATAATGGACTTTAGCTCATGAGGAAGTGCACGCAGGAAATAACAGGGAACAGAGTGGAGTGGCACTGACTTAACCAATCAGTAAACCGATGCTGTCATTCCGGCGTGCCTTTGGCGGGAATGACGAAGTAATATGGCGGGTTTTCTTAAGTGAGTGTCATTCGGAACAGAGTGCTTTATGTTCTCTGGGGCACGCGTGATTTCACACTCCACCATTGCCTCTGAACTGAAGTTTGTGGAAACAGGCGGGCTCGAATCCCGCCATTTGCTGTAAAAGGTTATCACTAAGCATGTCAAAACGACGCAGACGTCCAAAACTGCCCACCGAACTGGTCAGGGCAGTCATAGAAGACCTTTCCCATGATGGCAGGGGTGTCACCCACATCGACGGCAAGACGGTGTTTGTCGAGGGTGCTCTGAAGGGGGAAGAGGTCAGTTTTCTCTATGCGGAAAAAAAACGCAGCTATGATGTCGGCGTAGCACAGGATATCCACACGGCTGCACCGGAGCGGGTCGAGCCGAAATGCACTGTCTTTGGTGTGTGTGGTGGCTGTGCCCTGCAGCACATGGAGGCAGGTGCGCAGATCCACGCCAAGCAGGAAGTGCTGCTGGAGAACTTCGAGCGCATCGGCAAGGTCACCCCGAAGGAGGTCCTGCCGCCCCTGACCGGTTCCCATTGGGGTTACCGGCGCAAGGCACGCATGGGCGTGCGTTTTGTAGAGAAGAAGGGAAGGGTGTTGATTGGTTTTCGAGAAAAGCGCAAGCCCTATATCTGCGATATGCACCGCTGTGAGGTGCTGCACCCTTCCGTCGGGGAGCATCTGGATGAACTCAGTGAACTCATCGGCAGTCTTGAGGCCCGAGACCGCATTGCCCAGATCGAGGTCGCCGTGGATGACACGCAGACCGCCCTGGTGTTTCGCAATCTCAAGCCGCTCACCGGCGGCGACAAGGAAAAACTGATCGTCTTTGCCAAGGCCAATGGCTATTGCTTCTTTCTCCAACCGGCCGGCCCGGACAGCGTAGAACCGTTATGGCCGGAGCAGATTCAGCTCAGCTACGCGCTGCCGGAGTTTGAGGTCCATTTCAATTTCACCCCCACCGGCTTTACCCAGGTCAACACCGACATTAACCGCAAGATGGTGCCCTATGCCATCGACATGCTCGAGGTGAGGCCGGATGAGCGGGTGCTCGATCTTTTCTGCGGCATCGGCAACTTCACCCTGCCGCTGGCGCGCCGCGCCAGGGAGGTGGTCGGGGTGGAAGGACTTGAGGAGCTGGTCCAACGGGCGCGGCAAAATGCCGCGCTGAACGGGATCGGGAACGTCGAGTTTCACACCGCCGATCTCGCCAAAGAGGTGGAGCTGCTACCGTGGTGGTCCCAGGGCTTCGACAAGGTGCTGCTCGATCCGGCACGCGACGGCGCCATGGAAGCGATCCCGCATATTGCCAAACTGGGCGTGAAGCGCATCGTTTACGTCTCCTGCAGCCCGGCCACCCTGGCGCGCGATGCCGGCTTGCTGGTCAATGAATACGGCTACACCCTGGAGAAGGCGGGGGTGATGGATATGTTTCCGCATACGGTGCATGTGGAGTCGATTGCGTTGTTTACGAAGAAATAACGCTGTACGTATTGTTTGTGTCGCTATCGCGACGGGTTGATTGGATGCGGGGGGGTCCCCCGTGCGCAGGTCACTTCCTCTTGTGCGGCCAAAAGAAAGTAACCAAAGAGAAGGCCGCCCTTATGCATCGCCCTGCGGGTCCCCTGTGCTTCTCGCTCCGGGAGGGTCCGCCAGACGGGCCTTCCGTGCCGGTGCTTTATCTCAAAGCAAGCAGGGACAGGTTAATTCCAGTGGATACTGCTGAACAGGTGATGCATTTTGTTAAAAACGGGCAAATCATCGAACTGGATGGGCCTCATCTGTTGCTCCAGGAGAATTCTGATTCTGCAGCCAGGATTGTGGCTTCATTCATTGAAGAATTGAAATGTTGAGCGTTAATTTATGTCTACTCCCGTACTTTTTTCACTCATCGAATCCCCCCACCACCCGAACCTCTCGGCCCTGTTTGCGCGCCTCGGTTTCGAAGAGGTGCAGTTGACCTCCACCCGTAAGGCGGTAAGTCAGCTGAAAAAACAGGTGCCGGATGTGGTGGTGGCCGATTTTGTCTACGGTTACAGCAACAATTACAGTGGAGTTCACATCAGCAATCTGGATGTATTCTTGATGAGCATGCCGAAATTTTCGCCTCAGGCCAGTGTCATCGTGCTGGCCGCTCCGGTTGAGATGGAGTATGCGCAAAAAATGCAGGATATTTTTCCCATAAAGGCAATTCTGCCATTTACGGTTGCCGAACAGGAACTGGAGTCCTTGCTGTCGAGCTAATAAAGCAGAGGAATGCGGCTGTGGTTTTCACTCACCAAATAATACAGGCAAGAGAACGTATGTAATGGGTGTCCAGAACATCCGGGAACGGCTCAATCAACTGGCTGACCCGCAGCAAGCCGTAAACTTGCAGCGTTTTTTTAAAACCGGTTCCGGTGATTACGGTGAAGGGGACCGGTTCCTTGGTCTGCGGGTACCGCAGATACGCAAGCTGGTAAAGGATTTTGCCACGATGCAGCTCAAGGATATCCAGCGGTTGCTGCGTTCCGAGTTTCATGAGGAGCGCCTGCTGGCCCTGTTACTCATGGTGCAGCGCTTTCAGCACGGTGATACGCAAGAAAGGGAGAGCCTGTACCGCCGTTACCTCGCCTCGACCCGCTATATCAACAACTGGGATCTGGTCGATGCCTCGGCGGAACACATCGTCGGCGCCTGGCTATTTGATAAGTCCCGGGAGCCCCTCTATAGCTTGGCCCGCTCTGCCTTTCTGTGGGAGCGGCGTATCGCCATCATCGCGACCTTTCATTTCATCAAACAGGGAGAGTTTGGCGAATCCCTGCAGCTTGCAGAGCATCTGCTGCAGGACAGCCATGACCTGATCCACAAGGCGGTGGGCTGGATGTTGCGTGAGGTGGGAAAGCGTGACCGGGATGCGGAGGAGGCTTTTCTGCGCAAGCACTATCGGCAAATGCCACGCACCATGTTGCGCTATGCCATAGAGCGCTTTCCTGAGAACCTGCGCCAGGCCTACCTCAAGGGGAGAATCGATTAATGCTACAACGACACCAGCTCGGTGTCCTCGTGGGAGTAGGGCGGTGTGCAGCAGCAGAGGATCTTCAGAGGCTCCTTTCCGTAGTTCTCTACCGCGTGCGGCATACCTGGAGGAATGGCGATGGTATCGCCGGGACGGATCTCAAACTTTTTTTCGCCCAGCTGCATCACTCCGTGCCCTGAGGTGATGTGGTAGATTTCTTCGCTGCTGTGATGCCGATGCAGTATGCTCTGTTTTCCTGCCGGCACGATGGCTTCAGCCAGACTCTGGTTCTGGTTGCCGTGAATGGATGGGTGAAGGAGTTCCCTGATCTCCGAACCGTCTTTAGTGATGTAGGGAGATATTTCCTGGTAACGGCTTTTTATCATTATGGCCTCGCTGGCTAAGTGGGGCAGCTTAGCGTGAAATAATGGCGATTGGCAATGTATTGCCAGGTCAGAACAAATTTTTCCGCTAATCCCACTGCTTGATAAGGGTATGGGAGAAATCTGCAGTACTTGCAGGCACCGCTCTGTTGCTTGATGAGTGCTTTCTTTGCCTTGACCTCTCAGGGGTCGCTATTGTTGTGCCGGAGATTTTATAATTGTCGCAGACTTCGAGACAATGCTGGTCTATATACAAGGCCCTCAAGGTAAAGGATATCCATGGCAACAGAGATTGAACGAAAATTCCTGGTCACTTCCGATGCCTGGTACAAGGTGGCCGATGAAGGCACCTTTTTTCGTCAAGGCTACCTTATCGGTGCAGAGAAGGCCTCAGTGCGGGTGCGTATCGAGGGACGCAAGGCCAACCTCAATATCAAGAGCGCAACCTTGGGTGTGCGGCGACAGGAGTTTGAGTACGACATTCCCCTAACGGAGGCGGAAGAGATGCTCGATACCCTGTGCGAGCAACCGCAGATCGAGAAGATTCGCTATCACGTGCCGGTGGGAGCGCATATTTGGGAGGTGGATGTCTTTGCTGGTGACAATGAGGGGCTTATCGTGGCAGAGATCGAACTGACTGATGAGAATGAGCCCTTCGAACGACCAGCCTGGATCGGCAAAGAGGTCTCGGACGATACCCGTTATTACAATGTCTGTCTCACTCGATATCCCTATAAAGACTGGAACCATGGGCAAGATGATTAAGATTAATCTCGGCCGCCAGCGACTTCAGTTGCTCGTTGATGAGCATGTGGTGATGGACGTCGCCGTCTCAACCGCTGCCAATGGACCGGGGGAGGCGAATAATAGCGGCTGCACACCGCGGGGATGGCATATTGTACGGGCGATGATTGGGGCAGGTTGTATGGAAAATACCGTGTTCTGTGGGCGGCGTCCGACGGGCGAGCTCTACTCGCCGGCATTGCGCCTTGCCGAGCCGGGGCGCGACTGGATCTTGACTCGTATCCTCTGGTTAAGCGGACTGGAGCCCGGCCGCAACCGCTTTGGCAAGGTAGATACGATGCGTCGCTATATATACATTCACGGCACGCCTGACGAGGAGCCGATGGGCGTGGCCCTATCACACGGCTGTGTCCGCATGCGTAATCGCGATATCATTAAGCTTTTCGAGCAGGTGGAGATCGGTACACGCGTATTGATTGAGGGGTGAAGCGTTTAGCCGCTACCTCCACGCCGTTTGCTCGACAACCCTACCGATAAGGAATCGATGAATGTCTTTAGGTCCGGTGATGCTGGATCTTCTGGGGACTACCCTGGATGAGCAGGAACGGGAGATGCTTCAACACCCGCTTGTGGGAGGGGTGATCCTGTTTACGCGCAACTATGAAAACCCTGCACAGCTGAGTGAGCTGATCGCCGAGGTCCACGCCTTGCGCAGTCCGTCTTTGCTTATCGCCGTCGATCATGAGGGGGGGAGGGTGCAACGTTTTCGGCAGGGTTTTACCCGTCTGCCGGCGATGCGCCGTTTTGGTGAGATTCACGGGCGGGACAAGCGCCGTGCCCGCCAGCTGGCGGAACTGGCCGGTTGGGTGATGGCCTCGGAGCTGCGAGCCGTAGGTGTCGATTTCAGCTTCGCGCCGGTGCTGGACCTGGACTACGGCGCCAGCACGGTTATTGGCGACCGCTCCTTCCATCGCCAGCCCCAGGTGGTGGCGGAGCTGGCCAACGCCCTGATGCAGGGGATGCACAGGGCGGGGATGGCCGCTACCGGCAAGCATTTTCCCGGACACGGTGCGGTACAGGCCGACTCTCACGAGGCGATCCCGGTCGACAGCCGTCGTTACGAGGATATTGCCGCTGAGGATATGAAGCCTTATGAGTTGATGATTAGCAACGGGATGGCCGCGGTGATGCCAGCCCATGTGATCTACGCCAACGTCGATCCGCAACCGGCCGGCTTTTCGCCATTCTGGCTCAAGGAGGTCCTGCGTCGTCGAATGAATTTTCAGGGCGTGATTTTCAGTGATGATCTCAATATGGAAGGGGCTAGCGTTGCCGGTGATTATGTCTCACGAGCCAAAGCAGCGCTGGCGGCAGGATGTGACGTCGCCTTGATTTGCAATAACCGCGAGGGGGCGATGCAAATCCTGCACGGACTTGAACTGGAGCCCAATCCGGTTTTGCACACCCGGTTGGCGAGGCTGCATGGGCGTCATCCGCTGACACTCGATGCCTTGCACAGTGCTCCGGCCTGGCGTCAGGCGGTAAGTGCGATGCGCGAGCTGGAAGAGAATCCGACCCTCGCTATGGAAATCTGATTTGGAGACAGTTGATGGAATTTGAGCAGTTGTTGAACGATATCAGTCAGGGTGACGGGACTACACTGTTGGTGATCCAGATTTTCGTGGTGGTGTTTTCCGCGCTAATGCTGGACTTTTTGCAGAAACGACTCCTTAATCGCCTCTCCTCTCGGATCGAGAGCAGCAAATCCCTGTGGGATGACGCCCTGTTCAATGCCTTGCGCCGGCCGCTGAGCCTGCTGATTTGGGTGCTCGGTATCAGCTTTGCGGCCGATATTGTCGGCAGACAGACCGAAACCGCAATTTTCTCAGCTGTTACGCCGATACGCGATGTCGGCGTCATCGCCATTATTGCCTGGTTTCTTTTCCGCCTTATCAGCGAGGTGGAAAACACTATCGTCGATGCCAAGGCACACGAAGGTAAAGTCGTTGATCGCACCACGGTTGACGCCATCGGTAAATTGGTGCGCCTGTCAGTGATCATCACCGCTTCGTTGGTAGCGCTACAGACCCTGGGTATCAGTGTCTCGGGGATTCTGGCATTTGGCGGTGTCGGCGGTCTCGCCATCGGTTTTGCCGCCAAGGATCTGCTGGCCAATTTTTTCGGTGGCCTGATGATCTATCTTGACCGTCCTTTTGCCGTTGGCGACTGGATCCGCTCGCCGGATCGCAGCATTGAGGGAACCGTTGAGCGTATTGGCTGGCGACTGACGGTGATCCGCACCTTCGATAAACGTCCCCTCTACGTCCCCAATGCCACCTTTACCAGTATCGCCGTAGAGAACCCGTCGCGTATGAGCCATCGGCGCATCTACGAGACCGTGGGGATTCGTTATGATGACGCACTGAAGATGACTCCCATTATCGAGAAGGTGAAGGTCATGTTGATCGGTCACTCTGAAATCGACGAGAGCCAGACCCTGATCGTCAACTTCAACAGCTTTGCCCCCTCGTCGCTGGACTTTTTCATCTACACCTTCACCCATACGACCAACTGGGTGAAGTTTCATGAGGTCAAGCAGGATGTCTTGTTGAAGGTGGTGGAGATCATCGAGTCTGAGGGTGCTGAAATTGCCTTTCCCACCTCAACGATTCACTTGGCAGGGCAGTCCGGACCGGAGCTTCCTCTGCAGGCTTCCGCAGCATCCCGTTAATAACAAGAGCGAACAGAGAATGAGTGTAAGCCCGCAACAGGCACAATGTGTCTATGAGGAGGCCGATTGCCTGTTTACCCGTGAACAGGTCGAAGCTGCGCTCCTCAGGATGGCCGAAGAAATTAGCGCCGAGCTGGCCGGCAAAAATCCGCTGGTGCTGGCGGTGATGAGTGGAGCCATGATCCCGGCGGGAATTTTGCTAAGTCACCTGGATTTTCCGCTGCAAATTGATTACATACACGCCAGCCGTTACCGCGGCAAAACTGCCGGGGGGGAACTTCAATGGCGCGTGCCACCACGCTTTGAATTAAAGGATAGGGCGGTGCTGGTGGTGGACGATATTCTTGACGAGGGTCTAACCTTGCAAGCAATCCTCGAATCCTGCCTTGAGGCCGGTGCCAGTGAAGTGCACAGTGCGGTACTGGTGAAGAAACTCCATGAGCGCAACGTCGGTATCGAAGCCGATTATGTCGGGCTTGAAGTGGAAGACCGTTACGTCTTCGGCTACGGCATGGACTACCAGGAGTACCTGCGCAACGCGCCGGGCATATTTGCCGTCAAAGGCAGTTAAGTGAAAAGAATTCAACGCAAAGGACGCAAAGAAAGTCAGGGATTATAGATCAATGCTCCTAACCCGTATTTGTAGGGAACGACTGTATCGTGGGAGCCCAGTCCCCTGGCGAATTATTCGCCGAGAGGACTCGGCTCCTACAGCTTTTTCATACCTTTGCGCTTCTTTGCGTTAAAAATGTTTTGAATTTTTTTGAGGAATTTTGACTATGGCAAAACTGGCCATTATCGGCGGTACGGGACTGACCTCGCTCAAGGGGCTGGAGATCACGCGTCGTGAGGTGATGCATACACCCTATGGCGAGCCTTCGGCACCACTGATGTTCGGGGAGATGGCGGGCAATGAAGTGTTGTTTCTGCCGCGCCACGGGGCCGGGCATACCATTCCACCGCATAAAATCAATTACCGTGCCAATATCTGGGCGCTGAAGGAGAGCGAGGTGGAGCAGGTGATCGCGGTGAATGCGGTCGGTGGTATTCGTGCAGATATGACTCCTGGACGCCTGGTGGTGCCGGATCAAATCGTCGATTATACCTGGTCACGTATCAATACCTATTTTGAAGAGGGATTGAGTCAGGTTGTCCATATCGATTTTACTGATCCTTATTGTGAAATGTTGCGACAGATGCTGCTTACCTGTGCCAGTGAGGTAGGGCTTAATGTGATTGGCGAGGGGACCTATGCGGCAACCCAGGGACCGAGGCTGGAAACGACTGCAGAAATCAATCGACTCGAACGTGACGGCTGTGACTTGGTTGGAATGACCGGTATGCCGGAAGCAGCATTGGCTCGTGAACTGGGGTTGTGTTACAGCTGTCTCGCTGTGGTCGCCAACATGGGAGCAGGTCGGGGGGATGGAGAGATCACCATGGAGATCATCGAGTACCACCTGAACAATGGTATGGCCGATGTGAGACGTCTGCTTGAACATATTGTCCCACGGCTGAGCCAGTGCTGAGAGCGTAAACCGGAACCAACAGTCGAATAACCTGTGCTACCGTCCGCCTTCCGGTTTGAACTAGAATTTGTTGCTGCCGGGACGGCTTCCCCCTAAACATTCCCTGAATCAGTACAACACCCGCTCCCGCACAGTGCGATGAGACTTAGTTTTCCTCGTAGGGTGTGACCAGGATGGCCATGCCGAAGAGCGGATGATCGAGGTAATGCAGTTCACGACTGCGCATGCGTCGGGATTGTTTCAGGTGATAGGCCTGATAACGCGGTTGAAGCGAGAGGACGGAGGGATCATCGGAGGGGTAGTAAAGAGATATCTCATCTTGTTGCGTTGCAGAGTCGGACTGCGCCTCGCGATAGATCAGGTCAGTATTGATATGCAGATAGCGTGACAGTACCAGCTTGAGTGTGCCGCTCAATCGGTCGGAGTCTTCCTCATCGACACGTACGGCCACGGCCTGGTCTTCGGCCAGACCTGGCTGCCTCCAGCCCAGATGAAGCAGCAACTCCATGTCCGCCGCGGACTTGATGCGCTCGGCTTCGGTGCTCAGTTGCAGTGAATCCGGAGCGAGCCGTGTAAACGCGACAGGTGTGTTACCACCGGATTGCGCCGGAAGGAGGGTCTGTGTCACCTCCGTTTGCGGCAGCTCATAGTCGACAGGCCACAGCTCGGAGCTGCGGTATTGTTCGCTGTTATGGCTGAAGATGATGACTTCAACATCATACCAGCGGGTTTCGGCAGCAATGGTAACTTGCGGCATGCCGGCCGATAGCACAGCCAAGCCAAGGAGTAGGGATGTGAATAGAGTTTTCATGCGCATGCGGACAAATAATTCAGACAACACAGCTTAATCCTTTTGACAGAAATTTTGTTCGACCGCCATCACGGCGGCCTCAACTCGTGAATGCACGTCAAGTTTACGCAGTATGGCTTTGACGTGGAGTTTAACCGTTCCATCAGAGATGCCGAGATTTCGGGCAATGACTTTGTTGCTTTGTCCCTCGGCCAGCAGACAGAGGATCTCCAGCTCGCGCGGGGTCAATTCGGCGAAAGGTGAGATTGGCTCCTTCTCGTCATCTGCCGCCTCACCCTGAACTACGCGGGCCAGTACCGTCGCCAGTTCCGGAGCCACAATGGTTTTGCCAGCGACAATCTCGCGCAATGCCGCCACCAGTTCGCTGGGCTCCATATCCTTTAGCAGGTAGCCTGAGGCGCCGTTTCGCAGGCATTCCACCAAGTCCTGCTCCTCATTGCTGGTGGTCAGCATTACGATGGGATTGCGAAATCCCACTGCACGCAATCCAGAGAGCACTTCCAGTCCGCTCATCTCCGGCATGCGCATATCCAGTAATACCACCTCCGGGTGCAATTCGCGCGCCATGAGAAAGCCTTCACGACCATTGCCGGCTGTGGCAATAACCTCGATACCGTGGCGTTCGAGCAGGGTTTCGAGTCCGCTGCGAAACAGGGTGTGATCATCGACCAGGAGTACGCGCATAAGTGTGTATAATTCAGATAAGGGCGAAGTGTTGCGGTTCTTTTTCTTTGGCTTCAGCCGAGTTCGGGTTGCTGAAGGTCAATTGTACCCGTGTTCCTTCCCCGGTTTCACTCTCGATGCGCAGATCGCCGCCAAGATAGCGTGCGCGTTCCTTCATGATCGACATGCCGAGATGTTCGCCTGGATGACCGCTAAAGGCCGGTTTATCCATGCCGATACCATCATCTTCGACAAGGATGTGATAGTGATCATCCTTGTCGCAACGCAGCAGCACGCGCACCGTATGGGCTTGGCTATGCTTGCGCACATTGGCCAGTGCCTCCTGGATGATGCGCAACACCTGCATTTCGCTGTTGGCGGAGAGGCGAGTGGAGTCCCACTCCTTCTGCAACAATACGTGCATGCCGGTCTGCTTGCGGAAGTTGCTGATCAGATCTTCCAGCGCCGGCAGCAGGCCTCGGGAGTTAATGGGCGCACGGAAGTGCGCCAGCAGTTCGCGAAGTTCGGTGTAGGCATCGTTCAGGCCGCTCTTGATCTGCTGGATGTCCTCATGAGTGACATCAGCCCCCTGACGGTCGATGGCCTCATCGAGCATGCTCACCTGGAAGCGTAAACTGGCCAGGGTCTGGGCCAGGGAGTCGTGCAGCTCGTGGGCAATCGCATTACGCTCCTTGATGATCGAGAGGCGCTTGGCCTCATCGTCAAGGTGCGCCTTTTCAATAGCCATGCCAAGGTGCCGGCCGATACTGGTGAACAGCGCCTTGACCTCCTCGTGAGAATCGATATCAGCCTTGTCCACAAACAGGTTGTAGACTCCAAGGTTTTTGCCATGGTATTGCAGGGGGACAGCGATCATTTCCAGATCGGGATTGCCGAGCATAGGGCGCCCGACCCACTGGTTGCAGGCATTGAGATCCTGCTGGAAAAGCACCTCGCCCTCGGTGACGGCAGTACCACAGAGGCAGCGCTGTACCGGGACCATCCGCTCCTCCTCGACCACTGTCTCATCCAGCCCGATACTGGCCACCAGCTCCATCTGGTTATTGTCGGTGAGCAGACGCACGGTACCTGCCTTGGCGTTGACGATGTCACGCATGGTGTGAAGGAAGCGGGTCAGCAGATCTTTTAAGTCGCGTGAAGCGTTCAGGCTGGCGGCCACGTCATAGAGCACCTGCAACGAATTGGCCTTCTGCTCGAAACGCTTTGTCTGGCGCTTGATTTCGTCATCCATGTGCCTGGAAAGGCTCTGCAGGTAATCGAGCAGGTTATTGATGTCCTTGGAAACCTCTTTGAGTTCCCCCATTTCGCCAGGGAACAGGCGAACCGTCAGATTTCCCTCACGAATTTCGTCAGACCAGTGTTTAAGCTCCTCACTGGGGTGCAGCAGATATCGACGGAAGGCAAGTGAGATCGCGACAAGCAAACCAATGCCGGCGAGGATAAATACGCCAAAGAGTAACAGGAGGATTTCTGTATGCTCGGGGAAATTGAGCATCAAAACCAAATTCACGCCAAGCAGGGCAAAGGTATTGCCGACGCCGATCAGCAGGAAACGGAGGCGTTTACCCGGTAGACCATCACCGCTGAGGAGGAACAGCGCAGTCAGCGACTCAAGGGCTGCCATGAGCCGGTTCAGTATAACTGGTTTCTGTCTAGTGCCCATTTCGGTACAGGCCCTGGAGGCCCGCTTGATTGAGGGGTCGGCAAGGCCGTCACCCTGTGATGAAAGACGTATAGTATCACAAGATAGAAGATGCGAGAGAAAAGGGGCGAGTGCCGAAGAGTATCTACGAGAGGCGAGGGGATAATGGTGAGGGTGGATGTATCAGCTGCGCAGCTGACGGGCTGCGCGCAAGGCGCGCTCCCCCCCTCGCTTCTCGTCGCTTTGTCCTCGTATCTGCTTTTAGTTGCAGGAACTGCAGCCACCGCTGCCGCAACTACCGCCATTGGTCTCGCCCTGGGGCTGGTAATTGGCATCATTGGGATTCATGAAGATGAAGTGAAACTGGCCTGGTTCGATTTCGACGTAGTCGATGGTCGTGCCGCTGAACAGCGGGCCAAACTCACCGCCCATCACTATCTCTACATCGCCGAATTTGAATGCCAGATCATCGTCACCGGGTTCATCGAAGCCCATGCCGTACTCCATAGTACCGTCGGCGTTTTTACGTGCGGCCAGGCGCAAGGCCAAACCCTCGGCACCGCTCTGTGCAGCGGCGTTTTTTACCTGTTCAATGGCGGCGGATGTCAGTGTAATCATGCTGTTGCCTTTCTGTTTACATAAACGGGGGCAGAAACGCAGTACTACCCGTGATCGATTGAGTGTTCTTTACCGTGGTGCTGTCGCGCACAACCCTCACAAAGTCGAGAAAACGCTGTGTCCAGTGGTTAGCGTCCACATCACGCAAGTGGACGTAGTTGGCGATCAGATTTTTATGGAGGAAACCGTCGTGCTGCCGGTCAATACCATGACCGCGTTCCAGTGTATAAGCATACTGTAGTCCCGCGGGCAGGTTTTCAAGGCTGGAGTAGTGGAACTCATGGACATGGTAGCAGCGGTCTGGCTCACTGCCAGGCCAGGGAGCGGCGTCCGTTTCAATGATTCTGGCATAGCCCCGCCCGATGGGCTTGTCATGCATCACCGTATCCCCGGGTATGATGCCGACCATTTCGCAGTGGTGTTTTTTCCAGCGCAGTGAGCGGCTCAGGTACATCAGCCCGCCACATTCGGCATAGGCGGGAAGTCCATCCTCAATGGCCTGATGGATGCTGTGTCGCATTGCGGCATTGGCCTCCAGTGCCTCCATCTGGGTCTCGGGAAAGCCGCCGCCAATGAACAGGCCGTCGATATTCTCAGGAAGTGCTGTATCGTGCAGGGTATCAAAGGGCACCAGCTCGGCCCCGCCGGCTTTCAGCTGTTCCAGATCGTCCGGGTAGTAGAAGCCAAAGGCGGCGTCGTGGGCGATGGCGATCCTTACATCCACCGGCCCCGGTGGCGACAGCTTGACGATGACTTCCCCTAAGACTGGCAGGGAGGCGCTAGCGGCGATCTGTTGCAAGCCTTCAAGATCGACCTGGGATGCTATGATATCGGCGATTTCCGCTAATTTAGCCTCCACATTCGAGGCCTCATTGCTTGGAATGAGCCCGAGATGGCGCTCGTCGAGGACGAGGCGCTCGTCACGATGGATAGCGCCCAGTACCGGAATGTCGCTGTAATGGGCGATTGCCTCACGCAGGCGCTGCTCGTGACGTTTACCGGCGACCTTGTTGAGAATCACCCCGGCGATATTGAGCTGTGGGTCGAACTGGCGGAAGCCGAGGATGACGGGGACGATGCTGCGGGTGGCGCCCTTGACATCCAGCACCAGCACCACGGGCGCACCGAGCAGCTTGGCCATCTCGGCATTGCTGCCCTGGCCCTCCACATCGAGGCTGTCGAACAGCCCCATATTCCCTTCAATCAGTGTAATGTCGCTGTCGTTGCTATGATGTACGAAGAAGCGGCGCAGCTCCTCGTGCGACATGGTGTGAAAGTCGAGGTTATAGCAGGGGCGTCCTGCGGCACGCCCCAGCCACATTGGATCAATGTAGTCTGGGCCCTTTTTGAATGGCTGTACATGCCGTCCCAGGCGGGTCAACGCGGCACACAGCCCGAGGGTGATGGTGGTCTTGCCAGAGGACTTGTGTGCGGCGCTGAGCAGCAGCTGGGGCATAATCAGGCAGCGTTCCGGAAGCGGGATTTATTGCGTGTTTCCCACATGGTTCGGGCCTGTTCCTCGGCCTCTTCACGATCCTTAGCCTTGCCCATGGTATAGAGGGCGATGGCGATGGTGCCGATCACTGCCGCTTCGCCATATTCATCCTCCTTTTCTCCACGCCACACGGCAGCCAAGTCGGCCACATTCATTTCATCAGGGCGAACGTGCCGTTTGGCGAACATGGCAGGCCACTCCTCATCCTGCATCTTGCCCTCGTGGACGCACTGCAGCAGAACCTCTTGATCAGGGTTGCGTTCGATCTCGCCGCCTTCTCCCTTAATTACCGTCATGTGAGGTATGCCCAGCAGCATGCCCGCCTCCTGGTGAGTCGGGCGGTAACCGGGATGAAAGATACCCTGTATCACATTGGGTGCATTGAACGGGTTAAGCATACGGGCGATGGTGTGGACCGGAGAGCGCAGGCCGAGCAGGGGGCGCAGCTCGATGATTTGGTGCAGCTTGGGGCTCAGGTATTCCAGGTCGATGTAGCTGAAGTTACTCTCTTTAATCTGACGAGCTGCCTCTTCCAGGTTCTTGGCCACGGGCACGCCCAACTGCGGGAGCACATCCTTGGTGTAGAGCCTGCCTGCCGTGTGCCCGCTGGCGCCGTGCATGAAGATGCGAATACCGTTTTCGGCCATTAGCAGGGTTGCGAGAAGATACCATGGGAGGATGCGCTTTTTGCCGGCATAGGAGGACCAGTCGAGATCGACCGTCGGCAGGTTGGCGGGCAAGTCGAGGTGCTCGCGAATGGCGCGGACTGCTGCGGCGACCTCTTCCGGCGTCTCCTCCTTGACACGCATCAGCATCAGGTAGGCCCCCAACTGGATAGGCTCAACCTCGTCGCTCATGATCATGCGCATGGATTCATAGGCCTCATCGGCGGTAAGTCCACGGGAGCCGTTGCGACCCTTGCCGAGAATGCGTACATACTGTGCGAAAGCGTGTTCCTGGCTCATGCCATTACCTCTGGAATCTGTGGGGGCACCCGGCAGGTTAATCTGCCGGCTAAACCCCATGTATAAGGCCGAATCAGGCTATTTTAAAGCGTTTGGGCTGTTTTCCATAGCCTGCAACGCAAAACACCAATGCCCCTTGCGGTGACATCGGTGTTTGCGTGTCGATAAATCTAAAAGGACAGGACTGTAACCCTGTCTCCTTAGTGCGGATCGACGTCTGCGTCAGCCAGGCTCTCTGGCAGGAAACGCAGGTTTTTCACAGCGACGGTGGTCATGAGGAGGGTGATAGCCACACCGCCGAGACCGAGCAGCACTTCAGCCAAAGTCGGGCTGTAGTCGTAGAAGGCCGAATTCACTGCGCCTTCGAAGGTGCTGGTCACCTCGTAGCCTGGGAACAACTGCATCGGATAGGCCTGTCCACCGATAACGATGACATAGACCAGGGCGAAACCACCAAGGACAACGAGGGTGGAGGCTAAACCAATCATGCCGCGGCTCTTGCCGGTGGCAGGGTGATACAGCAGTGCAAGCGGTGCCAGGGTGCCGAGCACGAAGTAGCCGAACCAGAACAGCGTGGTGTAGATACCGCCATCCATCAGGATGAAGCGTTCAACACCGTGATGCTCAGTGGCATACAGATTGGACACGTGCATGGTGACGACGAAGTAGAGTGTGCCGGCGACAAATACACCCAGCAGGTTCTTCAAGCGCTTCACCATGGCATCACCCAGCGGACGTTGAGTCCACTTGTAGGTGGTCATCAGTACCAGCAGGAAGATGGCCAAACCGAAGGAGAAGGACATGACGATGAACATCGGCGCCATGATCGCGGCATCATAACCCTGACGGGCAACCAGGAAACCGAAGATGGAGCCGGTACCAGTGGTCAGAATGAGACGCCAGATGAACGCAAAGAAGCCGGCTGCAGGGGTGTAGCGGTTCATGCGCTTCTCCATCATCGTCCACAGGTAGACTATAACAATGGCCAGAAAGCCGTTGTAGAGGATGATGTTCCAGGCGAAGATGGATTTGAAGTTGTAGTGGGTCATCGCCACGATGAGACGGTCAGGACGACCCAGGTCGAGGACCAGGATAGTCAGACCACCGAGCAGCAGGGTGATGGCCAACAGGCCGGAGAGGGGGGCCAGCGGTTTGTACATCTTTTTGCCGAACACGGAGCCGATGGAGGCGACGTTGAGCGCCCCTGAGGCTGCCACGATCAGGAAGATGGCAAACACGTGTGGCATGCCCCAGACGATCTGGTTGGTCATACCGGTTACCCAGTGGCCGTTGTGCTCCATGTGGTACCACGCGAGAGCGCCAATCAGGATAACCGCACCGAGAGCAGCAAGCAGACCATAAAATCCCTTGCCAGCCTCAATTTGCGTAAATAGCGTTTTTTTCATGCCTATCTATCCGTTTTATGTCTGTTTTAGATTCCGCGATAACGCATGCCGGTGTTCAAGCCAAGATCAGCGCGGACCTGAGTCGTTGCGTGCTCGGCGACAGCCTGGGCGATTTCGCTATTGGGGTCTTTCAGATCACCAACGATGATAGCTTTGTGACCTTCCGTATTGCACGCCTCAGCACAGGCGGTAGTGCCTTCACCGGCATCCAGCTTGTGGACACAGAAGGTGCAGGACTCAACTGTGCCCTTGCCACGAGGTGCGTATGCACGCTGATCTTCAAGTGCCTCATGGATGAAAGAGCGCGCCTTGTACGGACAGGCCATCATGCAGTAACGGCAACCGATACAGATGTGCTTGTCGACCAGTACGATACCGTCGGCACGCTTCATGGAGGCGCCGGTGGGGCAGACATCAACACAGGGTGGAGTCTCACAGTGTTGACACATCATCGGCAGGGACTGCACATGATCTGTCGCGGTGTTGCGTAACTCGACCTTGCGGATCCACTGTGCCTTCTGTTTGGCATTGGAATTCTGCTCGTCGCTGCTGCCTTCACCCCAGCCGTTCTCATTCATGCAGCCGGTGACGCAGGCATCGCAGCCCTTGGCACATTTATTAGTGTCCACCAGCATACCCCAGCGGACTTCACTGGTGGCTGGTTGGTCTGCAGGACGAGCATGTGCTACGCCGTACAGCATGACGCCAGGAGCCAGAGTGACACCGGCGGCGAGTTTGGCACTATTGTTCAAAAAATCACGACGTGCCTGATCCGTATGCTTGGTATCGCTCATTGGATAGCACCTGTGTTGTTCTGGTTCTCAGCAAAATTATTCAGTAGCGCAGCCGAGTCGGGCTGATGAACATCTTTCAATGCCTCCATACCCGGGGTAACCAGTGGGTGGAACATCGCTGATTTTTCCGGGCGAGTCGCATGACACTCGAAGCAGTCAACGCGAACAGCGGCATACTGGTGACAGCTCTTGCAGAAATGTTCACCCTCAGTCTGGCTAGCCTGTGCCTCTTCCTTTGGCGGAACGTGGCACTCGAGACACGCTTTCAGACTGTACTGCTTGGTGCGAATTCCTTCACGTAGTGCTTCGTCGCGATGTCCCTTCAGATACTTCATGTGGTTCTTGCGCATCTCATCGGTATCTGCGACACACTGCTCACCCTTGACGGGGGCGGGGATGTTAGGCCCCACGCCGTCTTCCTGATTGGCAGCACCTGCTGGCGCTGACAAAGTCAGCGCCAGCAGGGCCGGCAGTACGCTGAGAAGCTTGGTTATACGCTTCATGACGTCCCCTTATTCACCCATACCCATATCAATGTACCCGGTCGGGCAGACATCGGCGCAGATGTGGCAACCGATGCACTTGGAGTAATCGGTGTACACGTAACGGCCGGTGGTAGCCTCAGCCTTCGGAGTTTTCTTGACAGCCTCTTGCGGGCAGAAGATGACGCAGTTATCGCACTCGAAGCACATGCCGCAGCTCATGCAACGTTTGGCTTCGGCGATGACCTCTTCCTCACCCAGCGGAACCAGACGCTCCTGGAAGTTACCGATAACGTCATCCGAGCTAACCGCTATGTGCTGGCGCTTGTGACGCGGCTCATCCTTGAAGTGGCCAAGGAACAGTTCGTCAGCGGAGATGATTTCACTGTGTGAACGGTCTTCGTAGTTGTGTACGGCAAAGTCAGCCTCCGAGGTACCGCGAAGACCCAGGTCGATCTCCTTGGCGAAGCCCTCTTCCTTGATGATCTCCTCTTTGGTCATCGTGTGGAACTCGGAGGGCGTGTGCTCGGTTTCACGCAACTTGGTCAGCAGGTCCCAGTGGTGTACATCGACCTTCGGACGGTTCTTCAGCTCTTCATTATTCAGGTAATGGTCGATGCTGTCAGCGGCGATAGAGGCTTGACCAATGGCGGTGGTCAGCAGGTGCGGACGCACGATGTCGCCGATGGCAAAGTAGCCAGGCTTACCGGGAACCTGAAAGTTCTTGTCGGCATCGATAAGGCTACGCTCGTTGGCGAAACCTTCCATGCCGGCCCAGTCACCGGTTTGGCCGATGGCGGCAACGATGAGCTCAGCATCGACCACGAATTCGGAACCTTCAATCGGGGTAGAGCCATCCTCTTCAAGACGGACAACTTTCAGGCCGGTAGCGCGACCGTCTGCACCCTTGATGACTTCAACCGGGCTCAGCTGACCGACGATCTCGACACCTTCGCTGGTGGCATCTTCAATTTCGTGCTGGGCGGCAGGCATTTTCTCGACAGGAGAGCGGGAGATCAGCATGACCTCGGCGCCTTCACGAATCGCCGTAGCAGCAACGTCGTGAGCGGTCTGGTTGATGATGATGTGCTCAGGACGATCCTTCTCGTTTTCAACGGTGATATGACCCAGGCGGCGGGCAACGGAGGCAACGTCGATAGAGGTATCACCACCACCGATGACCACAACCTTACCGGTAACGTGCTTCAGGCGACCTTCGTTGAAGGCGGCGAGGAACGCAACACCGCTGATGCAGTTCATGGCATCAGCACCCGGAACGGGTAGAGCACGACCGGACCAGGCGCCAATGGCGAAGACGACGGCATCGTAGTCCTTCTCCAGTTGATCCATGGAGACATCGACACCGACTTTGGTTTTGGTGCGAACTTCAACGCCCATATCGGTGATGCGCTTGATTTCGCCGTCGAGGACATCACGCGGCATACGGTAGCCAGGAATGCCGTAACGCATCATACCACCGAGCTCTTCCTGGGTATCGAACAGGGTAACGCCATGACCCTTGCGACGCAGCTGGTAGGCCGCCGCCATACCGCCAGGACCACCACCAATGATGGCAACTTTCTTGCCGGTATCGGCACCGACTTCATAGGTGTAGTTGTTGGCCAGGGCCTGGTCACCGATGTACTGCTCAACGGAATTGATCCCGACGTGGTCTTCGACCATGTTGCGATTACAACCGTCTTCACAGGGAGCCGGGCAAACACGGCCCATGACTGACGGGAAGGGGTTGGAGTCGGTGGCGCGACGGAATGCGTATTCCTGCATGGTCATGTCGCCGGTGGGCTTTTCGATACCACGAACGATGTCCAGCCAGCCGCGAATGTCGTGACCGGAAGGGCAGCTGCCCTGGCAAGGGGGAGTACGGTGTACATAGGTAGGACACTTGTGGGACCAGCTTGACTGGAAGATGTTGTCAGTCAGGCTACCCCACTCACTGTCGCCGTCTTTAAAAATTCGGAAAGTATGATCTTTCTTCATATCGTCGCTAGAAGTTGCCATTTTTCAGTCTCCTATGCCATTAATCTTTAAGTTATCGGTGGGGCACTGCTTGAAGCCGCCAACCTGTGTGTGTGTTCGGAAGTACTTATTCCTGCTCAGCAGCTTCGGGTTCAGGTTCATTTTGAGCCTGAAGCGCCTTTTCCTGATTTGAACCGGTCATGACCAGGGATTCACCTACCAGCTGATGGGTACTTACCAGCATGTGCATGGGGAAGTTGTAGTAGGGAAGTACCTTGGCAAACTGTGCCTTACAGATAGCGCAGATCGCAGCCAGCGTGTTGACGCCGCGATTGTCGACTACCTCTTTGAGTGCCTCCATACGGGGTAGCGCACCCTTGACGCGGATCTCCATCAAGTCATCGGTCAGCAGACCGCCGCCACCGCCGCAGCAGTAGGTCTTTTCCTTGATGCTGTCGGGATCCATGTCGACATAGTTATTGCAGCATGCCTTGATCACCTCACGCGGGATCTCGAACTGGCCGCCGGGCCTCGTGCCCATGCGGCTGGCACGGGCCACGTTGCACGAGTCGTGGAAGGTGACAGTGCGATGATCATTGGCAGACTTGTCGAACTTGAGTTCGCCCTTTTGAATGAGGTCGTGGGTAAACTCGCAGATGTGCATCGGCTGTGGCACGTTCGGGTCCAGCTGCTTTTGCAGTTTCTGCGCGTACTCATCGCTCGGATCCGCGCCGGCACCAACACCGGTGAGGGTGTTCCAGAAGGAGTAGGCGACACGCCAGGCGTGACCACACTCACCGACGATCACGCGTTTGACACCCAGCTCCAGGGCCGCTTCACGGATGCGCTCGGCAACGACCTTCATGTTGCTGTAGGAACCGATGAACATGGAGAAGTTGGCGGCTTCGGCAGCGTGGGAGCTGAGGGTCCAGCTCACGCCCGCCTCATGGAACACCTTGGCGTAACCCATCAGGCCATCGATGTGTGGCTCGGCAAAGAAGTCGGCTGACGGGGTGATCAACAGGACATCAGCGCCCTTGACATCCAGCGGAATCTCTACCGGCAGACCAGTATCCTCCTGGATCTCTTCGGCGAACTCTGCCAGGGTCGCTATCAGTGCCGGGCCGGGCAGGCCGAGGTTGTTGCCCACTGTCTGGACTTTACCCAGAATCTCGTTGCAGTACTTCTGGCCGTGACCGACATGATCCATGATCTCACGGGCGGCCATGGAGATCTCGGCGGTGTCGATACCGTAGGGGCAGAACACGGAGCAGCGACGGCATTGCGAGCACTGGTGGAAGTAGCTGTACCACTCGTCGAGTACTTCGCGGGTCATATCGCGAGCACCAACCAGCTTCGGGAAGTACTTGCCGGCAAAGGTGAAATAGCGGCGATAGACACTGCGCAGCAGGTCCTGACGGGCCACCGGCATGTTCTTCGGATCCGAGGTGCCCTGGAAATAGTGGCACTTGTCAGTACAGGAGCCGCACTTGACGCAGCTGTCCAGGTACACGCGCAAACCGCGGTACTTGCTCAGCAGGTCCCCCATCTTATCGATGGCTTTCTCTTCCCAGTTATCGACCAGCTCACCAGGGAAGCCCAGTTGCTCCTGGTGGTTCGGCTTGGCGATAAAGGGGCTCAGATGCGCAGTCGCATCGGGTATTAGCTTGTTGGGAACAGCTGGGTATTCCCTAAATTCTGGTGTCTGAAAATCGGCCACGCGATTACCCTCAGTCTTTGTCCTAGTTCGCCTTAATTACTTATCGAGCTCAGCGGCCCACGGTGCCAGGTGGCGCTTTTCGCGCGGATTATCGACCTGGTTGCGGCTCGGGCTGAAGAATACGCCGGGCGCATGCAGCAGCTTGCTGATTGGGAAAATGATCATCAGCACAGCAACCAGTGCCAGGTGCAACAGCAGAACCGGGTCTGTAGGCAACGGCTGGATATTGAACTGCAGCAGGCCAATGAAGAAACTCTTCACAGCAACAATGTCGGTGTGTGCCACAAACTTCATCATCAAGCCACTAGCACCGATACCGACGAGCAGGGCAAGAATCAGGTGATCGGAAGGGTTGGTGATGTAGCGGATACGCTCGACGAAAATGCGGCGTGCCCACAGTCCCAGCAGACCAGCGACCATGGCAAAACCGGCATACATGCCGAACGGCTGAATCAGTACTACCCATCCCCATACCGGTTCGATGAAATACCGCAGGTGGCGGAGCAGTACCAGGGCCAGGCCGATGTGGAACATGTAACCAAACAGCCAAAGCCACTTGTTGCCTTTAAACAGACTTTCAAACAGCGCGACCTCACGGGCCATGCGAAACACCACGCCGCCACGGGTCGTTGGAGCGGGTGTTGTAGGAATCTTAAGCGGTGCAGGCGTGGTCCAGTATTGGCGAATCTTATAACCAAGACCGGCAATCAGCAGCACAGTCGCTACGTAAAAAAGGAGTGCATACAGCACTGACATTTATCGACCCTCCGAACTACGGAATTTATCAAGAAGGGGGGAGCAGGGCTCCCCCCAACACAACGGCTTAGATACAGCCGGTCGGCTTGGGCAGACCAGCAATCTTACAAGCCTGCTTGGCAGGACCGTAGGGGAACAGTTCGTACAGGTACTTGCTGTTGCCCTTTTCTGGCCCAAGCTTCTTGCCGATAGCTTTGGTCAGAACGCGCACTGCAGGGGCGATCTGATACTCGTCGTAGTACTCACGCAGAAAGTCGATAACTTCCCAGTGTGAATCGGTCATTTCGACGTTTTCAGACTTGGCAAGCTCAACGCCCACGTCCTTGTCCCACTGGCTCAGATCAACCAGGTAGCCTTCCTCATCAACTTCCAGCTCGCGGCCGGCAACATTCATAGTAGCCATATCAATATCTCCTCGTAGAGTTTTACAATCGGCTAGATTTACAACCAGGCTTGAACCTTGTCGTTTTCACAAGCAAGGTCAACAAAGCCGGCATAATCAATCACCTTTACGCCATCCAGCACTTTGTCGGCAATGCCTCGGGCCTTCAAATCAGAACCCAGGGCATATAAGGTGAACTTACCCATAGCGTCTTTCATTGCTGCGGCAAAAGCACCACCATTAAGAGCGCCATAGACACCATCTTCGATCAGCAGAATTGCACTACCTTCGGCAGCATGTGCCAGGCAGGCCTCAAGGCTGTTCTTCTCGAAGGGTGATTTGTTTACGGTATGCAACATCTCTATTCCCTCCGTTAGAAGCTCAGGATCACGTCTTGCTCTTCCATCAGAGCAGCGATCTCAGCGGCAGTCTTTACTTCAACATCAACGATAAGATCGTCTTCTGTCAGGCCACGCTGTTCCAGAGATTCCTTGGCAACGTACAGTTTTTCAACATCGTACATCTCAAGGGCCTTATAAGTATTGGAGAAGTTCTTCGTCTCGATACCGGTGGTGTCCTGACCCTTAAGGATCTCGAAAACACCATCGTCCATAAAGACGAGAGTTACATCCTGTTCAAATGCAGCACCAATCAGTACTACTTCCAGGGACTCCAGTGCGTAAACGGTTCCGTGCGGAGCCTTGCGGTTCACGTACAGGAACTTCTTTACCTCACCGCCCATCATTTCGTCGCTCATCATAACCCCCGATTAATCGCCGAATACAACCAGTCGGTCAGACTGGATGCCACCTTCGATCAACTGCCCCAGACCGGAAATACGGAAGCCGGGTGCGATGTTGTCGGCGTCTTTACCGTTACGCTTTGCCTCGTCGGCGTCGGCGATGCCGCGGCGCTGGGCCGCGGCGACGCATACAACCAAGTCGACGTTGTGCTTCTCGGCAAGCTCACTCCAGCGGTTGACCACATTACGGTCATCCTGTGGAGGGGTGGTCAGACGCGTCGCGTTGTTCACCCCGTCGTGGTAGAAGAAGACACGAAAAATCTCGTGTCCCTTCTCCAGCGCGGCTTTGGCGAACTGGTAGGCGCTGTCTGAAGCCTGATGAGTGTAAGGACCTTCGCTAACCTGAATTGTAAACTTCATAATTCTCCTATCCTTTTCTTAGAAGCGGATGTGAGCAGAAGCGTTCAGGTTCACACGACCACCACGCCAGTTATCGATGTGGTACTTGGTGAACGGCAGACCGGTCTTCTCGAAGAACTGCGGCCAACCAATACGCTCAACCCAATCACCCATACGTTCCCAATCTTTCGCATCTTCCTTGTAGACAGCCAGGATCTTCTTGACGATCTCGGCAGCTTCAGGCCAACGCGGTGGATTGTTCGGGATACCGGCAGCAACCAGCTTGTGGAACATCGGCTTGGAACGGGCATTGGAGTGCTTACCACCCACCCAGATAGCCAGCTTGGAGTGCTCGGGATCGTTGATCTGCATCGGCGGGCAGGGCGGGAAGCAGGCACCACAGCAGATGCACTTTTTCTCGTCGACCTCGAGGGTCGGCTTGCCGTTAACCATCGCAGGACGGATAGCCGCTACCGGGCAACGCGCCACAACGGTGGGACGCTCACAAGCGTTGGCAACCAGGTCGTGGTTGATCTTCGGCGGCTTGGTGTGCTGGATGTTGATCGCGATATCACCCTGGCCACCGCAGTTGATCTGGCAGCAGGAGGTGGTCATGTGAACACGGTTCGGCATGTCTTCCTTAATGAACTCTTCGTGCAGCTCATCCATCAGCGCCTTAACAACACCGGAAGCGTCAGTACCGGGGATGTCGCAGTGCAGCCAGCCCTGGGTGTGAGAGATCATGGTAACGGAAGGACCGGTACCACCGACAGGGAAACCTTCAGCAGTCAGCTTGTCGACCAGCGGAGCCACTTTGGACTCATCACTAACCATGAACTCAATATTGGAGCGCATGGTGAAACGAACGTGACCTTCAGCCAACTCGTCAGCGATATCACACAGCTTGCGAATGGTGTAGACGTCCATCTGACGCTGGGTACCGGCACGAACGGTCCAGACCTGATCTCCGCTCTTGGCGACGTGGCGCAGGACACCGGGACGCGGGCGATCATGATAGCTCCACGCACCAAAGTTTTTCTTCAGTACGGGGTGCATGAACGGGAACGGATCTGGTACACCGCTCTCGATAGGCATACGAGGTGCAGACATAATTACCTCCGACTCATGGTTAAATGGTTAATGAGGGACTGCCACAGTGTAGCTGTCCCACACATAAATATGTTTAGGCCTGGGCTTTACGCTCGAACCACTTCTGTGCTTCCTCGTCCCAGCCGTCCATGCGAACGTAGGAGTTAGAGCGCGGGTCACCGATCATGTTCGGGTCAACATCGAGGCCGAGACCTTCGAGGAAGTTGACCAGACCGATACGCTCGATCATCTCACCGGTACGCTCGTGCTCGAGGGCGTTTTCGGCGAAGAAATCGATGACGTTGCCGGCCAGCTCTTCGATGGCTTCGAAGTCTTCGTCGCTGTCCATCTTCATGAACGGAACGATTACGGTACCCATCAGGTCACCGATCTTCAGGGTACGCTTACCGCCGATGAGGACGGAAACACCCTTGTCGTTACCGGGGCTCAGCGCCTTGTTCATGACGTTGAGGCAGTGCATGCAGCGCACGCAGCCCTTGTTGTCAACGTCGAGGGTGTCGTCGTCGTTCAGGCTCAGGGCGTTGGTGGGGCAGCGGCTGATGACATTGTCAACAACGTACTTGCGGCCCTTGTCGGCAACGAAAGCTTTGACTTCGTCCTGGTCGACGATCATCTCGTCGCGCCAGGTGCCGATAACAGAGAAGTCGGCACGGTGGATGGAGTTCATGCAGTCGTTGGCGCAGCCGGAGACCTTGAACTTCATCTTGTAGGGCAGCGCCGGGCGGTGCATGTCGTCGAGGAAGGCATTAACCAGGGTGCGGTGAATGCGCTGCTCATCGGCACAGGACTGCTCACAACGAGCGGCACCAACACAGGACATACCGGTACGGACAGCCGGGCCGGCGCCGCCGAGGTCAAAGCCCATCTCGTTCATTTCGTCGAAAGCGGGCTGAACGTTAGCGGTGGTGCAGCCCTGGAACATGATGTCACCGGACTGACCGTGGAAGGCGATGAGGCCTGAGCCGTACTTTTCCCAGATATCGCAGAACTTGCGCAGGGTAGCGGTATCGTAGTGCATACCGGCCGGGGGCATGATACGCAGGGTGTGGAACTCGGCAGCAGCAGGGAACAGGGGTTGCTTGTTCTCGTCGTGCAGCTCAGTGAAGCGGGGGATAACGCCGCCGCCGTAACCGACAACGCCGACGGTACCGCCCTTCCAGTAACCTTTTTTGGTCTGGTAGGAGGTTTCCAGCTGACCCATCAGGTCAACCATCATGTCGTTGTCGTTAGCCAGACGCTTGAGGCCGGTAACAAAGCTCGGCCATGGGCCGCTTTCCAGCTGGTCAAGGTTCGGTGTGTCGTGCATTTTCTTAGCCATCTAATATTTACTCCCGTCAGACTTATGGGCAATGGGCCGACCTGACCAATTCAGGTGCGGCTTACCAAAGGCTACAGGTACTACATACAAATCCTGCATGGATTGAAGAACTCCACTTAGGGGGCTCCCAATATGGGACGAATTTTAGAAGTTACTTATGGGGCAATAAAACCTGTCTGATGGGGGGGGGAAGGGGAGGCGGCATATCCCAAAAGGGATATATGAAAAGGGGCCGCATATAAGTTTATAGGCCAATTAATTTTACTTAATTCTAATAAAATCAGTGTGTTGTGGCGCAGTCTTTGTGTGAATTGTAACTATTGGGCAAGTTTTATGGTGAAGATAAAAATAAAGAAACTTCCAATGAACTCAGGGTTATTATTCGCCTTAACCTATCGGTTGCCCGATTATGGGGGGAAAGCCCGCGCTATGCAAAAGCGTATGATATTATCCAGCGCAAATTTTAACGCGACATGAAATGCTTGAGATGCGGCTACTGTGGACACATATAACAAGCAGTAGCAACACTGTTAATGGAGGCTCCCCATGCTGTACCTGAGTGAAATCCTGATCCAGAACCCACAGTTGGAGAACTTTGATCAACTATTAGCGGTGGTAAAAGAACGCTCCAAAAGCGAGATGTTCTTTCGTATCGATGTCAAACCCCCGTATCCGGACACCCCCGAAAACTGGGAGGACCGGCTCGAAGCGAGCTTCACCTAATATAGTAGGTGTCTTTCGGGACGCAAGTACACATCAAGAAAACGGATACCTTTTGTGAAATATCTCAATCTAAACGATCACCATAGCGAAGCCGAGTGCTCTAACGATGCGATCAAGTCCAGTGAACTGCTGGTAAACCGCCTGACAGAGCTGGAACAGGAGCTGCAGACCGCCACGGGCGTTGATCGCCTTAAGCCCCTGCTCGACAGCGGATACATTCTGCTGGATCTGGTTGATCGCGACAAGGATGCCTGGAAGGCGGGCAAAGAGGCCTTTGATATCGCCATTGCCAATGAACAATGGCTGCAGGCGGTCGAGGCCTGCGACATCATCTATCAGGCGGATCAGGACGATGCGGTGAAAGCCCTGGCTCATGGGATCTGGCTGGGGGTCACCTATCCCATCGATCCGGAACTCAGCGTCGCGATGCTTCAACACTTGGTCGAAGAGACCCCGGACAATTCCGACGGTGCCGGTGTGGCTGCCGCCACGGCCTGTTACCTCGTGGATATGCGCGCCCAGGGTAAGCAGTGTGATGATCTGCAGTTCTTTACCGGCCAGCTGCTCGGCCAGGTGGCCCGCCGCCATACCAACGGCGCCTGCGACACCCAGGAGCTGTTCGATATCTGGATGGATCGCCTTGAGCTGAAAGAGCCGGACAAGTTCCTGCCGCGCCTGGCGGCCATCGTTGACGTTCTGGTGCCCGCTGGCGAGTGGTGGTATGACCGGGACGTATTGCGTGAAAAAATTCCGGCGGAGTAAGTCGTATGTATTGGCAAGAGGAAGAAGACGACGGTAGTCAGTTTGTTGTCCCAGAGGATGTCGTTGACGTCCAGTTCTCCATCACCTGCAAGAGCCTGCCGGTAGATCATGCGCACGCGCTATCCACTGCCGTAAAGGAGGCACTGCCCTGGTTTGCCGAGGAGGTTCAGGCCGGACTGCACCTAATCCATGTCGCCGAGTCGGGCAATGGCTGGGAGCGCCCCCAGGGAGAGGATGAATTGCTTTATCTTTCTCGCCGGACCAAGCTTACCCTGCGTGTGCCACATCATCGGCTCGAGGATACTAAACAGCTGACCGGCCAGATCCTTGATGTCGCGGGTAACGCCATGGAGATAGGTAAGAGCAATGTTCGCCTGCTCAGTATCTCCACAACCCTCTATGCTCGCTACGTTGCCAGCGAAACGGGGCAGAGTGAGGATGATTTTCTGGCTGCACTGATCACTGAACTCAAGAGTGCTGGTCTGCGATTCAAGAAGGTGCTTTGTGGTAAAGAGAACCTGATGGATACTCCGGATGGCTCAATTATCACGCGCAGTCTGTTGGTTGCGGACATGGGATTCGATGATGCAGTTAAGCTGCAGGAGACCGGTGTTGGCCCACATGCCTACAAGAAACTTGGTTGTGGCTTGTTCATTGCCCATAAGACCGTTTAAAATGGCGTGATTTGATTTTTTTGGCTTAGTAATAACAGCGTTAATGAGATAGGAGAAAACGATGGGTTACGAAGTGAACGGCAAGACCATTGAAGCCAATGACAACGGCTACCTGATTAATATTGAGGACTGGAATGAGGACGTGGCTGCTGTTATTGCCGCTGCCGAGGGTATTGCCCTGACCGAAAAGTCCTGGGACCTGATCAACTTCTTGCGTGACGAGTACATCAACAATAACGGCAACCAGCCCAATGACCGTAATATCGTCAAGGCCATGTCCGATAAGTGGGGCGAGAAGTTGCAGGCCAAAGACCTATACACTTTGTTCCCTATGCAGCCCTCCAAGCAAGCCGCTAAAATCGGTGGTCTGCCGGAGAGCCGTCGTAAGGGTGGTTACTAATCGGTAGCTAAGCCTTTACGGCCCAAGAAAGCCCGCCGTTGTTGCGGGCTTTTTTATGGAAAAGATCTAACCGCTCACAAGTCAGTCTGGGCAATTTTGCCCAGAATTAGAGTTTGACGCATTCATCCAACCTTGCGAGCGCCTTCATCAGTTCCTTGCTGTCGTCGCTCTCACGCTGACGGTAAATATCGAGCGCCTTTTCTGCCTGCTCCTGCCAGTGTTCGGCACCGCGCTTGACCGTCTCGCGCAGGGCCTTGCCGCCATCACCTTCGAGCCACTTGTCGTAGGCTGTGCTGAGGGAAGGGAAGATCTCCTTGCGCAGGGTGGTGAAATTGGCCATGTAGAAGTGGAGGGCGGCATCACGCCCCTGTTCCAGCAGCCAGGGGAGGGTGCGGCGGCAATCGACCAGATGGTCGCGGATGGCGCGTAGCTGGTATTCGGCGCGGGAGCGGGGCAGGCTCGCGAGAATGCTCTCCCAGTCTGAGCCGAGTTCCTGGCCGATCCGCACTTCTCCCAATTCATGCTCCAGCAGGGTATCGATCTCGTCGCTGGTCATGGCTTCCAGAGCAAGATAGAGCTCGGTATTGAAGGGGTAATAGCTACAGGCGCGGGCGATCGCCCGCTCCTTGTCCTGCCAGCCCCACTCCTCGAGTTTCTCCCAGACCATACGGCGCAGGGACTCTCGACGCAGAAAGATTGTGTTGCCGAGACTCAGTGCTGGTGGTGCGGTGATCTCCCGCGCCAGCTCTTTGCCGGCAACGAAAATCGTGGCCCCCTCCTGCGTGATATTGCGCTCCAGCTCGGCGAGAAAAAAGTGGGGCTTGGCGCCACAGTAACCTCCGCTGTAGACCAGACCTTGAGATGCCAGAAGGTCATTGACAGACTGACTGTCGAAGGGTTGATACTGCCCGCTGGTAAGTGCGAGCGGACTGTACTCTTGGTCTTCAAGTTCTACCCATAGCTGTTCACGGGCACTGAGCCACTCACCAAGAGGACCTTTGGCTAGGCTTTCTCCAAAGGCAAATCCTTGCTCCCAGCGGTAAAATTCGCGCATCTTGAGCAGGTAGATGCAGAGGGAGTAGTTTCGGGCATGAAGGGCATCGGAGATATGGCAGTTGTGTTGTACCGTCTCGACCAGTTGCTGCACCTGTACGTTACTTGCATTTGCCATAACCGGGCCCCATGGTAGCATTTGGGTGACAAGATAAAGTTGAGTTATTTACTCTGATTTTGTCTAGGCTAGCATGCTGAATTAACTCCTGCCAAGCAGGAAAGACCGTCCCGTGACGGTAGTAGATTGTAGAGGAGTACTATGGCGCGTATCAGAACCCGTTGGCACAACAAGTCCAAGCCAAAATCCATTGAAACCATTGCCGGTGCCGTGGGCATGAATATTTGGAAGATGGCCTCGGGCACTGCCAACAAGATGTATAACGAAGGATTTAACTTTAAAAGTAACGCGCAACTACTTGAATTGATTGGTGAGTTTTCTATTTTCCTTATTCAGCTTTCCGATCGTATCGCCTATGACGCGCTTGAAGCGGAGCAGCGCCAGCGTTTCACCCAAGCGCTTGCCGGCCATATTATCGGAACCATGGTGGAGAATCAGAACGAGGAGCTCGGTCTGGATGAGCGCTATGCAGCGGCCTTTATCGAAAAGCTAAACCACCATCTCGATGGTTACTCTGAATTTGCTGTGAGTAACGGTGACCCCAGTTATCAGATGCTGCGCTATTTCGGCACCCTGGCTGACAAAGTCATGGGCGGTAGTGATAATAAGTGGGTGATTGAGCACGTAATGGAGGTGGAGGCGCCGGTATTGGTTAAGCAGCTTAAGGAGAGCCTGGAAAAGTTGCTGCCGCAGGCACAGTCAGGGGATGAGGAAGCTGAGGAGGTCTCCTGACTTCGGGTCTACGACCTTAAAGGGGGGCCGATAAAATCATAGGGTGCGGTGAGATACGAACCGAAGAGCGCCACGGCAGCGAAGTGGAACAGGGGGCACAGCCCCCGAAAAAGCCCAGGGGTGGACTTCTTGCTGGGCACTCCGCATTAGACCGCCGAAATAGCGATACAAATGCTAAAGATTTTTCGTATCTACTTGCCCCCTTATGCGAGTGCCAAGCAGGCCAGGTTGCCCCCTCCGGGGTCTCGAACCTCAATGCCACGGCGCCGCTTGCCGAAAGCGCCATGCCCACGCTCCCTGGCTACCTGGCACTTCTCTTTTAGCCTTTGCAATAAGAGCATTGTCAGGTGGGGGAGCCGTTAACGATTTTTCTTTTGCCCGTCCGCCGCGGGACGGGTAGGATCAGTCCCTTGTTTCAAATGCCAAGAGAGCAGGACGGATGCGCGGACATTTTATTACCCTGGAAGGCAGTGAAGGTAGCGGGAAAAGCACCAATCTTGCCTTTATCCATCAATATCTCCAGCAAAACGGCATTGATGTGGTGCTTACCCGGGAACCGGGGGGCACACCGTTGGGTGAGACTATCCGTGAACTGCTGCTGGACCACCGTAATTCGACAATGGCCAGCGATACCGAATTGTTGCTGATGTTTGCTGCCCGCGCACAGCACCTTAATGAACTGATCCTTCCCGCCCTGCAGGCGGGCCAGTGGGTCCTTTGCGACCGTTTTACTGATGCCACCTATGCCTATCAGGGGGCTGGTCGCGGTATCGCCGATGAGCGTATCGCCCAGTTGGAGACCTGGGTCCAGGGGGAACTCCGACCGGATCTGACCTTTTTCCTCGACCTTCCCGTAGCACAGGGACTCGCCCGGGCAGAGGAGCGCAGCACTCCTGATCGGTTTGAGCGTGAGCAAATCGATTTTTTCGATCGGGTTCGCCACGGGTACCTGAAATTGGCCGAGCGCACGCCGCAGCGCTATCGGGTGGTCGATGCCTCCCTATCGCTGGAAGCGGTGCAGTCCCAACTCAAATCCCTGCTGGACGAGTACCTTAACGTGTGTTGTGCCGCCTCATGAGCCGCTGCTCTCCTTACCCATGGCAAGAGGAGCTGTGGCAAGGGCTTATTCGTCGCCTTCGTTCCGGACGCCTGCCCCATGCACTGCTGTTGACCGGCATAGCCGGACTCGGCAAGCGTCATTTTGCCGACAGTTTCAGTCGCGCCATGCTGTGCGATACACCGCGAGAAGACGGCACTGCCTGTGGCCGCTGTCGCGGTTGCCTGCTGTTGGATGCGGGCAGCCATCCTGACTACCTGCGGGTGGAACCCGAGGAGGAGGGGAAGGGGATTGGAATCGATCCGGTCCGCCAACTGGCGACCTTCCAGTCCTTGAAAAGTCAGTACGGGCGCCAGCGTGTGATTCAGCTGCAGCCTGCCGACAGGCTCAATACCCATGCCGCCAATGCCCTGCTGAAGACCCTGGAAGAGCCTGCCGGCAACACGGTGCTTATTCTTACTACTGATAGGGTAACGGCCTTACTGCCGACGATACGAAGCCGCTGCCAGCAAGTGATCTTTCGTCCACTCAGCGAGCCCTCCGCTGGGGTGCTAAGTTGGCTGCAGGCACAGTTGCACAGTACTGAGATAGCCCCCGAGGTGCTGTTGCAGATGAGCGCCGGGGCACCACTTAAGGCCCTTTCCCTTTGCAACGATGGCGAACTGGCACTGCGCCAGGAGCTGTTCGATGAATTCCAGGCAATGGAGCAAAACAGACTTTCGCCGCTCAAACTCGCCGAGCGATGGCTGGAGGCGGGAACTTGGCGGGTGTTGCCGTGGCTCTATTTTTGTCTGGCGGACATGGTACAGCTGAAGATGGTGCCAAATGCGTCACGCTTAACCAACCCAATGTGGCGGGACGATTTGCAAGCGTTGGCAGAAAAGGTAGACTTGGCTTTTCTCCAGGCACTCCTCGGGCTGGTGCAGGAGAGAATTGGACTGCTGCGGGGACAGGTGAATCAACAAGTGATTCTGGAAGAGCTCCTCCTGGCCTGGAAACAGCGACGTGTTTGAAGTTACCGGGATAGCTCATGCCTGTGCCGGTGCAAGAAAAGAAAAATTCAGGCATGAGTGTGGGAGTTACCTGTTATGAATGCTCCGAATCCAAGACAAGGCATCCTGTCTTTGACCATCAAGGACAAAGGCGCGCTTTACGCGGCCTATATGCCCTACGTCAAAAATGGGGGGTTGTTTATCCCCACCAGCAAACCGTATCAGCTAGGGGCTGAGGTATTCATGCTGCTGACACTGATGGAGGATAGCGAAAAGATGCCTGTTGCAGGCAAGATTGTCTGGATCACTCCGACGGGCGCCCAGGGGAACCGTTCTTCGGGTATCGGTGTGCAGTTCAGCGACCAGGACGGTGGGGCCACACGCAGCAAGATCGAAACCTACCTGGCCGGGACATTGAATTCCGATCACCAGACACACACGATGTAAATTCAGATACGAGATTCGAGGGGAAAGATACGAGGTGTTGCGTACGCTTCGCGTACAATGTCTGTATCATTAAGCGCGAGCGCAGCGAGCACTTTCCCTCGTATCTTTAATATCTCGTAACTTTTTATCTCGTATCTGACTACTCCCCGCTCGCATCAGGACGGGCATCCCTGCACGTGCTTTGGCCGGGGAAAAAACGGACGAATACTCTCGCCAAGGCGCCAAGGCGCCAAGCGAAGGGGAGGCTGTGATGCGGACAGCAGTCACATCGTCAAGCGTCATGATTGGAGAAGGGTGATTTCCTGGCGTGCTTGACGGACCTGGCGAGCGAAATTTATTCTCGAGGCGGGTCGTTGCGTTCAAGGTTCAAAGTGTAGGAGCGGCATCTTGCCGCGACTGTCTGATGCGCCTCCGTTCGATCGCGGCTGGAAGCCGCTCCTACATAATCCAAACCCAGCGAGAGTGTCATGTTAGTAGATTCCCATTGCCACCTGGATCGCCTCGATCTGGAACCCTTCAACGGCGATCTTGCTAACGCGTTGAACCAGGCCAGAGAAAACGGTGTCGACCGTTTTCTCTGTGTTGCCATCGATCGCAGCAACATCCCCGATGTGATTGCCATCGCCGAGCGTTTCGACAACGTCTACGCCTCCGTCGGCGTGCACCCAAATGAAGAGGACGACGGCGAGGTCACTGCCGAGGAGCTGATCGCACTGGCTAATCATCCCAAGGTGATCGCCATCGGTGAGACAGGGTTGGACTATTTCCGCAGCGAAGGTGAACTGGAGTGGCAGAAGCAGCGCTTTCGTAACCACATCACGGCTGCCAAGGCGTGCAACAAGCCACTGATCATTCACTCACGGGAAGCCCGAGAGGATACCCTTCGCCTGATGCGGGAGGAGGGGGCTGAGGTGGCCGGCGGTATCATGCACTGCTTTGTTGAGGATTGGGAAACCGCACGCCAGGCCATGGAGATGGGGTTTTATATCTCCTTCTCCGGTATCGTTACCTTCAAAAATGCCGAGGAGCTGCGTGAGGTAGCACGTCAGGTACCCATCGACCGACTTCTGGTAGAGACCGACTCGCCCTACCTGGCACCGGTGCCACACCGGGGTAAAAGCAATCAACCCGCCTATGTGCGGCACGTTGCAGAGTTTCTGGCAGAGCTTCGCGGCGTCTCGTTTGAAGAGCTGAGCGCCCGGACAACGGACAATTTCAATCAGTTGTTTGATCTGCAGTAAACCCAGGCAATCTCGGGTAGCAGCTTAGGTACTGCTTCCCGCCGGATCCAGAACATCCCCGGCGAGGCCACGTAGCCCTTGTTCCAGGTAACATCCATCGTAACCGCGTTCGTTCAGCAGGAACGCGGCCGATGAACTGCGACGACCCGTATCACAGCAAACGATATAACGTTTGTCCCTGTCTAGCTCTCGGGTTTTGAGACGAAGTAGGTAGAGTGGTATATTGAGGCTATCCGGCAGGTGGTTATTCCTGTACTCACTCTCCAGCCGCACATCCAGTAGCAAGGCGCCTTCATTCATCATTTGTTGCATCATCTCATAGTCGACACTGCGCACCACAGGGGCCTTGAGCAGCTCGACAAAATCCGGCTTGCTCAAACGCATCAGTACTCCATCGGTTAGCATGGTGACATCGGCATTGCGCTTGCCATCGGAGATCAGGGCCTCCTCGCCAAAGCCGCTACCAGCCTCCAGTTCAGCCAGTTTGACCGTTTTGCCGCTCTTGGTGGTATGTGTGACGAGAACTCGGCCTTCCTTGATGAAGTAGTAATAATCGCCGTCCTCACCCTGACGAATCACGGTTTCTTTAGCGTGATAGAGACGGGCTTCCATGCGGAGGAAGACTTGTTGGATATTGCTCGGCGGAATACGGTGAAAGATCTCCGAGTGGAGCATTTTCGTCATCCAGTCCACTTTGACCTGTGCGTCAGTTTCCTCTTCCGCTTCGATCTCTGAGACAAGGTAGCCAGCACTTTGATCCCAGGTGAGGAGGACATCAAGCAAATTGTTATCGATGCGGAAATAACGCACCTCACTAGCAGCGATCGCCGTGTTTTGGCGTGGACGGTGATGGTCGATAGGGAAGCGGGAAGGGGCGGTACCGCCAACGAGTCGTTTCGTCTCCTTTGTCTCATCCAGCAGCAACAGCTCCCCGGAGAGAAGGTAAAAGGAGTAGTTATCCTCATCACCCTTTTTGAAAAGGGACTTCCCTTTTGGCAGGACCTCCACGCGCGTTTTACGGGAAAGGTTCAGCAGGTTATCTTCGGTAAGTTCACAGAGGGGGACAAATTGTTTTAAAATATTCGTAGCCACGCTTATCTGCCTATCTTAATTGTGGTCTTATTGTAGGGTCATCGTCGCAACAAATGTTCCGAACGTCCCCATCATAACAGCTAAAGTCACTAGCGGATGTCTATCCGTGAGTACAATCGAAGACCTGCGGCACCTGCGGCAATCGAATAGCTCTCTGCATTCTTATCCTTCAAGTAAATCAAGTGCCTTCGACAATTTCCGTGATGGTGTATAAAAGTGTGGAGAAAACCGGATATTACCGCCGCGACAGGCGCAGAAAACCCCATTATTCGAAAGCTCTTCGAACAGTAGCGAGGTATCTGTAGCCGACGAGGAAAAGCTGACGATGCCAGCATGACGGTCAGGCTCGTACGGTGTCACAACGGTCATCCCCATAGCCGAAAGCCGCTCGATCAAAAAACGGCTGTGCTCCAGCACCAGTGTCTCCACCTGCGCCATCCCGGTTTCCAGCAGTAGCGACACACTGGCCTCGAGTGCATGGATCCCCAGCATATTCGAGCTGCCACACTCAAATCGGCGTGCGGAAGAGGCCGCTTGCCACTCCAATTGGTCAAAATCACCCACGGCCTCCACCATATGCCAGCCAAATTGGGTCAGTTTTAGTTTTTCGCGAAGCTCCGGGCGGCAATAGAAGAGTCCCAGGCCTTCCGGGCCCATCATCCACTTATGGCCATCGGCGGCGGCAAAATCGGCCTGCATGGCCTGCACATCAAACTCTACCGCGCCGATGCTCTGAATCGCATCGACACAAAAAAGGATCCCGTGTTGGCGACAAAACACTCCGATCCGATTGAGATCCATGCGCAGACCTGTGGCGTACTGTACAGAACTGATGGCAATCAGCCGGGTACGCTCATCAACTAGCGCAAAGAGCGCATCCTCGGGCGTGTCATGAGCGGAGAGCTCGGCCTGGCGTAACTCAACCCCCTGAGGCGCCAGCGACTCCCAAACGATCCGGTTGGAGGGAAACTCCAGGTTGCTACTCACCACGTTATCGCCTGACTGCCACTCAAGGCCGTAGGCAATAAATGACAGCGCTTCCGAGGTATTCTTGACCAGCGCGATATCGTCGGAGGATGGCGCGTTAATCAGAGTGGCTAGTCGCTCGCGGAGCTGTGCTTCAGTCTCCAGCCACTGAGGATAATCGAGTGAACCCTGATAACCGTTTTGTTCGGCAAAGCGTTTAACCGCTTCAACAGTACGCTGTGGCCAGGGCGAAACCGCAGCATGGTTGAGATAAATAATTTCTTCCTGTAACGGAAATTCGTTGTTAAAGGTCATGCGGTAACTTCCTTAATTTCATTATTTGCTGATACCGATTATGCGCATAATATCTATTATGTAAAGTAGCGTATGAGCGGAGTTATCTCCGTGGGATCTCCCTTGGACGGTCAGCCCTGAGAGATCTTGCCACCTCATCATGATCTCTCCCGCCTTTGGCTAGGTGTAAGGCATTTACTCCCCTGAAGTCAATTCTTCACACTTGGCGAGATACGCGCCATTTCAGATTCTGTGGGAAATATCGAGATCCATTCTCTGACTGAACCACGCCCATGGAGATCACCAACAAAAAATTCCGGCGAGGTATCAGGTGGCTCACTCAGAGATACACCGTAACGGCTTTTGACCCAAGGTTCTTCATAACCAGCAAGTCCAAGTAGCGTCGGAAATATCTGGAAATGACTCGTCTTGTCGTAACTAGCCACTTGAGTTGCCTTGAACCTTTCCAGTATTTCCGGGACATTGGAGAACACCATCATGGGCACAATGCCTTCAAAACGATTTGCTCTCGGCCTACAGTGAGTAGCCAAAGTTCCGTCGTTGACGATGTTTTGCCCATGATCACCGGTATAGATAATGACGTAATGCTTAAACTCCCCGCTTTCGGATAACAGCCCTTTAAACCAGTCATCAACACTCCAGCGTATTCCATTCATATAAGAATTCAGCGACTTCTCCCTGTCATTCATTGGTTCACCCGGATTAAGAACAGGGGTGAAAATATCGTACTCTTTGGGATGGCTCCTGAAGTAGGGAAAATGCATACCGTATTTATTAAGTATGATAAAGGTCTTGCCGGGTTGCGTTAGATATTCCATTAACTTTTCACTAGCAACTCCGTCGCTTTCATAGGCAATCTTCTGACGAACTCTAATGAGTTTATCGACGAAAGAGACCTCATGTTCATTCATGAAGTTTTGGTAGTTCGCCCATTCCACTTCACTCTGGGCATCCAGATAAATGTTGTAAAACCCCGCCTTCCTGGTGAATTGCCAAATCGACGGTGTCTTCAGGCTCATTTGATCAAAATCTGGAATCTCCTCTTTTCGCACTCCCGTCCTGAGGACAAGATTGGAATAATCACTGCAGTTCGTAGAAGCGGCGGCTAACCCAAAATTTACGACTCCAGTCTGCAGAGAGCGAAGATAGGGGGTCGTGTTTTTTTCGTAGCCATTGATTCCCAGAATGTCAGCACGGATACTTTCATCCACAATCAGGATGATTTTCTCTACCCGTGCACTCAGAGGGTCCGAGTAAGCAACCTCAGCCCTTTTACCATCGTAAAGGCGACTTTTGCCGGCAAATACAAACATTGCCGGTACCCTGAAAAAGGAAGGGTATCGATCGAAAAAACCGTGGCTATATTGGAGGCCAACAGTGGTAAGCACTACTGCGCTTATTGGAACGAAATAGGCTTTTTTGTGGAAATTGACTTTTGATAGTTCGGGTAAGCGTTCAACAAGAATAATGATTGGGATAAGGATTATGAACCCAGGCAGTACAGCCAAGCCATAATTCTCGACCACTGCCCAAAACCACCATTGAAAATTCTCCACAATAATGACGGCTTGCTGGAAATCAATCGGCGAGTTGGCGATATTGAAGGTGCCAATGTTAAAGATGTAGAAGAATATGAAAAAAGGTAACGTTATTTTGCGAAGACGACTGCGGCCACTAAAGAATATCAGGAATACACCTAACAGACTCCAGATGAACAAAGCCAGTGACAGGGTGAGTTCGACTATCTTTCCTTGAGTCCACAGGTAGCGAAAGGGATAAATAAAGTCGTGGAACATGCCAAATTCTACTAGCAATAGAATGGCAACCGACCCTAGAGCAATACTCTTTCTAATATTGTTGTTTGACATAAAATTCCCCAGTCAAACTGATAGTACGAAACCATTCTGAGAAAGCAAAGTAGAATCTCGCACAGATCTTTATAGACATACCTAATGCGAATACTGTGCAACCCATCAAACACTTGTCGTATGTTTTAAAGCATGCGGTATCTAATGCACACAATAGATGCGTTCTTCTGATATAGATTATTTCAGTATCGGAGACGTGCATACTTCGATCTATGCAACCGTGTACCGGAAGTACCGGACAAGGTCTCGAAATCACTCCTTCCGTGGTTTCGCGCATCGAGAAGCAAGGTGGC
>JBFFNE010000004.1:0-68975 GCA_041563315.1 Thiohalomonadaceae bacterium
ACGGCGATGGACCAGACGGTATTGTCAGCATCGGGATTCCAGGCTGTGGCTGCGCCCGTGGTGGCGTCGAGCGCGGCGATATTGTTGCGAGTAACGCCGCCGGCCGTGGCGAATCCCCCTCCAGCGTAGACAGTATTGCCGCTCACGGCCAAGTCGAGAACAGAACCATTTGTACCGGGATCCCAGGCTGTGATGTTGGCGGTATCCCGGGTGGTGTCAATCGCGGCGAGGTGGCGGCGCCCCAGGCCGTCAACGGCGCTGAAGTTACCCCCGACATACAGGGTGGTCCCGCTTAATGCCAGTGACCACACCATCGCATCCGCATTGGGATTCCAGGCGGTCGGATTTCCATTGGGGTCGAGTGCCGCGAGATAGTTGCGTGCTATGCCACCGATGCTTCCAAGATTTCCTCCCACATACACGGTACCCCCGCTTATGCCGATGGCATGGACCTGCCCGGTGGTTATGTTCCAGGCCGTCGCATTGTTGATTGCCACCGTGGTGTCGAGGGCAGCGATGCCTCGACGTGGCTGACCACCGATCTCACTAAAATAGCCCCCCACATAGAGGGTGCTGCCGCTAAGAACGAGTGAGTAAATGCCGCCACGGGCATTGGGATCCCAATCCGTGGCGTTGCCCGTATTCACCGTGGTATCGAGTGCCGCGATGTTGTTTCGCGGGGCCCCGCCGATGTCGGTGAAATAACCGCCGACGTAGAGCGTGGTGCCGTCAAGGGCTAGCGCACTAATAGCTGTGGATGTGGGTCCTACCACAGATATGGGAGCGGGATCCCAGGCCGTGACCATGTTTGTGTTTACGGTTGTATCAAGGGCGGCAAGACCGTTGCGTGCCAGTCCGCCAATGGTGTTGAAACGGCCACCCACATAGAGGGTGCTGCCGCTAAGAGCGAGTGATTCAACGCCACCGTTGGTATTGGGATCCCAATCCGTGGCGTTGCCGGTGTTGACCGTGGTATCGAGCGCTGCGATGTTGTTACGCGGGGCTCCGCCAATGTCGGTGAAAGTACCCCCGACGTAGATCGTGGTGCCGTTAAGGGCGAGAACGTTAACAAATGATTGTGAGGGGGACAACGCGTTCGTGGGGGCCGGATCCCAGTCCGTGGCGTTATTGGTGTCCACGGTGGTATCAAGGGCGGCGAGGCTGTTACGTGGCTGCCCCCCAATGGTGGTGAATATGCCACCGGTATAGAGGGTGGTGCCGCTGAGGGCGAGTGCGATGACCGGGCCGTCAGCACCCGGATTCCACGGTCCGACACTGCCGTCGGCCAGAACATGGGCGATGTTATTGCGTTGAATCCCGTCAACCTGGGTGAAGCTACCGCCAATATACCAGCCTCCGGCGCCATCGGAGACAAGATCCACGACCATACCATCAACCAGCGGGGAGGGGGCGACGCCCACGGACTCGGTGCGAAGGGCGGCAAATCCTCCTGCCACTGCGCCGACGCGGGTGAAATCACCACCGAGATAGACCGTGCCGTCGGCAGCGATAGCAATGTCTTGTATTGAGCCGTTAGCGGCAAAGCTGTTTGGCCGCGCCCCGCTTATGGAAACGATATTGTAGGCGCCGCTGTAGCCGGCTTTCAGCCAGAAGGTGTAAAGGGTGCCATTGCTAAGGCCGATGACATCATGGGGGGAGCTGACCCCGGCCACCAGGGTGCCCCCGGCACAGCTATCGATGAAGTTGATATCGCAGGCCGGGTCGGTTGAATAGTAAAGATCATAGCTCGCTGCACCGCTATTGCTCCAGTTCAGCCGGACTGCTCCGGGGTAAGCGTGGGCCTCGAGCGCAACGGAGGTGAAGCACTGCACATCAATGGTATTCACGTTAGCGGTTACGCTGCCGCCGCCATCCACCACCGTGCATTGCTGGCCGCCGGGATTGGTCTTGATGGTGACGTTATAGCCGCCGCCCTCTATCACAGGGGTGGCGAAGGTGAAGGGGCCTTCGGTGGTGAGCAAGAGGTCATCGGCACCGTTGTTTTGCAGCAGTAGGCTCTCGCCCCCGGCAAGGCCTGTGAGGGTACCGCCTATGGTGTAGGTTGTTACTGGAATATTCCCCCCATCACCTCCGCTGCTGCAGCCGGAGAGTAGCGCCAGAGGACTGAGGGTCAGAAGGACCCACAGGGTTTTTTTTAGTCTTAGAAAATTCATTAGTCATTCACTCCGTGTCTATTGATTGTTTTCCTGAACTACATAATGCGTATAAAAGGTGAGGCAGTCATTATTGTCATTGGCCATTGGCAAAATCCCCTTTCGACGTTCGAACCCCCGCAGCCCTGGAGGTACCAGTGTGCCTGCTGGAGTTAGGGTGTTGGATTTTTGGTTTTCTAGCTGAAACACAGGTAGGGAGTATACGTGAATAACGGTCACGTACAGTTGAACAAACTGGCTAACTTTAGCTTTCTGCTGGCTTGCGCTCAGCTAGACGTAATAAAGCACTTGCCTGGGTGATTGACGGACAAAACCAGAAAAAAAGGCCGATGGGGGTGTTAAGGTGGGTCCGGGGAAATGAGCCGGTGCCGATACTAAGAGCCACGATGCTGACGCTACATAAAATCTGGTTCGCCGATGATAACGGGAGAAGATGTGGAAGTTTTACTGATTGTAATTTTGCTGGGGCTGGGCTGGTACTGGTACGATAGCACCCTGGCGAAGGAGGCGGCGGTAGTGGCCGCACGCAGGGCTTGTGAGCGCCATTCCCTACAGTTGCTTGATGAAACCGTTGCACTTGCCCGGATCCGTCCGCGCCGTGATGCCAGTGGCCGGGTGCGGCTGTTGCGACTCTATCGTTTCGAATTCAGCGGTGACAGTGAGTTGCGCCGCAGCGGTGAAATCAGCCTGCTCGGACAACGGATCACGGCGATGAATCTGGAGCTGGATGACTATACGCTGTATGAGCAAGATGAGGGGGGAGAGCCGCCCGCAGCACATTGAGAAATGGGCTTTCGGTGTGAGACCGACAGACGTTGTACCCCCGCTGAGTTATAAAGTATGCTTAATCGTCATAAGAACAAATAATCATGTTGAATATTATGGAGATTAGGTAGTCATGGCGGATCGACGGTTACAGGTGTTCCATACCGTGGCGAGGTTGCTGAGCTTTACCAAGGCAGCGGAGTCACTGCATATGACGCAGCCAGCGGTAACTTTCCAGGTGCGCCAGCTGGAAGAGTATTTTAATACCCGGCTGTTTGACCGAACCCACAATCGCATCAGCCTGACTGAAGCCGGTGAGCGGGTCTACAAATATGCTGACAGGATATTTTCCCTCTACGCCGAGATGGAGAACTCGGTGCGGGATCTGACGGGCGAGGTTAGCGGTGTGCTGCTGCTTGGGGCCAGTACTACCATCGCCGAGTATATGCTCCCGGCACTGCTTGGTGACTTCAAGGCCAAGTATCCCGAGGTCTCCATTCGACTGCAGGTGGCCAATACCGACGGGATTGTCTCCATGGTGGAGAACAACGTTATTGATCTCGGTGTGGTCGAGGCACCGGTCAGCAACAAGAACCTAGTGGTCGAGAACTGCCGCATGGACCAGATGGTGCTTATTGTGCCACCCGGACATGAGCTGGCCACTGAAAAAAGTGTACCGATCACCGAACTGACCCGGTATCCCTATATTTGCCGTGAAGAGGGCTCCGGCACCCGCGAGGTGATGCTGGAGTCGATGACTGCTGCCGGTGCCAATCCAGCCGATCTCAATATTGTGATGGAGTTGGGCAGTCCAGAGGCAGTTAAGGGCGCTGTTGAAGCCGGTATGGGGATCTCCATTCTCTCCCGCGCGACCATCGAAAAGGAGCTCAAGCTAGGTTCACTGATAGCGATCAATCTTGAGCATCCCATTGAGCGCCCCTTCTCTTTCGTACACCAGAAACAGAAATTCCGTCTGCGCGCGATGGAGATGTTGCTCGATTTTGCGCGGAATTACTGTAGTGAGCATCCATGATGGTTTACGGTCTGCAACTATCTGTTTCACTTAATAAAATCCTCTCCGATAACCGCTAATATGCACATTAAAGGGAAATCTGGCGACAGGCCGGACAAACGTCTCGTCGAGCTCTATGCTCAGTTGCCGGAGGCGGATCGTAAGAGCCTGCTGGATTTTGCCGAGTTTCTTGCTTCCCGCTGTGAGCCGGCCGAGCCGGTATCGCTTGAGCCGCTAACGATTCCGCGACCAGCGGAGGAGAGTGTGGTGGCGGCTATGAAGCGTCTGCGGGAGACCTACCCCATGCTCGACCATTCCAAGCTGCTGCATGAAGCCTCTGGACTGATGGCACAACACTTGATGCAGGGGCGCCCTGCCCCAGAGGTGATTGACGATCTGGAACAGATGTTTCTGCGTCAGCTGGAGAAACTGCTCAAGGAGGCGGGCAAGAAATGATGGACATCATCCGCCAATGGTTCCATCGCTACTTCTCCGACCCGCAAGCGGTGCTGCTCGCCGTGCTGTTGATCGGTGGATTCACGGTAGTGCTGACTATGGGCAAGATGCTGGCGCCGGTGTTGGCCAGCATTGTTATCGCCTATTTACTCGAAGGGATCATCGCCACCATGGAGAGTCGCGGCGCGCCACGTTTGCGTGTGGTGTTGCTGGTGTTTGTGATCTTTATGGCCTTTCTCCTCTTCCTCCTGTTTGCTGTGGTGCCGCTGCTCTGGGAGCAGACGGCTGAGCTGGTGCGTGAACTGCCCAACTACCTGAGCCACGGCCAGCAGTCGCTGCTGACGCTGCCCGAGCACTATGCCTTTATCTCTGAAGCGCAAATTCGAGAGGTGATCGAGTTGCTGCGCAAGGAGATGACGGTGCAGGGGCAGCGTATCCTGTCACTCTCGCTCGCCTCGATCCCCGGTCTCATCACTCTACTGGTCTACCTCATCCTGGTGCCTCTGCTGGTGTTTTTCTTTCTCAAGGACAAGAGCCGAATTGTCGCCTGGGTTACCAGTTTCCTGCCTGCGGAGCGCGGCCTGACCAACGAGGTATGGCATGAAATGGACCTCCAGTTGGGCAACTACGTGCGTGGCAAGTTCTGGGAGATCCTTATTGTCGGTGTGGCCAGTTTTGTCGTGTTCGCGCTAATGGGGCTCAAGTACACCCTATTGCTGGCGGTTCTGGTAGGACTCTCTGTGGTCGTTCCCTATATCGGCGCGGCGGTGGTCACCATCCCGGTGGCCTTGATAGCCTATTTTCAATGGGGGGGGGGCGCCGATTTTATCTGGCTGATGGTGGCTTACGGCATTATTCAGGGGCTGGATGGCAACGTGCTGGTGCCGTTGCTGTTCTCCGAGGTGGTGAACCTGCATCCAGTAGCAATCATCGTGGCAGTGCTGGTGTTTGGTGGGTTGTGGGGCTTCTGGGGCGTCTTTTTTGCCATCCCGCTGGCGACGCTGTTCAGTGCCATTCTGCGGGCCTGGCCACGGCCTGGGCCAGAAGAGCCGGATGCGAGCGAGGCACAATAATCGCCGCCGCTAGTTGACTAGTTGAGCTCGATGCGGTCAATCCGCTCCTGAACGACCCGCCACATCCCATCATCCTCCAGACGGAGATTGATCGCCTTGTCGACCGTAATGATCTGGCCACGGTTGGACTTTATCGTCTCAATCACAGTAAACAGCAGGCTGTCCTCTTCGAATAAAAGGATATTAACCAGCCGGTAACTGAGGCTGCGCAGCAGCTTCTTGTTGAATTCGTTGGAGCGACGCTTCAGCCACCCTGGATAATCAACGACTTTGACGCCGGGGAGGCCGAGAACCTTCACCTGCCTGGAAACCAGGGCCATATGGGAATCGAGGTTCCAGGTTGCTGCGCTGAAGGCCAGTTCATCTAACCAGCGCTGCGCGATGTCTCGTGCCTTGGTATGCATCAGATTATTTTGGTTGTTATTGCAGTGATTGTTGATTGGGCATGGTATCCGGTTCTTCGCATGTCTGCAATTATATGTTTTTGCTGTTGTTTTTTCTATAACCGAGGAAAAGTGTCGGTTTTTTCTTGACCTTGGATGATGAAAGGTCGAACATATCGTCCTTTGCTGCATCGGTCCTCTATATTGTCATTCAGAGGACCAGACAATTCATACACTAGCAGATTAGAAGGGAGCGCCATGAACGCCGCTGACAAAAAACGGCTGCTGCGTGAAATGCTGTTCGCGCGCCGGTTCGAAGAACGCTGTTACGAAGCCTATGTTGAACGTAAGATAGGGGGGTTCCTTCATCTCTATCCCGGCCAGGAGGCGTGTGCTCATGGCGTGATGGAGGCAGCCCGGCCCGGTCATGACTACGTTATTACCGGTTACCGTGACCACGTCCATGCTATTAAGTGCGGATCTGACCCCAAGGCGGTGATGGCCGAGCTGTTCGGCAAGGAGACCGGCTGCTCCAAAGGGCGTGGAGGTTCAATGCATATCTTCGACGCCGAACACCGCTTCATGGGCGGCTACGCCTTGGTCGGTGGTCCCTTCCCGCTGGCCGCCGGCATGGCTAAGGCGATCAAACTCAAGGGAGGCGATGAGATCGCCATCTGCTTCCTTGGCGACGCCGCCAATAATCAGGGCACCTTCCATGAATCCTTGAACATGGCCGCCGTGTGGAAGTTGCCGGTGCTCTATGTGACTGAGAACAACCTCTACGGCATCGGCACCCGTATCGAACGCTCCACCGCGGTGCATGATCAGTACAAGCGTGCCTGTGGCTATGATATTCCCTCTGCTCAGACCGATGGCCAGGATATCGATGAGGTCTACAAGGCGGCCAGGGTTGCCGTGGATCACGTGCGCTCTGGCAAGGGCCCGTACCTTTTAGAGCTGATGACCTACCGTTACCGTGGTCACTCCATGTCCGACTCCAATGTCTATCGCTCGAAAGAGGAAGAGAAAGAGTGGGGCAAGCGCGATCCGATTATCATCCTTCGTGATCGCCTGATCGACGCCGGCGAGATCAGTGAGGATGATTATAAGGTGATGGACAAGGAAATCATCGACGCGATCGAAAACGACATTATTCCTTACTGTGAACAGTCGCCCGAGCCCGACCTGAGTGAACTGGAAAAATATGTGTTAGCGGAAAATGATCCATGGGTCAAAGGGGGGGCGAACTAATGGCTGAGCTGATGTATTGGGAAGCGATTCGACGCGCCCACGATGAAGAGATGGCCCGAGATCCCCTGGTGATCTGCATGGGTGAGGATATCGGGGTTGCCGGTGGTACCTATAAGGCCACCTCTGGGCTCTACGATAAGTATGGCGAGGAGCGAGTGATCGATACCCCCATTTCCGAGGGAGGTTACACCGGTCTGGGGATCGGTGCTTCGTTTCTCGGCGTGCGGCCGATTATCGAGATCATGTCGGTCAACTTCGCCTGGCTGGCAATGGACCAGATGTTCAACTCCGCCGCCAAAGTCCGCTACATGTCCGGCGGCCAGCTTGAGGCTCCGGTGGTGTTCCGCTCCCCGGGCGGTTGCGCCCACCAGCTCGGTGCGCAGCACTCGGCACGCATGGAGAAGGTGTTCATGGGTATCGCCGGCCTGCGGGTGGTCACCCCCTCCAATCCACGCCAGGCCTACGGCCTGCTCAAGTCTGCCGTGCGCTGCAATGATCCGGTGTTCATCAACGAACACGAGTTGATGTACAACATGAAGGATGAGGTGCCTGACGAGGAGTACTTCATGCCGCTGGAGGGCTCGGAGGTGGCGCGCGAAGGGGCCGATGTGACCCTCTTCGCCTACAATATTTCGGTGCACTGGTGCCTGCAGGCAGCCGATGAGCTGGCCAGGCACGGCATCAATGCCGAGGTGGTCGACCTCTACGCCCTGGCGCCTTTGGATCGCGAGGGCATCAAGGCCTCCGTCGCCAAGACCCACCGTGTGGTGATCGTCGAGGAGGCCGAAGCTCCGGTCGGCGTCGGCAGCGAGGTGATGGCGATCATCAATGAAGAGTGCTTCTTCGAACTGGACGCACCGCCGCTGCGCGTCTCGGCCAAAAACGTACCGATCCCCTACAACCGTGGCCTGGAGAAGATCTCCATCCCAACGGCGAAGGATGTGGTCAACGCTGTTTTGAAGCTGTTCGGTAAAAGCTGAAACGCAAGGGGCGCAAAGACGCAGAGTTCGCAAAGGAACGGCGAGTCATGACCATGAGCTGTACAAGCCAACTCTGCTGCTGCAGCAATATTGTCGAAAAACATCAATGTGAAAACGCGAGGGGTGATAGGGGCAAAGTTGCCGGGCTTTATGTGATGACCAAGAATCCATTAATAGCTTTGCGTACTTTGCGTCTTTGCGCTCCTTGCGTTGAAAGATAAAAAATATGAGTGAAACCTACGTAATCAAAATGCCCCAGCTTTCCGACACCATGACCGAGGGGGTGGTGGTGAGCTGGGAGAAGCAGGTCGGCGACAAAATCGAGCGTGGCGATATCGTCGCCACGGTGGAGACCGACAAGGCGATCATGGATGTGGAGGTGTTCCGCGAGGGCTACCTCTCCGGTCCCATCGCCCCAGTGGACGCTACTATCCCCGTAGGTGAGGCGATAGCTTACCTGGTGGCTAGTGCCGATGAAGTGCAGACCGGTGAGGGTGAGGCGCCTGCAGCTACAGCGGCTGCCGAGCCCGTGCCCGCGGATTCTCCTGAGCCAGAGGTGGCCGCCGTTGGAGGGAATGTACCAGTGGGTGCCAGCTACACCATCAAGATGCCACAGCTCTCCGATACGATGACCGAGGGCGTGGTGGTGAGCTGGGAAAAGGAGCTTGGCGAGAAGATCACGCGCGGCGATATTGTTGCCACGGTGGAGACCGATAAGGCGATTATGGACGTGGAAGTATTCCGCGAGGGTTATCTCTCCGGTCCACGCGTCGAGGTCGATTCAAGCGTCCCGGTAGGCGAGCCGATGGCTTTCCTGGTCGACAGCGAGGAGCAGGTGGTGAAGGAGTCCGCCACCGTCGGTACGGCAGGCGCAACAAAAAAGGCGACCCCGGTTGCGGCGCAGAAGCCCGCCGTCACGGCGCAGGCTGCAGCAACGGCTCCTGAGGCCGGTGATGTCACGCCGGCTGCGCGTCCTGCCAACAAGCAGGCCACCCCCTATGCGCGCAAGCTGGCCGCCTCGCTCAACGTTAACCTGAACAACCTCCACGGCACAGGCCCGAACGGCGAGATCCTCGCCGAGGACGTGCGCAAGGCCCAGCCGGTGGCCCGTCCCACCGAGGTGGCCGAACAGGTACCGGCCCACGTGCTGCCGCATATTCAGGTGCCGGGTCACGGCCGGCCGATGAGCGCCATGGAGAAGGCGGTCTCCGCCTCCATGACCGCCTCGCTGACCATGCCGACCTTCCATGTCTCGATCAACGCCCAGCCCGATGCACTGATCAAGGCGGCGAAGAAGAAGGGGGTCTCGGTCACCGTGGCCATTGCCAAGGCCTGTGCCGAGGCGATCAAAAAGCATCCCTCCATCAACTGGGCTTACCAGCCGGTGGACAAGCTGGTGGAGCGCGACAATGTCGATATCGGCATGGCGGTGACCGCCGATGGTGGCGGCCTGGTGGTGCCGGTGCTGCGCGGGTGTGAGTCCCGTCCGCTGGAGGAGCTCAACGACAGCTGGAAGGGGCTGGTGGAGCGGGCGCGCAAGCGCCGCCTCGCCCCCGAGGAGTACGCCAATCCCACCTTCATGGTCTCCAATATGGGGATGTACGGCGTCAGCTACTTCGACGCCATTCCCACCCCTGGCACCGCCGCCATCCTGGCGATCGCGGCGGCTACCGAGCAGGGCATGCCGTTGACCATCACTGCCGATCACCGCGTCGCTAACGGTGCCGAGGTGGCAGCCTACCTCAATACCCTGAAAGAGATGATCGAGCAACCCGAGAGCTGGATGGGTCCGCTCGGTCCGGCCATCCCCGAGGGCAACTGGGACTACGATGTGGTCGTCATCGGCGGTGGCCCCGGGGGCGAAGATTGCGCCCGCGACCTGGCCGGCCATGGCCTCAAAGTGGCGATGGTCAACGACGCGCCCTTCCCCGGCGGCGAGTGCCTGTGGCGCGGCTGCATCCCCTCCAAGGCGTGGCGCGCGGCGGCGGACCGCATCCGTGACCGTGCCCACGACGAGTTGCTGGGTATCACCGGTACCAACCAGCCGAAGACCGACTGGGGCAAGCTCGAGGCGCACCGCCGCGGTGTGCTCGAGGAGCGCGGCAAGATGGCGCTCAACACCGACAAGGGGGTCAAGATCAAGGTGATCCAGGGCTTCGCCTTCTTCGAAAGCGAGCACCGCCTGTTCATCGATACCTCCGGCAACAGCGATGAGCCCCATACACGCGCCCCGCTGGGTGGCGGCTCGAAAGGGGAGCACATCACCTTTGGCTGCGCCGTGATTGCCACCGGTGCACCGCCCTTCGTACCGCCGATCCCCGGCGCCCGCGAGGGCGTGGAAGCCGGCGGTGTGCTCACCTCCGACACCGTATGGGGCCTCAAAGCGGTGCCGAAGCGGCTGGGCGTCGTTGGCGGCGGCGCCATCGGCATGGAGATGGCGCAGATCTTCCAGGACTTCGGCACCGAGGTGGTGCTGCTGGAGCGCCACGAGCGCATACTGGCCGAGGTCGAGCCGGAGATCGCCAAACAGCTCATTGCCGTGCTGGAGAACGATCCCAACCTCACCATCAAGACCAACGCCACCACCAAGGTGGTGGAAGGAGAGGCTGGCAAGATGGAGCTGGTTTACGAGGATGGTGAGGGCGAACACCGCTTCGACTGTGACTATGTGCTGATGGCTACCGGCAAGCGCCCGGTGCTGGATCCGCTCAAGCTGGAGGCCGCCGGTGTGGCGGTGGAGAACGGTGTGATTAAGGCCGATAACCGCTGCCGTACCTCGGTACCGCACATCTTTGCTGTCGGCGATGTCATCGGCGGGCTGATGCTGGCGCATACCGCCGGTCAGCAGGGGCGTGTCGCCGCCGCTACGATCCTCGGCGAGGATATGGTCTATAACGAGTCCAAGGACTCGGGAGTGATCTTTACCCGTCCCGAAGCCGGCTTCGTCGGCCTCTCCATGGAGCAGGCCAAGGCCAAAGGTATCGATGCGGCCGAAGTGAAAGTGCCGATGAGCATCGATGCCAAGGCGATGATCACCGGTGAGACTGCCGGGATGATCAAGATCGTCGCCGAGAAGGGGAGCGGGAAGGTCATCGGTGTGCACCTGCTGGCCGATCACACCGACACCTTGATCGGCGAGGCAGTGATGATGGTCGAGGGTGAGTTGACCCTGCAACAGGTCGGCAACGCCATTCATCCCCATCCGACCCAGACCGAGCTGTTCGGTGAACTGGCGCGGCGTCTCAGCTCGCGCCTGCGTCGCAGCAAGAAGAAATAGTAGGAGTACGTCTCCCCCTGAGGTGAAACTTTTTGGGGTAGGGGAGTCTTTTTTATTGTCTTCTTTTCTGCTGGGATGCTCGATTGGTTTCGGCAGTGCGATGAAAGGACGGGGTGCAGTTTGAGAAAAAAGCAGCCAGGTTGGCTGCTTTTTTTGTCTCGTCAAAATGCGTGGTCTGATTTAGTTAACCGAATGCATTTGGTGGTGAACACCAACGCGTTTAAAGCGGCTTTTCCTTTCCTCTGCCCAGGCGTTTCGTACCTTCGCCACGCAGGTGCAGCATGGCGCGGGCGATGAGGTAGGCACTGATAGGCGCGGTTATGAACAGGAACAGGGTGACCAGTAGCTCGTGCAGGCTGAGACCGTCGCCGCTTTTGCTGAAGTGCAGTACCGAGGCGACAAGGATACCGCCGACGCCGAGGGTGGTGGCCTTGGTTGGGCCGTGCAGGCGCATGAACAAATCGGGCAGACGGGCCAGACCGATAGAGCCTATCAGGGCAAATGTGCCACCAATGATCAGAAACAGGGAGATGAGGATTTCCAGCATGTCGTTGTCTCCTATTCGATGATGTCGCCGCGCAACAGGTATTTGCACAGCGCAACAGTGCCGACGAAACCCATCATGGCGATGAGCAGTGCTGCCTCGAAAAAGGCAGTGAGATCGAGGTAAATGCCGAACAACACCAGCAGGGCGATGGTGTTGATATACATGGTGTCTAGCGCGAGGATGCGATCGGGCAGCTCGGGGCCGCGCATCAGGCGCCAGAAGTTAAGCAGCAGGGCGGCAGCGATACAGATGAAGGCGAATGTGATGGCGGCGTTCAGCATTGTTCGGTGTCTCCCTGCGCTGCGCCCTTTCCGGGCTTGCGCGCTGATTCGTCCCCGGCGAATTGTTCGAAGATCTCCTTCAACGGTTTCTCGTAACGCTGTTTGATGTGAGCAATCTCTTCAGCCTCGTTTTCGATGTCGAGGGCGTGAATTAACAGTGTCTTGCGGTCCGAACTGAGGTTGGAGGAGACAGTGCCTGGCGTAAGCGAGATGGTGCTGGCCAGCACGCTGATGGCGAATTCGCTTTCCAACGTCAGTGGCAGGTGGATAAAACCCGGCCGTAACCGGCGCGTTGGACCGAGAATGAGCCTGGCTACCGTGAGGTTGGCCAGGCCGATGTCCCACAACAGTACGGCAATGTAGCGCAGCAGCCTCCATGGGCTATGGACGTGGGGACGATCTGGCCAGAAGCAGGAAGTGAGCAGCGGCAGTATCACAGCGAGTACAGCTCCGAGTAACAGATGACCCGGTGACACCGTGTTGACCAGCAGTAGCCAGACCAGCCACAGGAACAGACTGAGCAGGGGTTGGGGGAGCCAGTGTTTCATGGCAGTTTCTCCAGGCTGAGCACGGCACCGATGTACTGCTGCGGTGACAGCAGCTGTATGGCGGTGGCCTCTGCATAGCGGGTAATCGGGGCGGCGAAAAGTGTCATCATCACACTCATCGCCAGAAGAAGCGCGGTGGGGATTATCGTGGCCGGACTTGCCCGGCCCGCGGTAGCGCGTTCACCTTCGGTCTTCCAAAAGATACGGCTGCCGGCGCGGCTCAAGGCGATGAGGCCGGCCAGGCTACCGGTGAGCACAATACCCCATAGCCAGGCGGCCTGTTCCGGCACCACCGACTTGAGTAGCAGCAGCTTGCCAATGAAGCCGGAGAGGGGTGGCATGCCGGCGGCAGCTACTGCACTGAGGAAGAACAGCACACCCAGCATCGTGGGCTGGGTGAGCGGTGCGCCCAGGGAAAAATGATCGCCGACGCTCCCGCGCTGGCGCGCGATGAGATCGGCCAGCAGGAACAGACCGGCGGTGACCAGGGTGGTGTGGGGCAGATAGTAGAGGGCAGCGGTAATGCCGCCGACATTGAACTGGCCAATACCCGCCAGCAGGGTACCCACTGATACCACCACCATATAGGCGATGAGTTCACGCAGCCGCTGGCTCCCCAGTACCCCGACAGCACCGACGGCCAGCGTGAGCAGCGCCAGCGGCAGTAGCCAGTCGCCAGCCACATCCGGGGCCGCGCCGTCAGCAGGGAAGATCAGTGTATAGGTGCGCAGGATGGCATAAACACCCACTTTGGTCATGATGGCGAACAGTGCCGCCACTGGGGCAATAGCGTTGCCATAGAGCGCCGGCAGCCACAGATGAAGCGGCAGCAGCGCCGCTTTCAGTCCAAACACCACCAGCAGCAGCAGGGCGCTGACGCGCAGCAGGGTAGTCTGCTCCGGTGCGCTGGCGGCCACCTTCAGCGCCAGATCGGCCATGTTCAGCGTGCCGGTGACAGCATAGAGAGTACCGACGGCAATGAGAAACAGGCTGGAGCCGATGAGGTTCAGTACTACATAGTGCAAGCTGGCGCGGGTACGTTTCGTGCCAAAACCATGCAGTGCAAGGCCGTAGGAGGCGATTAAGAGGATCTCAAAGAAGACGAACAGGTTGAACAGGTCACCGGTGAGAAAGGCGCCATTGATTCCAAGCAGCTGTAGCTGAAATAGCACATGGAAGTCACGTCCGCGCCGGTCATCACCGTTAGCGGCATAAATCAGGCTGAACAGTCCCACTATAGCGGTGAGCAGCAATAGCAGGGCGCTGAGGCGATCCAGCACCAGCACGATGCCAAAGGGGGCTGCCCAGTTGCCGAGCTGATAGATGACGATTTCGTCTTCAGCCGCCATACCCATGAGGTGGATGGCCACTGCCGTCATGACGATAGTGGCTACGAGGGAGATGGTGCGTTGCAGGCCGGGGCCGCGGCTTACCAGTAGCAGATTGAGCACGCCCGCCAGCAGTGGCACGAGCAGAGGGGCCATGATCCAGTGGTTCATGATTTGCCCCCCCTGCCGTCCACATGGTCGTTGCCCAGCTCTCCGCGGGCACGCAGCGCGAGAATCATGACGAAGGCGGTCATGCCAAAGCCGATGACGATAGCGGTGAGTACCAGCGCCTGTGGTATCGGATCCGCGGTGGGTGCGCTGCCACCTGCCAGCGGTGGAGCGCCTGTGACCAAGCGACCGGTGAAGAATAGGAACAGGTTAACCGCATAGGAGAGGAGCGACAGGCCGAGCACCACCGGAAAGGTGCGCGCACGCAGCACCAGGTAGACCCCGCAGGCGACCAGTACGGCAATGGTGAGAGAGGCGATGGCTTCCATCAGACTGTTTCCCTATTATCGGCACAGCGCTGGGTCAGCTTGCCCAGGTTGGCGAGGATCAGCATTACCACTCCCACAACGGTAAGGTAGACGCCGAGATCGAACAGCATCGCCGTGGCCAGTTCGAACTCACCGGCTAGTGGGAGATGAAAATGGCCGAAGGCGGTGGTTAGATAGGGGTGATCGAACAGCCAGCTACCGGCGCCGGTCGAGGCGGCGATCAATACGCCGCTGGCAATTACCGGGTGGTACTGCACGCGCCACCTCTCCTGCATCCAGTCGATACCGCTGGCCATATATTGCAGGATCAGCGCGACAGCACTCACCAGGCCAGCGATGAAACCACCGCCCGGCGCGTTGTGACCGCGTAAGAACAGATAGACTGATACCAGCAGCGCCAGCGGGAGGAGAAAGCGGGTTATCTGGGCAAGAATTACTGGGTGACGCTCTTCTGCCCAGCGTCTACCGTTCTGATCGGTGGCCGGCATCTCCAGATGAAGTTTGTCGAGCAGCGCATAGATGCCGATGGCTGCAATGGCCAGTACGGTGATCTCGCCCAGGGTGTCGAAGCCGCGAAAATCCACCAGAATCACATTGACCACGTTGGCCCCACCACCACCGGGCAGGCTGTTTTCCATGTAGTAGCCGGCGATGGTTTCATACGGTCGCGTCAGCATACCCCAGGTGATGAGACCGACACCGCCACCAGCGCAAAGTGCCAGCAGCAGATCGCGTCCGCGGCGCAGAGGGGAGGATTCAGCCATTCCCTGCTGCGGCAGGAAAAACAGGGCGAGCAGCAGGAGTACAATGGTGACCACTTCCACAGAGAGTTGGGTCAGCGCCAGGTCGGGAGCAGACCAGCGCACAAAGCTGAGCGAGACCACCAGTCCCACTACGCTGAGGGCAATGACGGCAGCAAGGCGGCGCCGTTGCCAGAGGACAACGGTCAGTGCCGACATCATCATTACCAGGGCACCGAGTAGAGTGATGCCATCAATGGGAGTGAGCGGCAGTGTTCCGGTCAGTGCTGCCTCCCCACTCAGGAAGGGGAGTGCGATGGCACCCACGGCAGAAAGCAGTAGCAGCGCCGCGTAGCGTTGCTGTGATCCATTTTCCAGTAGTGCAGTTGCCTTGTGGGCCGCCTCCATCACCCACTCGATGGCGTGCCAGAACAGGGCTCGTGCATCTGGCATGGGGAACACCCGATCACGCAGGTCAAACAGCCGTTGGCGTTGACTGTAGAGGGTGATGCCGCCGGCAAGGGCGACCAAACTCATCATGAAGGGGGTATTAAAGCCATGCCAGATGGCCAGACTATAGTCGGGTACTGGCCCGTTCAGTACGCTCCCTGCCGCCAGCGCAAGTATCGGCGCCACGGTGACGCCAGGTAATATCCCCACCAGCAGGCACAGGGCGACCAGAATTTCCACCGGAATCTTCATGTAGCGAGGGGGTTCGTGCGGTGGGTATTTGGGCAGGTTGACCGGTTCGCCATTGAAGAACACGTCATGGATAAAGCGTGCCGAATAGGCCACGGCGAAGACCCCGGCCAGGGTAGCTGCTGCGGGTAGCAGCCAGCTGAATGAGCCGAGTTCTTTCAGATACAGCGTCTCGGCGAAGAACATCTCCTTGGAGAGGAAGCCGTTTAGCAGCGGCACCCCAGCCATGGAACCTGCGGCGACCATTGCCAGGGTGGCGGTGTGTGGCAGGTATTTCCACATCCCGTTGATCAGGCGCATATCACGGGTGCCGGTTTCATGGTCGATGATGCCGGCGGCCATGAACAGCGAGGCCTTGAAGATGGCATGGTTGATTATATGGAACACACCCGCCACGGCAGCGAGTGGTGTGCCGATGCCGAACAGCAGGGTGATAAGGCCGAGGTGGCTGATAGTGGAATAGGCCAGTAGCCCCTTGAGATCATGCTTGAACAATGCTGTATAGGCGGCGAACAGCAAGGTGATCAGACCAGTGCCACCGACCACGAAGAACCATAGTTCGGTACCCGAGAGCGCCGGATAGAGACGCGCCAGCATGAATACGCCTGCCTTTACCATAGTGGCTGAATGGAGGTAGGCACTGACCGGAGTGGGTGCAGCCATGGCGTGAGGCAGCCAGAAATGGAACGGAAACTGTGCCGATTTGGTGAAAGCGCCGGCCAGGATCAACAGCAAGGTCGGTGTGTAAAGCGGGTGAGCGCGAATGAGATCGCCGGCGTTGAGAATCACGGAAATCTGGTAACTGCCGACGATATGCCCTAGCAGCAGGAAACCGGCCAGCATCGCCAGCCCCCCGGCCCCGGTAATGGCCAGCGCCATACGCGCCCCGCGGCGGGCATCGGTGCGATGGTGCCAGTAACTGATGAGCAAAAAGGAGCTGAGTGAGGTCAGCTCCCAGAATATAAGCAGTTGTATCAGGTGATCGGACAGCGCAATACCCAGCATTGCCCCCATGAACAGCAGCAGCATGCCGTAGAAGCGCCCCATCGGATCGCTTTCCGACAGATAATAGCGTGCGTACAGGATCACCAACAAGCCGATGCCGAGGATCAGCAATACAAACAGGGCGGCAAGGCCATCCATACGCAGCTGAATATCGAGTCCGGCCTGCGGTAGCCAGGTCCAGTAGGCCTCTACAGGTGTATGGTTGAATACCGCTGTCAATGGCGCCAGTGTCAGCATCAAGGCGGCGATGGTGACGGCTGCGGCTGTCCATGCACTGGCGCTGCGGCCAAAGCGAATGGCCAGTGGCGGTAACAGGGCACCGAGGATGGGCAGCAGAATGATCAGAATCAGATTCATGGCCTGTCAGTTCACTATGGAAGGATATTTGTGCAAAACAAGGCCTTGCTGATAACGGCGGCCGTGGCGGCGGGTCGTAATGTCGTATTAAATAAAAGTATGCTAACTATAACGGCAATTCCTTGCGGTGGAAACCACAAGGAAAGTGAAGTGATGGATTGCACCACGCTGCACGGAATGGGGCTTACGGCTCGAACGCGCATGGTGTGATGGCCGTTACGATAGGCCTTTCTGACAATCGTGAATCGGGAGCAGACAAAAAAAAAGCCGGCGAATCGCCGGCTTTTCTTCCAGTCCATGCCACAGCATGGCCCAGTGGTACGGTGCTTTAGTTGCTACCTTCCGCCGCGGGCTCCTCGGTAACTTCCTCTGAAGGCTGTTCCGTATCTCCCATGGCCGATTCGGCCTCTTCTACTACACCTTCCATCGCGGTGCTGGCATCGTCAGCGACTTCTTCCACGGCTTCTTCGGTTGCCTGAGCGGCCCCTTCAGTCGTGGCTTCTTCACTCATTTCTTGTGCCGCTGCGGCTGGGGCTTCCGCCTGACTGTCGTTAGCGGTGGTGTCCTTATCATTGCCGCATCCGCTGAGCAGTAAAGCGAGCATTAGTGCAAATGTTGAGATGATAATTTTCATTATTCCCCCTGACCTCGATTAGTTGAATTTTTCTCAAGCGTGCAGTGTAAGGGCTAATCCTGGTACGAAATGCGAATTCAATCACGTTGAGAGCTATTTAGGCTTATTTGGCGAGCATACGGGAGTTTGCTGCTCCAAACCCGGCCTCTTGCTGGCCGGACTGTCGCTTTGTTTGGAATCAGTTGCTTGGCGACGGCAGATTTACCAGAAGCGAGGTCGTCCGGTGTCCAGGTGTACAAAATTGGAGTTGGGGTAGTAACCGACACCGCCTGCCTTCAGATTCAGAGCGGCCTTGCGCAGATTCTTAAGTTCTACGCCCGGCATGCGTAAGTCAATAGCCCGTCCCAACATATGGAAGCTCTTTTTGGCGACACCTCTGGAGTTGCGGGCGAGCATGGCATTAGTGCTCGGCGAACGGTAACCGGAAATGATCTCAATAGTGCCCTTGTGTCTGAGACGCTGTTGCAGGGCGTAGATCTGTTCCAGCAGGGTGTGATCCATATGAATCACTTCACCAGAGCGATGATCGCGTAATACATGGTCGATGGCAGCCAGTTCTTTGCTGATGTACTCGCCTTCAGCCCAGAAGGTTGCGCTCAGTTTCTCTCCGGTATGCAGGTTGCGGAGTCTGAGTTCGCGCTCACCGGCCTCGGGGTGTTTGGTAATATTGGCGTTGGCCAAGGGGGCTGCTATGGCCAGTCCGGTTGCGCCGGCAGTTTTAAGAAAAAGTCGACGTGCAGGGCATATCATGTTGTTTTATCTCCAAAATTCTTTATTGCTCAATGGATTAGTCAACGGTATTCGCTAGGAGTTCCGGTAATCCAGGACAGGATGGTGGTATATCGTCGAGCTGGTAGACATCGTTTCGAAAGTGGGCACGGTTATCACTACCGACCCAAGCGGTAAAATAGAGCAAGTAAACGGGCAGTGGCGTGCTAAGCGTCACGGTTTGTGACTCTTTTCCGAAGAAGGCCTTTCGTACGGCGTTCCGGTCCCAGCCATTGCCGTTTTCGGCCAATGCGAAGCTAGCCAGTTCCTCTGCCTGTGAGACTCGAATACACCCTGAGCTGAGGGCGCGCTCCTCCCTGGAAAAAAGGTTCTTCTCAGGGGTGTCGTGCAGATAGACATCAAATTTGTTGTTGAACAGGAACTTTACCCGCCCCATCGGGTTGCGCAAGTCAGGGTCCTGGCGTAACTCATAAGGCAGGTAGTTCAAGCTGACCTTGCGCCAATTCACCGTGCGGGGGTCGATTTCCGCCCCCTCCCGAAAGACATGGATGTTGCGCTTGCTCATATAGTCGGGATCGCGAAGCTGCTTGGGGATCAGATCCTTGACGATTATGGTTGGCGTGGGTGTCCAGTAGGGATTGAATACCACGCTGTGGAGATGCCCGTTGACGATGGGGGTGGGGCGATCGACCCTGCCGACGATAATATCCATTACCATTACCGGCTTGCCCTGTTCGTAGGCGGTGAGCTGGAATCCGGGGATGTTAACCATAATGTAGCGCTCGCCCGGATTACGCGGGAGCCAGCGCCAGCGTTCCATATTGAGTTTGATCTGTGCAATGCGTTCCTCAACACTGACATTCATTGCTGCACGAGTGGTTGGGCCGACAACGCCATCGACTTGCAGGCCATGTCGTACCTGGAAGCGTTCTACTGCGAGCTTGAGCAGCTCATCGAAGGTGTGCTTATCCTCACGGATATCAAGCACCAGATCACCTTCTATGAGCAACCTTTGGCGTATCAGGTCCACATCCGACTGTCTGTCGCCAAGTCGTAAAAATGGCCCGGGAGATATGGTGGGCCAGCCACCCAGAAGGGCGAGTTGCCGGTAGTAGTTCAGGGCGTTACGCAAGCGCCGATATTCGCGGTGGGAGGGGGGCAGCGCTGCAAGTGTTTTGCTGACGTCCTCGTTGCCGGCCAGTGCTTGCAGCAGTGCAACCCCATTGAACTTCGCCACCGGGATATACCACAGTCGATGGTTTTTTTCCGGCCAGGTACATCCGACTTGCAGATCACGGCCGTATTCCAGAGCAGCATTACTGAGCTGCAGTTCCAGGCGTGCCAGTATCAGTGGATCCGTGGATAACCGGCGGTGTTCTATCTGTTCGAGAGGATAGTGGGTGCTGTCCAGTCCCTCCCTTTCGGCCTCCTTGAGGGTGTGCAGCAGTACTTCGGCTCTGGCTAGAAGACCATCGTTGCTGACCCATATAGGCTCATAATCGCGTGATTGGTAAAAGCTGCGCAGGGTCTCGTGCTGCAGTCTGGCGTCTTGCCACTCTGATGCTTCTTGAAGGTAGGCCTGCAGACTTTCATTGAGCGTTTCTGTCGCACCAACGATGACGGGAGGGGCTGCTGCCAGTGTCAGGCCCAGAATGAAGCAAAGTAGTGGGCCGCGGAGGGACAAGCAGTACGGTAACGGGGAGCTGTATATTACTTTCAACATATAATGCCGGGAGGGATCATCATAAGCTGGAGACAGACTAAATAGGTATAACGCCAGCATAGTTCAAGCCGTCGGGTGGAATAGTTTCAGGGGCGTGGATAAGTGGACCGTAACGCTATCTGATCTAAAATCCGAAATAGAGCCCCGTCGCGACATAGCGGATCGGCTCTTCGAAAAATACTCCGCTATTCGCATGGCCGTCATACCATTCCAACATCAGTTGCAGGTGATGTTGGTGGGTGTTTTTACCACCAAACGATAACCCTGCCTTGATGCTGATATCCACGTCAAAGTCGTACTCTTCCCACGCCTTGACATCCAGACCGGCTACCCAGCGCCCTGTATTGCCAACAGCACTGCGGCTACCGTAATACTCCGTACCGAGCTGCAATCCCCACTCCTTAATGTCAGGGTCGTGATATAACAGATATCCTGCTCCGCCGTAGAGTCGCCAGTTCACCTTGGCGTAGCTGGAAATAACATCGAAACCATCGTAACTTCGCTTTCGTCTTTCCCTCATCTCCGCACTATTTTGTGCACTTTCACCAAGATGGGAACTCTCGTGATAAATTCTCGATCGTACTGACCAGTTTCCCTTGCGCCAGCTGAGAGGCAATCCGACCAGATAGTCGGAATCAATCAAGTCCTTGTCGCCCATATCCTCATCGTCATCTTCGAGGTCGAACCTTGCGACCCCCCCCCCTCCAATACTCAATTGCCAACCATTGGTTGCACAGCCCCAACCCAGTCGATAAATGGGAAAGGTTTCGCCAAAACCAATAATGCCGATATGGCGTTTACCAGTGCTGCGTTCATCGTTGCGGTAAACAATATAAAAACGTGGCTCTTTCGGGTCAGCGATAAGGGGCTGAAATAGATGCGCCCGGGAAAAAAAACGATCCTCATCTGTGAGGTGTTCACTCACCGGTGCCTTAAGTGAGGGGGAACAATTTTCTGTTTCGGCTAAAAGTGGGGGGCAGGCTACTAACCATAAAATCATGCATGTTCCGCGTAGTCCCATAATGGCTCCTTTCACCGGCCTTATCCTCAGTGACAAGAGAAATGAAAATGTCCTTAAAGTGTAGGTGTGCACACAAGGCTGTGCTCACAAGTTGAAGGGGTTTTACAAAATCTACACGATCCTGATGCCCCCTTGTTTTCCCGAGTGAGATGAAGTGAGAGTGGAGCAAGGTTTACGGTAAAAAAATTGATATACGGAAGGCTTTCCCTGCCATGTTGTGTACACATGTTTCCGAATGGTTTTATTTGCATGTCAAATATGTAAACGGTAGACATAGGGATTGTGTCAGCCGGTTATGTGAGTTAACTGCCCTTCGAGCAGGTTTTATTCGTGTAACTATAATTCCCGTAACTTGCTGTTGAAGGAGGTTGGGGTGGCTGGCGAGACAAGCCTGGGGTGGCGCTTTGGTCACGCGATGATGGGGTGCATGCTGATCCTACCCGTATGGGCATCGGCGGAAGGTTTCTATCCGTCACTGGAAGCACCTGCAGAAGAGAATGCTGATGACGCGCATCATTTTTTTCCCCAGTCGCACACTTTTCAGCCGCTCATTGCGGACCCCAGGGAACCTCGTTTCTTTCTCGGTTATCGCAGTGATGAGCGGTTCTGGGGGAGACGGCAAATCGGGGTGATCGGTTTTGGCGAAACCTTTCCCATTTATCGACAGAAATGGGGTTGTGCGACTGATGGCTGGCAGGTGGATATTGCTGGGGGTGGGGTCGCCCGGTTCGATGTGGAAAATGGTAGCAATGATATGATTGATATCGACTATTTGATCGGGTTGCCATTGAGCTTGAACCGGGGCAGTTGGTCGGTGCGAACAAGGCTTTTTCACGAAAGCTCTCATTTTGGTGAAAGTCAACTTATTGGCGAGGCATTGAGAGAAAGAGGCGTACGCTCCACCAATAGTGTAGATCTGGTTGTCAGCTATACGTGGGCCAAGTGGCGACTCTATTCCGGAGCTGAATATGTCACCAGTAACTATCCGGAAATGGAACCGTTAGGATTTCATCTCGGTGCTGAGTACTACGGGCCTCGTATTGTGCTCGGGGATATGGCACGTTGGGTAACCGCTCTGGATGTTAAGGCGTGGCAGGAATATGACTATGATGCTGATGTCAGTATCAAGGCAGGTTTGACGTTTGGCGGAAGGGATGCCAGACAACATTACTTGCAGGTGATGTTGGAGTGGTATGAAGGGCATGCGAATAGTGGGGTGTATATCGAAGAGAAAATTCGCTACAGCGGCATGGGCGTATATTTTGGATTCTAAATCGCATTATAAGCCTGCCTACGTGCTTCAGGTTGCGTGAATGCACACCGCACGCCCACAGTTACTGCAGCATATAGGTCTCGTACTCGAGGGCATCGAAGCGCTGCTGCAGCCACCATAATCCGACCAGTACGGTAAGCAGTAGACTCAGTGCAAATCCGTAGCCGAAAAATGCCACGCTGAGTTGAATGCTGAACAATGTAAATACTGTATTACTAAGCAGAAAGAGACCGGTCAGCATCATCACCATGCGGCGCTTGTCCAGGTAGAACAGGATATTGAGGATGCCGAGCAGGACCACCTGCAGGGAGGTGGCCACCACATCGACAGTGAGCAGCGGCAGGTAGAGCGGCGACATGCCCAGCCACTGCAGCAGCTGCTCGCCCAAGGCGAAGATTAATAGCACGGTGACGGCCTGGACCTTAGTAATGTCGAACAGACCTTGGCGTGCGGCCCGTGCCATGTTGTTACGTGCGTGCTCAATGGTGGACAGTGGTGCGCCATCACGTACGCAGTCGTAAAATTTGTTGTAGTACTCTACGAAGTCGGTTTCGATGCGAACCAGAAATACCGCCATGCCGGGAATGATGGCCAGATAAGCGAGGAATATGGGCAAATCGTAGATCACCGAAGCACGCAATGGGCCGATAACATTCTGGCTGGTTTCCGGGGTGTACCAAAAAATGAATTTGTCGGCCCAGATGGCGGCATTGTAAAACAGCCCGGTAAGCACCAGCGAGCCGAACATGGCACCGGGTCGAAACAGGTCAAAGCTAACGCCGCGTTCGGAACGAAAGCCGCGATAGATCAGGGTCATCATGCCAGCAAGTAACAAGAAGTGGCCACAGACAAAACCAGCCATCAACCCTTCCAGGCCAAAAGGTCGCAGTAGCAGTGCCGTAGTGATGACTACGACATACCCCACAAAGAACAGCGCCACGATTGCCTTGTAACGCTTCATGCCAGAGAGGAAAACCGTGGCAATCCAGGTGGCGCACATGATGACAAAGGCCGACAGCAACAGCAGGCGGTAGATCACTGACTCCTGGGGAAATAGCAGTACGATGACAGTGAGTCCGATGATTCCGCTGATCACCACTGTAGTTAACAGTAGACCATTGAAGTTGGGTAACACCCAGTCGTCTTTCTTCTCAAACAGGCGATCGGCAATAAACCGGGTAAAGGATAATTGAACAATCCCTGTGAGGATAAGTGAGCTGGCCATTACATAGGTGACGGACATCTGGAACTCGACGATCAGGCTGCGCGGTTCGACAACGCCGATGCTGAAGATACCGATGAGCAGGATGCCGATAATGGAAAGTATCCATGGACCGGCGCTGATGATGCCTGCATAGGCATAGGCCTGCAGCAGACCGCTGTAGTTTTCACGGGTGAGCAGTTTTCTTAGTTCGAATCCGATGCCGGCCATGAGAGTAGTTTCCGGTAAAGCGAACGGTAACTGTCGAACATCATCGGCTGGGTGTACCAGGTTTCGACACGGGCGCTGGCCGCGGCGCTGGCTTTGTGCCAGGTATCGCTGTCGGTAAGCAGGTGATGCACCCCCTCGGCCAGGGCCTGTGGATCGGCAATGCGCACTACATGACCGGAGGCGCCGAGTGCGCGATCTTCTTCGGTCAGTCCGTGAATCAGCTGACGGCAGGCGCCGACGTCGGTGGTGACAGCAGGAATCCCGGCAGCGTAGCCTTCCAGCAGCACAAGCGGTAATGCCTCACTGATGGAACTGAGCACCACCACGCCCACTTTGGGCAGCAGTGTAGTCAGCTGCTGGTGACCAAGGAAATGTACCTTGTCGCCGATACCCAGACCCTCTGCCAGCTGTCGGCACTCTTCGGCATAGGCCGGGTCCTCTTCTTGCGGGCCTGCGATCCAGGCCTGCGCCTCGGGCAGGCGCGAGATCACTACTCGTGCGGCACGGATGAAGGTTTTGATGTCCTTTATCGGCACCACTCGGCCGATCAGGCAGAACACTTGCGGCACGCTTTGAGGTCGTTGTGCGCGCAGTGGCGCGAAGCGTTCGATGTCGATACCGTTGGGAATGTTGTGGGTGCGCTCCGGAGGTGCACCGTCGCTGATCTGGCGCAACCGGTTTTCCTCGTAGAGTGCAACGATGTCATCAGCCATGCTATAGGTGACACGTCCAAGCGCCTCGAAAAAGCGGATCCACATGCGGCGAAAATGGCTGATTTCTCCCAGCTCCCGCTCGAAGGTGCCACTGTTATCGGCAATCCACTGCGCCTGGTAGAGATCGATGCGTCGCTCCTTGGTGTAGATACCGTGCTCAGATAGCAGCAGTGGCCGTTGACGCAGCAGCTTGAGCAGTGCGCCAAGAAAGCCGGCATAGCCGGTGGAGACGGCATGATAGACACGTCCGGTTGGGCAGTTCATGGCGATACGCACCAGCGTCCAGATGGGCGCATGGATGGTACGCACAGTCCAGAAATAGTCGGTGAATGAGGGATCTGTACAGTGTTCGCGAAACATCTCGGAAATGTAATCCCAGGCGGCGCGGCTGTGTAAAAACACCTCCTGATCCAGTTTGCCGCCGGGCCGGCACTCTGCCGCCACATTAGCCAGCCAGTTTTGTGGATCGTCAGCTCCTGCGCGAAAGCAGTCGTGCATGTGGCAAACTCCGGCCATCGCTTCATGATCGGCTTGTACTGGACGTAGCGGAGGAGCTTCGCTGTCACCAAAAAGGTAATGGGTTTCCAGGGCCACCACATTGTCAGGGAGATCATATTTCATGTGGCCATAATCTTCTGGGCGACTGCCGATGAAAACCACGGCAAACCGCAGCTCCGGGAACCCGCGAATGATCTCATTGACCCAACTGGATACACCGCCGGAGACATAGGGGAATGTGCCCTCCAGAAGTAGGGTGACATCAGCTACTGTTTCGCTGTTAGCACTCGGCGCTGCGGTGTCGGGTAACTGCCTGTTTCCCTTGCTCATGCATTCTCCTGCGGCGACCAGTAATCGACGACTGGCCGCAGGTGCGAAGTGAGCTGGCTATCGTGCATGGTAGTCAGCAGTTCACGTGTGTGCGGATAGTCACCGTTTTTGAAGGCAAACTCTGCCAAATAGGGCTGGGTGCGCTGTTTAGGGATTCCCAGTGCTGTGGCATGGCGTATGCGCTGTTCTGCATCCGCCTCACGTCCCATGGCATTGAGGATGCGGCCGGCGAGAAAGTGCATGCCGGCTGACTTGTCATTGATCGCCAGTGCCGCTTCGGCGTGACTGAGTGCATGATCAAGGGTGTAACGGCGCAGGTCGCCGTGCACCAGTCCCGAGTATGTTAGTTCCCAGTAAAGTTCGGCCAGCTGCTTTTCACGCAGATATCGGTGAACCCCTGAAGCGGGGACTGGTTTCTGTAATAGCGCGTGGATACGCCCGGCAATCTTCTTCTCCTCCTTGTCCAGCATGCCGAATGCGACCAGCCGAATATCATCCACCGTATCATCAAGCAGGGTGCGTAGCACCGGACTTGCAGCCATCACTGGCAGGTGTTGCAGGGCGGCGATTGATTGCAGGCGCTGTTCGGTAGGCATCGTGGACTGGGTGATTCGGGCACGTAGACCGCCACGAGCAGAAGGTCCGGTCTCATTGCGTCCTATGGGATCGAATTGAGGCCTGTCCAGGGTACGAAACGTGTCCCGTGAGGGAAGGGCCTGCCAGCGCATACCGATGAGCATGGCTAGGGCGACGCCGGGACTGCCGAGCAGGGGGATAAACAGACCGGAAAAAAAGATCAGCAGCCACAACAGGGTGCGTTGCTGCCGCTTTCTGTAGGGCAGGTAGGGGATGGTTGCCGTTGCCACCAAAGCACCGAGAATAGCACTACCTAGTAGCCATCCTGCTAATAGCGTCGTATCGCTACTGTTTGGAAATGACTGGATAGTGTTGATGAGTTCACTCATGGTTTGCTCTCTTGCGTCATCAGCACTGTATGCAGGCGTTTGGCCGCGTCGTAGTGTGCCAGTGGAATATTGATGATATTGATCCCCTCTACATCTCCACCGATGCCGTAGCGCTCCTTTAGCCACTGTTCAATACGCAAGATGTACTCCTCGCTGGCAGCAGCCGAGGAGAGTGGGAGCAGCACAGCAAGGGCGGGCTGCTCCCTGTACTCTATAGGCCAGATTACATCCAGTGCGCGGCGCATGCGTTGCATTTCACCGGCTATCTCGTAGGCGTTGTCGCCACTAAAGCGAAATACCACAATGTGGCTGTCAAGGCCGATTTTTTGTTGAATGCGCTGCAGTCGCACCATTTCCTCGACAAACGGCCATGGGCAATCGGGTAGCTGCTCTCGGAGTGCCTGCACCTCGTTGCCGACATGCACGACATCAGCGTAATAACCCAGCAACAGCTCCAGCAGCTGCAGGTTTTCGTGGTTAAGTGCGAAGAACGGCATGTGGCTGACAGCAAGCAAGCCGAGTATTTTATCGTCAGAGGTGAGGATAGGTGCGATCACCAGCTGTGATGCGTCGCTCTGTTCGGCGATATGAACCAGGTTGTGTTGCTGCATCACCCTGTGCAACATCGGGTCGTCACCGTGCAAGGGATGCGGTTCGCCGGTGACCGCCAGAGGGGGGGACAATGTGAATTGGTCGCCCTTGGCAAGGGGGAGCGGATAAACCGCTGCGGCCTCAAGCTGGCAATACTGGGCCATCAATTGAAGGAGTTCATCGATATTGGGCAGTGGTGTCTCCACCGAGACACCCTGGATGATATCTCGCAGACGCACCAGTGCATCGCGCAGGGACCCGGGCTTGCCCAGAAGTTCCTGCTCAATGCGATCATGTGACAGTCGTAATAACAGGTAACGTCGGGTGAGTCGGCTGAGCCTTTCGTTGAGATAGGCATTGGTTTCATTGTGTCGCTCGTTGCGGTTGCTCCATACCGTGCTGAACTCACCACAGATCAAGGTTAACAACACACCACCAACGAAATAGGCGCGTGGTAGCTCGGGGCTCTGGCCGCTTAGTTCGATGAAAAGTATCCAGTTGGTAAGCAGCCCCAGCGCACTGAGGGCACCGGGCATTACGCCATAGCGCAACGCAATTAACATCGGTGCCAACCACAGCCAGGGAAAACTGCTATGCAGAAACAGCGGATCTTCCGGGGTAGCCCACCATCCCAGCGCACAGGCGAGAAGGGTTAGCGCCACCGTTTCCGCCCAGGGGCCAAATCGGGAAAACTCTGGCGCCAGCAGGCTGCTCGTTGTCGTCAAGACTAATCGGGTCTGAAGGGTGAGCAATTGCGGTAACATGCTTCGGGACTGCTCCGTTTCAGCTGCCGGATTTCAGTCGCAGCTGCGCCAGCAAATTGCGCAACAGCTCCTGTGCCACGGCGCTGACTGCCTGACGACTCCCGCCGCTTCTCGCTCCGGCAGCAGACCAGACAACCTGACTGGTTTGCAGGTCGATGACCTGTAGGGTTATACCCACGGCCGGTTCACCGTCCACGCCAACCTTGTATCGCCATTCGTCTACCGAACCGGTGACGCCGTAGCGGATCCGCTCTTTGCGTGCCCAGGACTGCGCCTCTGACACCAGGTTGCGATCGGCGGGTGCAAACACCGAATCACTACCGAGCTTTGCCGGGTAGCGTTGCAGGTCCTTGATGCCTTGCGTTCGCAGCAATGATTCGGTAATTGCTTCGGCACGCAAACCTGCCTGTGGCTCCGGGGTATGGTTGACGATGGGCAATAGTGCCCAGCGCGCCTCCTGCCCCATTGTGGGGCTGTTACGCGTAACATCGGTGGTCATCGCGCAGGCGCTGAGCAGCACGAGCAGTCCTGTAAATAACAAACCCGCTAATTTGTTCATCATCTTTTTCTCCGTGCAATAATCATCAGAAATAGAGTTGATAATTCAGCGTGATGACAGTCACATCACGCCCCCCGGCCTGACGGCCGGCATGGCTTCTTTCCCATATCAGCGATAGCTGATCCGGTCCGTTCAGTGAACCGGCTACTCCGGCGAGTAGACTGTAACCACTCCCGCTGTCCTGGTTGTGCACCGCGCAGGCCTCGCCCAGAGGGCGCAAGGCGCGTGAATAAACTGTGCGCAGACTCTGACCGGCTCCGCCACAGAGTCCGAGATAGTCGTTGTCCTGCGGAATAAATAACGCACTCAATTCCGAGCCGGGAGTCACCGCCAAGGTCTGGGCGCTGAACAGTTGCAGCGTGGTATTGTCCGGCTGACCCTCTTTACTGAAACGGTAGTGGGCGCCATAGGCGCGGATATTCCAGTCAGGATAGCCGCTGCGCAGGTGGTAGGCCGCTTCCCAGGTGATGTGTCTGCCATTGCCGATCTCAGTATCGTATTGGGTGTAATAGCGTTCGCCGATGAACTGGGCATTGAGGGTGAGACGTCGCTCAACGGCCCACCCCGCACTGATAAGGGCACGATTGGCGTAACCGGCAACTTGCAGTGCGGTCGAGTGTTCGGTGGGCTGACCGCCGGCGATGCGCAACTCCAATTGCACTCGCCTATCCAACGCTTTCATATAGTCTAGTTGCCAGTTGGTGTAATCGGTCAGTTCATTATGGCGGCCAAGGGCGAGAAGCCATGTTTGTTGCGGCTCGCTCCAGCTTGCCTCCAGCATGGCTCCGCGATCCCGGGAGGGAATGGTGTGCAACGGTGCCTGGCTGGTAAGTGTTTGGTCGGCGTAATAAGCCTCAGCAGCCAGACGCCAATGTTGATTCAATGCCTTGTCGGCGCGAAGTCCGACGCGTGTACTGTCGAGATCGCTGTAGGTCGTTTGTTGTCCGGCGATTTTGATGGAGTCACCATGACGTACGGTGGTGTCGACCAGGCGCCGTTGCAGCTCATCACTGTTAGGGTTGGATTGTGCACCCTTGAAGGCGAGGTACCGGGCCAGCGGCCAGCGTCCGCTTATCATCGCTGCTTCGTGTGCACTGCTCGCGGGGAGATTCTCAGCTTCGTCGTTGAGCAGCTGCTGCAGGGTCTCGTAATCATAGGTCTCCAGCGCCAGCTGCAGTTGTGCCCATAGCGGAAGTGAGCGAGTCTTACCAGAGCGTTGTTGGCCCCAGGCTAGGGCACTTTCGAGTTGACCATTCGCCAACGCCCAGATCAGCAATACTTCATCGAGCTGGCGTACGGGTGCGTGGTCCCGGCTTTGTGCTTGCAGGCGACGCACACGCAGTGCGGCGGCATCTCCCGGCTGATCGGCCAGCTCGGTGCGGATTCGGGCCAGATAGCGTTCACTGTCGCCTTTCGCTGTGGCTGACTTCAGACCCTGCCATGCGCGTTGCCGATAATAAATCGCCTGCTCGTCCTGGCCTGTGGTCTGTAACAGATCGGCGTAACTGAGCAGCAGGAGAGGATCCTTGGGTTTGCGTTCCAGCAGTTGCCCGGCGTAGGCGAGTGCCTCGTAATAATGTCCCAGGGCCTGGTGAGCGGCCTCTAAAGCCGCCCAGTAGCGTGGATCACCCGTTTGCGGGTCGGCTGCGGCAATCATTGCCGCCATGCCGTGGCGATCGTTGGCGGCAATAAATAGCCACAGTGCGCTAAGCATGACGTTGTCATCGTCCGGTGCTAGCCCTAGCGCACGACGCATGCCATCCACTGCCGCGGCATTATCGCCAAAGTGCTGGCTGATGTGGGCACGCAACATCAGGAAACTTGCATTCTTCTCAAGGGTTTTCCGGTCTTTAGCCTTGGCCTGGGCCAGACTTTCATGCGCCTCCATCCAGGCCTTTTGTGCCACCTGGATTTCCAGTGCTCGCTGCAACCAGATGCTGCCGGCCCCTTCGCGGTAATAGCGTAAACTCATGGCCGCTGCCTGCATCGGATCCTTATCCAGCAACAGGTAGGTGAGACGATCACGCTCGACCAGGGTAGCGGAAGAGGCGGTAGTGGCGCGGCGATAAGCCGCTGTGGCGGTGGCGTCGTCCTGGTACAGCCAGGCCAGGTCGCCCAGCATTTGCCAGTATTCAAAGGCGTTGTCCGGCATGTAGCGCTGGTGGCGTTTGAGTAGTTCTAGCGCGGCGGCGCGCCGGTCACGACCGATCTCCAGTCGGGCAGCGGCTAGCAGCCAGTCCCCTTTGGAGGGGTTGTCTGACAGCAGGGTGCGATAGACCCGGACGGCATCGTCAATATCGCCAGCCCGTTCATAGAGACTCGCTGCTTCTAATCCATAGAAGGCACGGCGTCTTGTTTTGTACAGTTGCTCGAAGTAACGGGCTCCTTCAGTCGGTCGATAGGCGCGCTCATAGAGTTTGCCCAGGGTCTCCACTTCCTCCTTACTCATGGTGCGAGTGGTCTCTGCCGCCTGCCACAGCTCGATGAGGATCGGGGCATCATTGTAGTGGGTGGCAAGACGGCGCACTTCACCGAGCACTTCGGTATCGCGTACGCCAGCGTTGAAAAGCTCCTTCCAGGCGTTGTAGGCCTCCAGCGGCCGATTGGTCCATACGGCTACCCTGGCAAGGCGTCGTTTCCACTCCTGTTCCTCGGGAAAACGGCGGTTGACATCCTGTGCCAGCTGGTAGGCATCCTCGACAGCGCCATTGGCCAGCAGGGCATCGTAACCAATGCGGTAGTCTTCGAGGTTAACTTCGTTCACCGGTGCAGCGGCCAGGCTCAGTGGCAACATCACTCCGAGAACAGCGGCGAGTAGGGTACGCTGAGGCCTCATGTTTCATCCTCTCCGGTGGCCGTCGGCTCTTCCCTTGATGCGTCTGCACCGAGCAGGTGACGGGCATATTCGGCGGCGAGTGGATTATTGTTGGCGGCACGTGCGGTGCGAATAAGAAAACGCAGTGTCTCGGCATCGTCGGCCAGATCGCCAAGATGACGTTTCGCCTCGTCCATCGCTTCGGTAAAGCGACTGCTGGCCATCAGCGCGCCCACGCCACGAGCGTACAGGCGGCGTGCATCTATGATTTCTGCACCCTCGCGGGCGAGAAAGTAGAGATCCGCGGCAAGCCGGTAGTGACCCATTCCCAGGCTTCGCATGGCGGCAGGTTCCACCCAGTCACGATATTTCTTAGGCTCTTCTTTGGCGATGCGTTGATAAAACTCTCTGGCCAGGTCGGTGCGTCCGATCAGCAGGGCGCTGTCCGCCATTGTGGAGAGATCGGCTGCCGGATTTTTTTCTGCCACCAGGGTGTTTAACAGTACATCGATATCCGGGGGGGAAAAGGCGCTTCGGTCTGACCGGTAAGTTGTGGCCAGCGTATGAATGGTCGCGGGTGTGATCAGCTTGCGGTACTCACCGGGTTTTTCACGGGCGAGGCGCAAATAGAGTTCCCAGGCCAGATCACTGCGTCCCAGCGACAGAGCACTATCGGCAAGGAAGGCCAGTTCGTCTGCGCTGCTGTTTTCCGAGGCCAGGGAGTGCAGCAGTACATCCAGATCCGGAGAGGAGAGAGAGCGACGGCCGCTATAGTAGGCGGCGATGAGTGCTCGTAGTTGGACCTGGATGGCTTTGCGGCGTTGCTCCGGAGTTCCTTCGCGGTTTACCGGCTCGAGTAGAGCCTCGATGTCGCGATAGTCCACATACTCGGCCCGGGCGCGGGCCAGCAACAGGCGCAGATCAAGATTGTCCTCTTCGGAATGCAGCAGGCTCTCCAGATAGGCGATGGATAGCGCATCCGGTGTCGATTGCTCAAGCAGCTGTTCGAACTGGTTCCTGCTGGTAAAGATAAGGGTGAGCAGCACTGTCAGGGCAATGGCGATGAGGCCTAACTCTTGGCCGGTGGCAAGCGGCAAACGGGGCAGTTTCCCGTTACTGAGTGCAGCGTACTTCGATCGGTGTGCTTGCGGTTGCATGAGAGTCCAGTGTGTAACGAATGATAGAAGGGTTTTTGTTCATTTTTGCGCTCAGCTTTTGTCCCTTTGCAGAGAAGGTGCAGCGCGCGGCATGGGCAACTTCAAGCTCCAGCGGTACGTAAGGTGTAAACTGGAAGCGTAGTTCCTGATCGTTTCGCGTCATGGAACGTAACGGGGAGTTGGCGTTTTCCAAATAGGCCTCTTCCTGTGGCTGTGAGGTAAGCACCAGGTCAACCCTGTCGGCTCCGGCGTGGAGGTAACGTTCGTTCTGGTGATCGTGATAGCCGGCGATACCACGGCTACGGTTCAGATCCGGCACACCCATCTCGACGGGGATACGCAGCTGACGCAGATCGCGCAGTCCGCGGATGCGCCATCCCTTGGCTGTGCGTGCCACGGTGATACGATTGAAATCGTGTACCTTGCGAACATACTCGGAGGTATACACCGGTGTTGGTTTTTGTCCGATCGCCCAGCGGTGTACCTCATCCAGCGCCGCCAGTGAGGAGGGCTTGCTGGCGGCATATGTGTGATAGTAGATATTTATCGGCTTGAGGCGACGTGGCGTGTCGGTCAGCTCGAAGGTTTCGATGACCCGGCGATAACCGTAGAACGGCCCGGTCCACTCGTTGGTGTAGACGTTCTCGTTCTGGTTAGGTGCAAAAACCTGAAAGTAGTCACCTTTTTGCATACCCAGTGGCGCCACCGCAGTGTAGCTGGGATTGGTGCGGGTCATGATGGTGTCGCCGCCGTTGATATTGGGAATGCCTGCGGACACGGCCTCCGCCAGAGCACCAGCAGTGGGGTTGCAGTCGCCGCTCCACTGAAAAATTTTCACTTTCTTGCCAGGCGGCGCGAGGCGCGATTCGATGTAGTCAATGGAGCCGGCGACCTCACGGCGTAAATCGAATGCATAATCGGGGATCGGCAGGTTGTAGTTCCCGCCGCTGCTGTTCTCGGCCAGCCCCCAGAAGAAGGGGTGGGAGTAGGTGTGACTGCCAATCTCTACATAAGGGAATGCCAGTATCTGGCGCGCGATGGGCTCAAGTTTCCCTGACAGCTTGGGGTACACGCCTTCTGCCGAGGTCTCCCCTTCGATGATGGAGATGGTGGTCGGCAGAGGATAGCGCTTGATGATCTTGTCTCGGAGAATCTCCGCTGCGTAGGGGTTACCGGGAAACTCAGAGCGGTTGGCAAAGCCGTCCCCATCCATGTGGATAAGGAGCATCCGCCGGCCGCTTTCGGTCGTGACATCGGGCACTGGCATGGATGGCAGACGTAGTGCCTGCTGCATCAGGGCAAAGGGATCGATAACCCAGCGATTGCCCGTTGACCCAGGCAGGGTGTATACGGCGAAGGGGTGGAGTGCGTAGCCTCCCCATGGAGTGATCGCTGCGGCTACCTGTCGACGTCCCTGGTCATCCTCGACCACCGCTAGGGGCGTGCCTGAGGCAATCGATAGTGGAAAAAAGCTGCCGCGATCAAGAATGGGTTCCATTTCGAAGCCCACGATTTTAGCTTCGTTGACCAGCCGCAATCGCCGAGCAGGCCGTTCCAGATCTTCACGGTGAAGACCGAGATCCTGCAATGCGCCCGCATGGCGCAGAAAGTCCATGCTGCCAAGTATCAGAATCGGGAATCCGGCGGCAGCCTGCTTTGCCATCCATTCGGCCAGCTGCCTCCCCTTCGCTGCCGGCAGGGGCTCCTGTAGCCAGATCACACTTCCGGCATAACGACCGGTGAGCGGGTCGTCGGGCAGGGAATGATGGGCATTGAGGTATTCTGCCTGGTAGCCGAGCCAGTTGAGCGGCAAGGTACCGTAGCGTACGACGCTCTCCTCAGACATGAGTGCTATTTCGTCTTTTGCCTCGTTGTACAGCATCAGAACCTTGCGCGGCATGACCTCGATGTCGCCTACACCGAGTAGCGTGAGTTCGGGGTTGGTAACCCAGGGAATAAAGTCCAGGGCACGGATCTTGGCAGCCACCTCGCGGGCCTGCTCGCGCTGTGCCGGGGGCAGGTAATCGATGACAACCACGGGCAATTGGTATTTGCGATGAACCTGGTTCAACTCATTGAGTAGCCAGGTGTGATCTGCCTCAGATACCTGCTGGAAGTTGCCTGTAGCAGGATTCCAGCCGGCGAACAGTGATTCGGCGGCTACTGCCATGGCTAGTTCATGGACCTGTGGCAGAATGTCGAAACCGCGATTGAAGAATAACCTGGCTTCGGGATAACGGATTTTGAGGGCGTGTATTAGCCTAATCTGTCCGGCTTCCTGTTGTGCTCGTGCCCGGGAATCCTTGGCATAGAGATGGTAGGAATCGAGCGTGTCCAGGAAAAAGCCACGGAACCCTTGCTCCCATAGTGGAGTAATAACCTCGTCGACAAAGAAGGCTGGCCATTCCGGGCGTGATTGATCGATTACCTGGCTTCCCCACGCGTCGTTGCTGCCTAATACCCACTCCTTCGGGACCTTGTTCAGCCAGGAACGACCAGGATCCCCTTCACCGACGGAGACGTAGGCAAAGACCTGATTACCACTTAGCTGCTGCAGTGTCTCCTGCGTTGCATACTCAGGCTCCAGCACTATCCAGTCGAAGGCACTGAGCTCTGTAACGGGTGGTTGATCGCCGTAGTAGAAGGCGACCGACGGCGCTGTTACCGCTCCAACGGGGACACATACAAACACCAGAGCAGCAATGAACCCTGCACGCATGAATGACATCAACGCTGTTCCCACAGTGCACGCAGTCCCTGTTCCAGTGGTGTTGACGGTACCGCGCCGAAGACCTGATGCAGTCTCTCGGGAGTCATCGCGGAATGGCGGATATCGCCTTCGCGCGGGGCGGTATGGTTTAGTGAGGGCTTTATGCCTGCCACCCGCCCCAGGGTTTCAATCAATTCCAGCAGGGTGATGCTCGATCCTGTGCCGATGTTGAGCACGCCCTCCGCTGTGTTGCAGAGGGCGGTGATATTGGCCGCCGCGACGTCACCCACGTAGACAAAATCGCGCGTTTGCAGACCATCGCCGTGCACGGTTAACGGCTCACCCTTGCTTATTCGGTCGACGAAAAAACTGATCACGCCGGAGTAGGGTGAGGCCGGATCCTGGCCTGGCCCATAGACGTTGAAGTAGCGCATGCCTAGCGTCGATAGACCATGCAGCTCCCGATAGAGGGTTGCGTAGCGGTCGTTTACCAGCTTTTCCAAGCCATAGGGCGAGGCTGGTGCCGGGGCTGTGGTCTCGCGCAACGGCAACTCTGCCGGCTGGCCGTAAACGGCGGCACTGGAAGCATAGACAAAGCGGTGAATGCCTGCGCGGCGCGCTCCATCCAGTACAGTGACGTATCCGAGCAAATTATCGTGGCAGGAGTGCCGCGGCTCTTCCACTGAACTGGTTACCGAAACCTGGGCCGCCAGGTGTAATACCCGGTCGGCACCATCCAGTGCATTGTCGACGGCCTCAGGGTCGGCGATGTCACCGACCACCAGGCGTAGGTGGGGGTGCTCAGGAAGGTTTTCCCTGTGTCCGTTGGAAAGATTGTCCAGCACGGTAACCTGGTGACCCTGCGCAAGTAGAAGTCGAGTGGTGTGGGAACCAATAAAACCCGCACCGCCGGTGATGAGTGCATGCATATAATGTTTTCCTCAAACCCCAATTTAGAACCATACAATCTCTCCGGCTACCTGCTTGCCGGAATTGCTTTCTGGATGTTTGATAGAAATCTAGGTGTGCTTTTGGGGAAAATCCAAAAATCCGTCATATAGACGGAGATTTTTTTTATTTCTGCTTTTGGCTGGTTTTCTCGCCGATTTGCACTATCAGCGACGGACGCTACTTGAACTCTGTGGTTGATACAGCGGGGCAACAGCAGCTGCAATCTCAACGCCGTGGGTTGTTTGACGTGAAAGCAGGATCCTCAACCTTGTTACTTAGTTACTTAACAGCTTTGAGGTTCATGTACGAGATGGTGCACCCTGTAGGCCGGGGACTACAATTGAAGCGTGTTGGAGAAGTTGCGTCATGGGAGCGGGGTGATCGAAATACGCCGGGTATGCTGGACGAGACATGCATTCCCCCCTATTGTTATATGATTAATATAACCGGTAAAAAATCTCATGCCCGCATCCTCCTATCGCTATGGATTGATTGCGCTTCTGGTTTTGCTGATGGCTTCGTGCGCCACGAGCCCGACCGGGCGCAAGCAGTTAATGCTCGTTTCGGAAGATCAAGCGATCGCCTACTCCAGCCAAGCCTATACCGATACTGTTGCCGGCCTTGACCAGGAGGGCAGGCTGGTCTCGGATCCGGCAATACTGCAGCGGGTACAGACGATTACCGACCACCTGGTAGCGCAGGCCGGGATCATGCGCCCGGTAACGCGGAACTGGGAGTGGGAGGTGAAGGTGATCGATGACCCGGAGCAGGTTAATGCCTGGTGCATGGCGGGTGGAAAGATGGCTGTGTATACCGGCCTTCTGCAAAAGCTCAACATTACCGATGATGAGTTGGCACAGGTGATGGGGCACGAGATCTCTCATGCCTTGGCAAACCACACCGCAGAGCGGATGTCGGTAGCCATGGCAACATCCCTCGGGCTGGGTGTGATCAGCGCAGCCAGTGATAAGCCTGAGCAGGCAGCGGCGCTCGGGGCACTTGCCGCCACCCTGGCGATTCAGCTGCCTAATAGCCGTACCTCTGAAAGCGAGGCGGATCGTATCGGTATCGAACTGGCAGCCAAGGCCGGCTACGACCCGCGTGCAGCCGTTACGCTATGGCAGAAAATGGCCCAGGCCGGCGGCGCCAACCCCCCTGAGTTTCTCAGCACCCATCCCAGCCCGGCAAATCGTATGGAAAATCTGCGCAAGCTCGCTGAGCAGATGATGCCCTATTACGAGCAGGCCAAGAGAATGCGCTGAAGGGGGCGTGGGTATTTTCAGCCGCGAATAAACGGAGGCGTGTTAGGTAAATCGCGGCAGGATACCGCTTCTTAGCGCGACTCAGTAGGTTGTGTCCAAGCTACGCCCAATAACAGCTTAAAGGTTTAAGGTAAGGAGTCGAACTTGCGCCAGTCACTTGCCATCATTGTTCGACTTGCGACTTTATCCCTCCGTTTGAGTCTCTTCATTTTGACGTCTACGCTGATTGTCTCCTGATGTGTCAGGGGTATTCTGTGTTCGTTTGTTGTCCGGTATGCACGTACTAACCCAAACTACGTTTTCGTTTGGAGGGAACAATGGACACTCATTCGGTGCTCTCAGCGTATCGCCGTTATGCGGGGATCTATGATGTGGTTTTCGGTCCGGTGCTGGAGCCCGGACGCCGGAAAATGGTCGAGCACATGGCGTGCAGGCCCGGTGAATCCGTGCTTGAAATTGGGGTTGGGACAGGGCTTTCATTACGACACTATCCGGCTACCACACGTATTTCCGGCATAGATCTCTCCCGCGATATGCTAGCGAAGGCGGCCGTGAAGGTGCTGCAAGCGGGTTGGGGGCATGTTTTGCTGATGCGTATGGATGCGCAGCAACTGGCCTTTGATGACAACAGTTTCGATAAGGTGGCGGTGATGTATGTCGCCTCGGTGGTGCCGGACCCCGAGGCGATGATGTGTGAGATCCGTCGCGTCTGCCGCCCGGGCGGGGATATTTACGTGGTGAATCATTTCAGCCAGCAGGGCTACGGTCTGCACTGGTTGGAAAGTTTGGCGGCACCGTTTGCCAAACTGATCGGTTTTCGTCCGCTTTTCCCTTTGGCTGATTTTGTCACCCTGACTGGCCTTCCACTACTTGAGATAATGCCGGTCAATGCCTTCGGCTACTGGACGCTGTTGCATCTGCGAAACGAGGGAACCGACAGCAGCACTTAATGAAGTCACGCAATGTCGGACTTGAAGCGCGAGCTGTATTCATTCCTCTCACCTGTAACTCAAGGTTTAGCGAACACTGCGAAGGACTGTGGTGGACGGTCGGCGGCGCCGCGGTCGTAATAGAGTGAGTTGAGGCAGAAGCTGGCCGCAGGCGAGAGCAGGGGGCCCTTGAGGAGGGTGTCATATACCTCACCGCCAAAGATCATGTGTACCTGCGTAAGATAGAGGCGGTCCACCTTTCCTGCACGTAGCAGTGTGTTGAGCAGGGCTGGTCCGGCGATGGAGTAGATGCTCGTGTAGCCCATCATGCCCAGCTCCGCGATCAACTCGCAACCCTCTACATCTTTTCCCTCTCCACTTAACAGTATTGACACCCCGCTTTCGGCAATCGCTGCAAGTTTGCGCTGATCGGCGCCGCTCCCGGCGGCAACGTAGACCCTACGCCCGAGTGAGGTCAAAGTATCCAGTGGCAGATCAAGAGTGCGTGAGAGGAACACCACTGCCGGTTGCTTCTCCAGCCCCTGTTCAAGGCGCCATTGCAGCAGATCTGGGTATTCATCACCGATCGGAGGGGGGTGTTGTGCCTGGCCTTCACTCAGTTGTCGCAGGTACCGGCCGCTGGTCAGTAGCACACTGGCCTGAGCAGCCAGTTCCTGGTAGAGACGCCGGTCGATTTCGCTGGTGATATCGGCAGGAATACAGGTGCGGTCGGCATGGGGGTACTCAAGTGCGATACGTCCGTCCAGAGTGACGACATAGTTGGTATAAACAAAGGGAGAACTCTTGCTGCCTTTGCGGTGCAGCTCATGCTGGAGATAGAGCTGCACCACGCTCACCCTTGGCTGCTGGTGAGGATAGAGCGGCTGGATTCGGGCTTCCGGGAGCATGGACGTTCTACCGATGGCTAATAAAGCTAGCCTAGCAGGGCGTGAAAGTGACTCAAGTCACTGGGGGCATATTCTTCCCTATTCGGCCTCCTCGCACAGGCTCAGGTGGAGAATGAAGAAAGTTAACACTCTGTGAAGGAAGTATTGTTTTTTTTAATACACAGTATTGATTTCCATGTCAGTCATGTACAATCCCCCACATTTTGCTTATCCCCATCTTTGGTGGGGGTGTAACTCTTTGATCTGAGAGAGATAATTATGAACTCTAAGGATATGACCGCCAATCTGTCCCCGGGCACGGTGGCCCAGGGCACCGGTGCGCTGCGATCACGCCGTCCCGTTTACATGGATTATCTGCCCCCCTGCAACAACGCCTGTCCGGCAGGTGAGGACATTCAGGGGTGGCTGGATTTGGCACAGGCCGGCAACTATCACGCCGCCTGGCAGAAACTGCTTGAGAACAATCCCTTTCCGGCGATTCATGGCCGGGTTTGCTACCACCCCTGTGAGACCGCTTGTAACCGTGCCTACACCGATAACGAGGTGAGCATCCATGCGGTGGAGCGCTTCCTTGGTGACATGGCCATGGAGCAGGGATGGAAGCCGGAATACAAGGCGCGCCCCGGTGGCAAACGTGTGCTGGTGGTGGGGGGGGGGCCCAGTGGCCTCTCCGCTGCCTATCACCTCGTTCGCCTGGGTCATGAGGTAGAGATCTTTGAGGCCGGTCCCGTTGCTGGTGGCATGATTCACTTCGGGATCCCTGCCTACCGCATGCCACGTGCCGAGCTCAAGGCAGAGATTAAACGCGTAGAGGAGATGGGAGTGAAAATCCACCTCAACTATCGCGTTGATGATGTACAGAGCGAGATGGCTGCCGGCAAGTTCGATGCCGCTTTTATTGCCGTCGGTGCCCACCTCTCCAAGAAGATCGATATCCCGGCACGCGATGCCAAGGGGATGATGGATGCAGTCTCCTTCCTCAAGAGCGTAGAGAACGGCGAACCGGTACAACTCGGTCGCCGCGTTGCCATCTATGGCGGCGGCAACACCGCCATGGATGCCGCCCGCGTGGCCAAGCGCATGGGGGTGGACGAGGCGATGATCATCTACCGCCGTGACCGCGACAACATGGCGGCTCACGACTTCGAGGCCGACGAGGCGCTGGAGGAGGGGGTCAAGATCAACTGGCTGCGGACCATCAAGGAGATCGATGGCGGCACCATCGAGGTTGAGATCATGGCGTTGGGCGAGGATGGCCGTCCCCAGCCCACCGGCAAGTTCGAGAAGCTGGAGGCCGACTCTTTGATTATGGCGGTAGGTCAGGAGACCGATACCGGCTTCCTTGGTCGTGTGCCCGGGATCGAGTTCGGACGTGACGGGACCGTTGTGGTAGGTACCAACATGATGACCGGTGCAGAGGGGATCTTCGCCGGTGGCGATATGGTGCCGAGTGAGCGTTCGGTAACCATCGCGACCGGGCACGGCAAGAAGGCAGCCCGTTATATCGATGCCTGGCTGCGCGGTGAGAGCTATCTCCCACACCCCAAGCATCCGATTGTCGAGCACGACAAGCTGCAGCTGTGGTACCGCACCAATGCGCCTATGACCAAACAGCCACATCTGCCGTTGTCGCAGCGTATTGGTGGTTTCGAGGAGATCCTGAAGGGGATCTCGGAGAAGGATGCCCTCTACGAGGCCAAGCGCTGCCTCTCCTGCGGTAACTGTTTTGAGTGTGACGGCTGCTACGGCTCTTGCCCCGAGGATGCCATTATCAAGCTGGGTCCGGGCAATAAGTACCGCTACGACTACAGCCTGTGTACCGGCTGTGGTGTCTGTCAGGAGCAGTGCCCCTGCCACGCCATCGAGATGATCCCGGAGAGCGCGGCCGCCAACGTCACCGGCACCGCCCCGGAAAACAAGAGATAAGAGTATGAGTGATCAGAAAAAACCGAAGCAGGTTACTGTTGATGGCGGCAACGCTGTTGCCCATATTGCCTATCGGGTGAGCGATATCTGCTCCATCTACCCGATCACCCCTTCGTCCGATATGTCGGAGCTCTCCGACCTGTGGGCCACCCAGGGAGTGAAGAACATCTGGGGCCAGGTGCCACAGGTGATCGAGATGCAGAGTGAGGGGGGCGCCGCAGGCACCGCCCATGGTGCGCTGCAGACCGGTGCCCTGACCACCACCTTTACCGCCTCGCAAGGGCTGCTATTGATGCTGCCCAACATGTACAAGATCGCCGGCGAGCTCACCTCTTCGGTGTTCCACGTAGCGGCCCGTTCCATTGCCGCGCAGGCGCTCTCCATTTTCGGCGACCATCAGGACGTGATGGCGGCGCGCATGACCGGTTTTGCCATGCTCGCCTCCAACTCGGTGCAGGAGGCGCACGACTCGGCCTTGATCTGTCACGCTGCCACCCTCAAGGCGCGTGTCCCTTTTATCAATTTCTTCGATGGCTTTCGCACCTCGCACGAGATCAACAAGATCGAACTCATCTCTGATGAGCAGATCCGCGCCATGATCGATGAGGAGATGGTGTTTGCCCACCGTAACCGTGCATTGAATCCGGACAACCCGTTTATTCGCGGGACCGCGCAGAACCCGGACGTCTACTTCCAGGGACGCGAGAGCTCTAATGCCTACTACGAGGCGGTGCCCGGCATAATCCAGGAGACCATGGATGAATTGGCTAAACTGACCGGCCGCCACTACAAGTTGTTTGAATATAACGGTGCGGCGGATGCTGAAGAGGTCATCGTGATGATGGGCTCCGGTGCCCAGGTGGTCGAGGAGACCATCGATAAGCTGAATAGCGAAGGGCGCAAGCTCGGCATGATCAGCGTGCGTCTGTTCCGTCCTTTCAGCATGCAGCACATGATTGCCGCACTGCCCAAGAGCTGTAAAAAGATCGCCGTGCTGGACCGCACCAAGGAACCGGGTAGCGCGGGCGAACCCTTATACCAGGACGTGATCACCGCGCTGGCCGAGGCCTTAAACAGCGGTATGGTTGACGCCATGCCGAAGGTGATTGGTGGCCGATACGGCCTCTCTTCCAAGGAGTTCACCCCGGCAATGGCCAGAGGGGTATTCGACAATCTCGCCAGCGAGAAGCCGAAGAATCACTTCACCATCGGCATCAATGACGATGTGACCCACACCAGCATTGATTACGACAAGAGCTTCGATATCGAGCCGGCCAACGTCACCCGTGCCATGTTCTTCGGCCTCGGCTCGGACGGTACCGTATCGGCCAACAAGAACTCAATCAAGATCATCGGCGAGAGCACCGACCTCTATTGCCAGGGCTACTTTGTCTATGACTCCAAGAAGGCCGGTTCGCAGACAACCTCGCATTTGCGTTTCGGCCCCGACCCGATTAAGGCGCCTTACCTCATCACCTCGGCCAACTTTATCGCCTGTCACAAGGCCAATTTTATCCACCAGGTGGAGATGCTGGAGAATGCGGCCGACAAGGCGGTGTTCCTGCTCAACAGCCCGGTGCCTGCCGATCAGGTATGGGATGAGCTGCCCGCGCCGGTGCAGAAGCAGATCATCGACAAGCAGATCGAATTCTATGTCATCGATGCCACAACAGTGGCCCGTGATGCGGGGATGGGGCGTCGCATAAACACCATCATGCAGACCTGTTTCTTTGCCCTCTCGGGTGTACTGCCACGTGATGAGGCGATCGCCAAAATCAAGGCGGCGATCGAGAAGACCTATATGCGCAAGGGCGCCGAGATCGTGCAGCTCAACTTCAAGGCGGTGGACGCCTCGCTCGATCACCTGCACCAGGTGAAGGTGCCGGCCAAAGTTAGTGCTACAAAGGGGATGATGCAGGCGGTTTCCGACAAGGCCCCGGCTTTCGTCAAGGAGGTGACGGTGCCGATGCTGATCGGCCGTGGCGACGACCTGCCGGTCTCCAAGATCCCGGTCGATGGCACCTATCCCAGCGGCACCGCCCGCTGGGAGAAGCGAAACATTGCCGACTTCATCCCCAAATGGGAGCCTGAGGTCTGCATCCAGTGCGGGAACTGTTCCTTTGTCTGCCCGCACAGTGTGATCCGAGCTCGCTTTTATGATGAGGCGATTCTGGACAACGCCCCAGCCACCTTCGAATCGGCGCCGGTCTCGGCACGCGGCTTCCCCGATGCGCGCTATACCCTGCAGATCTATGTGGAGGATTGTACTGGTTGCGGCCTCTGCGTCGAGGCCTGCCCGGCCTACGATCAGAAGGATTCGACGCGCAAGGCGATCAATATGTCCGACAAGGGACCGATCTTCGAGGCTGGCAAGCAGAACCTCGAGTTCTTCGACACCATTCCGGTCAACTCACGTTCCACCGTCAACTTCGCCTCGGTGCGTGGTGCACAGTTCCTTGAACCGCTGTTTGAGTTCTCCGGTGCCTGCGCCGGGTGCGGCGAGACCCCCTATGTGCGCCTTCTGACCCAGTTATTTGGTCCGCGCCTGCTGGTCGCCAACGCCACCGGCTGTTCCTCCATTTACGGCGGCAACTTGCCGGCCACTCCGTGGAGCGTCAACAAGGAGGGCCGAGGCCCGGCCTGGTCCAACTCATTGTTCGAGGACAACGCTGAGTTTGGTCTCGGGATGCGCGTCTCTGCCGATCAGCAGATGGCGATGGCCAAGCAACTGCTCAGTCAGATGACAGACCACTTCGATCAGGCCTTCATCGACTCGTTGATGAGTACCGATCAGCAGATCGGCACCCAGATGCACAATCAGCGTATGCGAGTGCACGAGCTCAAGCGCCGCCTTAAGGCGCTTGACGACCCGCGTGCACGCTCCCTGCTCACCGTGGCCGACCACCTTGTGCGCCGCTCAGTATGGCTGGTCGGCGGCGATGGCTGGGCCTATGACATCGGCTCCTCCGGGCTCGACCACGCGCTCGCCTCCGGTCGTAATATCAACGTGCTGGTGCTCGACACCGAGGTCTACTCCAATACCGGTGGTCAGGCCTCCAAGTCGACCCCCATCGCGGCGACCGCCAAGTTTGCCGCCGCCGGTAAGGCGGTGACCAAGAAGGACCTGGCGCTGCAGGCGATCTCCTACGGTAACGTTTATGTCGCCCGTGTGGCGTTCGGTGCCAACCCGCAACAGACGCTGCAGGCAATGCGTGAGGCGGAGGCCTATCCAGGACCGTCAATCATCCTCGCCTACAGCCCCTGTATCGCGCACGGCATTGACCTGCGCAACGGCCTGTCGCAGCAGGTGAAGGCGGTGGATTCCGGCTACTGGCCGCTGATCCGTTACAATCCAAAATTACGCAAGCAGGGCAAGAAGCCCTTTATCCTCGACTCCACGCGCCCAACAATCAAGCTTGAGGAGTTTGCCTACAACGAGCAGCGTTACAAACTGTTGCAGAAGAACAACCCTGAAGAGGCGGCGCGTTTGATGAAACTGGCCCAAGAGTCGCTGGACCTGCGCTGGCATACCTATGAGCACATGGCTGAGCAGGAACCGGCTGAGTTTCAGCCTACGATGTAAAAGGCAGGGACGAGAGACGAGGGGAATGATTCGAGGGCTGAGGAGAATCCTGCCATCATGAACCTCAATAGTCAGCCCCCCCGTCTCTCGGGTATACTGGCGCATTCGTTTTATGGCCCCGGTTTTTCCGGGGTCATCTATTTCAATCGGGGAAACTCTCATGTCTGACGTCAAGAAAGTGGTTCTGGCCTATTCCGGTGGTCTGGATACCTCCATCATCCTCAAGTGGCTGCAGGACGAATATCAGTGCGAAGTGGTGACCTTTACTGCCGATATCGGTCAGGGAGAGGAGGTGGAGCCGGCCCGGGCCAAGGCGAAGGCCGCGGGTGTTAAGGAGATCTATATCGATGACATGCGTGAGGAGTTCGCCCGCGACTACGTCTTCCCCATGTTTCGCGCCAACGCCCTGTACGAGGGAGAGTACCGCCTCGGTACCTCCATTGCTCGTCCGTTGATCGCCAAGCGCCTGGTGGAGATCGCTCAGGAGACCGGTGCCGATGCCATCTCCCATGGCGCCACCGGCAAGGGCAATGACCAGGTACGCTTTGAACTTGGCGCCTACGCACTGATGCCCGATGTGAAAGTGATTGCCCCATGGCGCGAGTGGGATCTGAACTCCCGTGAAAAGCTGATGGCCTATGCCGAGGCTCATGGGATCGAGATCGACTTTGCCAAGCAGAGCAAGAAATCTCCCTATTCCATGGACGCCAACCTGCTGCACATCTCCTACGAGGGCGATATCCTCGAAGACCCGTGGAACGAGCCGGAAGAGGATATGTGGCGCTGGACTGTCTCCCCTGAGAAGGCCCCGGATAAGCCCGCCTATCTGGAACTTCGCTATGAGAAGGGCGACATCGTCGCCATCGACGGCAAGCCGATGAGTCCTGCCACCGTGATGGAGTACCTCAACAAAGTGGCGGGCGCTCATGGTATCGGCCGTGATGACCTGGTGGAGAACCGCTATGTGGGGATGAAGTCCCGCGGCTGTTATGAGACCCCTGCCGGCACCGTGATGCTCAAGGCGCATCGCGCCATGGAGTCATTGACCCTGGATCGTGGCGCGGCCCACATGAAAGATGAGCTCATGCCCCGTTATGCCGAGATGATTTACAATGGCTATTGGTGGAGTCCTGAGCGAGAGATGTTACAGGCAGCCATCGACAAGACTCAGGAGCATGTCAACGGTACCGTACGCATCAAGCTCTACAAGGGAAATGTGATCATAGCCGGTCGCAAGTCTGAAAGTGATTCCCTGTTCGATGAGTCGATCGCCACCTTTGAGGATGATGCGGGCGCCTATAACCAGAAAGATGCAGAGGGCTTTATCAAGCTCAATGCCTTGCGTCTGCGCATCGGCGCCAAGCGTCGTAAATAGTCGTTATGGCGACAGCCACGGACGGCTTCTCGTTGTAGGAATGCACTGACCTTGTCGGCTGAACGGTTTTTATATCGCTTTTTGATGCTGGTGCTGTTGGCTTGGGTTATCCCCCCGGCCTTCGGTATGGCGTTTATCGCCTTTGTCGACATCTTTAGCACCGATGAGATGTGGGCAATCCTGACCTCCTGGCCTATGGGTCTGTTTGTTGTTATCAGCTTTACCTTCGCCGCCTGGTATTTTTATCGCTTTGCCACACCCCTTACCCTTTTTCTCGAACATGGCGGGGAGCAGAACCAGGCGCTGGCACTGCAGCGCATCAGGCGCTTTCCCTTGCATTTCTGGGGACTCTTTCTGCTGACTCTGCTGCTGGCTCCCAACCTGGTGATGATGCTCGCCATCAAGCTGCTCATGTTGCAGCCACCTCTGCTGGACTGGTTTCGTATCCACTTGGTGGCCCTGATTGTCTCCATCATCGTTGGTTTGCCGATTTTTTTCCTGGTTATCGATCTGTTTGGCCGCGCCTTGCGCGGGGTCACCCTCAGTGAGCCGCACATCACGATTCGTGCCAAGGTGTTTCTGATAGGCTCACTGGTGCCGCTACTTATCGATACGATGCTGGTGCAGTATTACTGGGCACGTACCGGATATTTTACCGGAGAAACCTTTGTTGTCTGGTTGTTGCTGGAGCTGATCGCTATCGCTGGTAGTCTGCTGTTTATGCGCAGTTTCGGGCAATCATTATCACCGCTTGAGGCGCTAGTAAGGAACAGCAGTGATCCCTGTAAGCTGGCGCTGGATGGGCTGGCCTCTCGTTCGACCGATGAGCTTGGTGTGCTGGCAAATGCCTATCGCCGATTGCTGGATCATCATCTTGGCGTGGAGAGTCGACTGCGTGATTCTGAACAACATTTGAACAATATTTTGTACAACATGCAGGACATCTTTTTTCGTATAGACCGCAACGGCAGGCTGCGTTATATCACGGCGATGGCGGAGAAAGTGCTTGGTTACGATCTCGACGAAATGATCGGCATGTCGGTGACTAAGCTCTACCAGGGTCTTGGCGGGCATGCTGAATTTCTGCATGACATGAATTCCAGTAACGGCATGGTGCGCAACTACGTAGCCCCGTTTCGGCACAAAAATGGTTCAACCATCTGGGTATCGACGAACGCTCATTTCTATGTTGATGAAAATGGTGAGATAGCTGGAGTCGAGGGTAATGCCCGTGATATCACTCAGCTGAAAACCGCTCAGGAGGCCTTGGTTAAGGAGCAGCAGCGTGCGTTGGTCACTCTAGAGTCGATCGGTGACGGTGTTATGACGACAGACATTAACGGAGCTATCGATTACCTCAATCCGGTCGCCGAGCGGTTGCTCGACTGTGAACTGGAGAGCGTAAGCGGTCGTCACTATATGGCGGTGTTGCAACTGGTAGATGAAGGCACCGGCGAGACGCTTCATGATTTGGTCGAGTTGGTGTTGCAGCGTGATGGCGCCATGGTGCATGCCGACGATGGCGTGTTGACCCACCGCGACGGTAACCAATTTTCCATTAATATTACTGCCGCTCCGATGCGTCTGGATAGCGGTGAGATTGTCGGTGTGGTGCTGGTGTTGCATGACATCACTGAGGTGATGGGGATGGCACGACAGCTCAGTTTTCAGGCCAGCCACGACATGCTGACTGGGCTGTATAACCGACGTGAATTTGAAAAACGGCTGGAAACGGCGATCCGCGCGGCGCGCAGTGAGGGGCGTCATCATGTGCTGTTTTACATGGACCTGGACCAATTCAAGGTGGTCAACGATACCGGGGGCCATCGGGCCGGCGATGAGTTACTGGCGCAATTGGCATCCCAGCTGATAGCAACCGTGCGTGAGCATGACCTTTTGGCGCGCCTGGGTGGCGATGAATTCGGCCTGCTGCTGATGGATTGCCCGCTGGAGGAGGCGACACTGATCGCCGAAACAATTCGTCAGTTGGTACATGATTTTCGTTTTACCTGGCGTGACCGGGTTTTCACTGTGGGTGTGAGTATCGGTGTGGTGCCGATCACGGCCAATGGTGGCAATCTCATCGAGGTGTTGAGTACCGCAGATGCCGCCTGCTATGTGGCCAAGGAGGCCGGTCGCAACCGCGTGCATGTCGGTCATGAGGATGATAAGGCGGTGGCGCGTCATCATCGCGAGATGGAGTGGACGCAACGCATCTCCAAGGCATTCGAAGAGAATCGTTTCATACTCTACTATCAGCCGATTCAGGCGCTGGCGGAGGATGATGACATTCGCCCTTATGGCGAGGTGTTGATGCGTTTGCAGGATGTCGATGGGAGGCTGATTGCACCCTACGCCTTCATCCCTGCCGCGGAGCGCTACAACCTGATGCCAACGATCGACCGCTGGGTCGTGCGCACCACTATCGGTAAGCTGCGTGAAGCGCAGGGACCGGCGGAAGAGCCGCCGTTTCGCTGTGCCATCAATCTTTCCGGCCAGTCACTGACCGATGAGCATTTTCTCGATTTCGTACTGAATCAGCTCCATGAATGTGACGTGCCGGGGGAGTCGGTCTGTTTTGAGATCACCGAAACGGCAGCGATCACCAATCTCAACCGTGCCCGTATTTTTATCGCGACCCTTAAACAGATGGGCTGCCGTTTTGCTCTCGACGATTTCGGCAGCGGACTGAGTTCGTTCGGTTACCTCAAGGGATTGCAGGTCGACTACCTTAAAATCGATGGTGCCTTTGTCAAGGAGATGGTTAGTGATCGGCTTGATGGTGCGATGGTCGAATCGATCAACCAGATCGGTCACGTCATGGGCCTGAAAACCATTGCCGAATTTGTTGAAACTGAGGCCATCGTCGAGGCGTTGCGCCGTATTGGCGTAGATTATGCTCAGGGCTTTGCCATCGCCAGACCTGTAGCACTGGATGAAACGGTGAGCCGTTTTCACTTCTGATACCTCAGGGGGGGTGTTATTTGACAGCAACTAAAGGAGCTCCGACGATGCGTATCCTCCATACCATGCTCCGGGTCGGTGATCTGGACCGTTCTATTCGCTTTTATACCGAAATACTGGGAATGAAATTGTTGAGGCGCAATGATTATCCCGACGGTAGATTTACCCTCGCTTTTGTCGGCTACGGTGAAGAGTATGACGAGTCAGTACTTGAACTGACATATAACTGGGGCGTCGAAAACTATGAATTGGGTAATGGGTATGGCCATATCGCCCTGGAAGCCAACGATGTTTATCAGGCTGTCGAGGCGGTCCGCGAACGCGGCGGCAAGATCCTGCGCGAGGCCGGACCGATGAATGCCGGTATCCCCATAATTGCCTTCGTTGAGGATCCGGACGGTTATCCCATCGAGCTGATCGGGAAAAAATCGTAGTTATTCACCGCAAAGGCGCAAAGTGCGCAAAGAAAGATCAGAACATATCTTCAGTTTTTTGCTGAGCTCCAGGAATAAGCACTCTGCTTCTTCAGGCGAACAAGGCTGGATGCAGGAGGATACTCACCAGAGAACCTGGCCGGGTAATTCACCTGGCACTCAAACGTCTGAGGCCTGGTCGGATCATTAGGTCTTTTGCGTACCTTGCGCCTTTGCGGTGAATCAATCTTTCAGCGGCTGTTTGTTGCCGGTGCTGTCGAGGCAGACGAAGGGAACCGTTCCCCGGTAAATCAAGTTTGATTCCTCTGTCTGCGGCAGGTCAGGATCAAGAGAGGCGCTTCAGGCACTCCAGGTAAGCGCTTTCATCCGGTGACATGCCACTGCGTTGGGCCTCCCACATCGCCTGGCCAAGACACTCGATCATCCGATGTTCCACTTCATGGGGGTCACCGAGCTTCTTCAATAATCCTTCATAGGTGCTGATGATGCCGGTCGGGCGGTTGGTGGATAGCTGCTCCCGGATGCCGATGTGCATTCCCATGTGCATGAAGGGGTTGCTTTGGCCATTTTCTGCGGAAAACTCCTGTCCCAGCGCCTGCTCTTCATTTTGCAGCATGGCATGATATTCAGGGTGTTGTGCGATCACCTCACCGATGAGCGCCTCCAAAGGCTGAAGTGGCAACTTGGCGCAATACTTGCGCCAAGTTGCCACATAGAAACGTCGCAGTTCATCGCGGTTTTGGCTGAAAAACATAACAATCTCATATCCTTGTCTCATAGTTACAGGAGCGGCTTTCAGCCGCGACAAGTGGCACTCACATAAATCGCGGCAAATGGCCACTCCTGCCCAGTAAACCTTATTCGTAAACCTTATGCTTGTATTCGCACAGATCCTCAAGGATACAGGCGCCGCATTTTGGCTTGCGCGCCACGCAGATATAACGTCCGTGCAGAATGAGCCAGTGGTGGGCGTCATGCAGAAATTCCTTGGGCACGAACTTGAGCAGGTTTTTTTCTACCTCCAGTACCGTCTTGCCTTTAGCAATCCCAGTGCGGTTAGCTACGCGAAAGATGTGGGTGTCGACGGCCATGGTGGGGTGGCCGAAGGCGGTGTTGAGCACAACATTGGCGGTCTTGCGGCCTACCCCTGGCAGTGCCTCGAGTGCCTGGCGATCCTCGGGTACCTTGCCGTCGTGTTGCTCCATAAGAAGACGGCAGGTCTTGATGATATTGGCGCCCTTGCTGTTGAACAAGCCGATGGTTTTGATGTACTGCTTGAGCCCTTCCTCTCCAAGTGCCAGGATCGCCTCTGGGGTGTTGGCAACGGGAAATAGCTTGTCGGTGGCCTTGTTGACACCTTTGTCCGTTGCCTGGGCGGAGAGGATAACGGCAACCAGGAGCTCGAATGGCGTGGAGTAGTTCAGTTCGGTCGTCGGGCTGGGGTTCTCGGCCCGTAAACGGGTAAAGATTTCCGTACGTTTTTGCTTGTTCATGCTGGTGAATGGCTGCTGTGTACTGTGAGCGGCTTACTTTACCGAATTGAACAGCATCGCTCCAGCTAAAGTCCCTCACACAACGCGGGCGATACCATGGCGATGATGTCGTCAACGCCCATCTCGACAATGCTGGTGATGGAAATGAAGTTCTGGATGGCATTGACGTTGGCATCCTCTTTCGATGCCTGACGGAGCCGTTTCATCAGTGCCAGATTGACGACTTTCAGCTCCCGGTATAGCTCCTGCAAACCGGTGAGTTTCCAGTCGGGCGTGCCGTGTGCCTGGTCCCTCTTGATGTACTGGCTAATGAGATAGGCGCCAACCATTCGCTGTACGGTCTCTGCTAGTGTGGCGAATGGCAGGTGTGAGTGAGTCATTGATTTAAGTCGGGAGAGGGTGGGGCAGGCACCCGAAGCCATGATCAGGCCGAACAGTGATTTGAGGATACTCTGCATATCGCAGTTCTTGAAATAGCTGCGTTCTTCGCTGTGCACCCAGACATCGGCCCGTTCAATAGAGGCGGTGTTGGCAAAGTGCAGCGCAATCTCCTCGAACTCCAGGGCTGCCGGACAATAGATATGTTGTCGCGCATCGAGTGCACAAATATCGCAGCGGTGGTTTTCAAGGCGGGTCCACTCCGGGTGTTCTTCGCCGTTGCGCGTGTCTGGGGTGTAGGGGCGGTCGATGTCCACCTGGTAACGGCGTTCTGTGCCATCGCTCAGCTGCAACTGGTAAGTAATCGTGCTCATTTCTGTTGTATGAGTTGGCGTTAATACGGGGGGTTAAAGCACTTCAGAGGCGTAATCGGCCAGACGCGAGCGCTCACCACGCATCAGCATGATATGACCGCTGTGATTCCAGTCCTTGAAGCGATCCACCACATAGGTCAGACCGGAGTTGGTCTCGGTCAGGTAGGGCGTGTCGATCTGGGCAATATTGCCCAGGCAGATGACCTTGGTGCCTGGACCTGCACGGGTGATCAGGGTTTTCATCTGTTTGGAGGTCAGGTTCTGCGCTTCGTCGATGATGATGTACTTGTTGAGGAAGGTGCGGCCGCGCATAAAGTTGAGCGAGCGGATCTTGATGCGTTTGCTGAGGAGGTCCTGCGTGGCGGCGCGCTCCCAGTCGCTATTGTGCTCGGACTGGGTGAGTACCTCCAGGTTGTCCATTAATGCACCCATCCAGGGGGTCATCTTTTCCTCTTCGGTGCCGGGAAGGAATCCGATGTCTTCACCGACCGGCACGGTAACGCGGGTCATGATGATCTCGGCGTAGCGCTGTTCTTCCAGCGCTTGCGCCAGGCCAGCGGCCAGGGTCAGCAGGGTCTTGCCGGTTCCCGCCTGTCCGACCAGAGTGACAAAATCGATTTCTGGATCCATTAGCAGGTTGAGGGCGAAATTCTGTTCGCGATTGCGTGCCGTGATGCCCCAGACGTTATGGCTCTGGCTGGTGTAATCACGGGTGGTCTCGATGATCGCCTCACCACTGTGTTTCTCCCTTACCACAGCCTGGAAACCGTCCTCTTCGGGAAGGTGGATAAACTGGTTGGGATACCACTCATCAATCTCCGGACCGTTGAGCCGGTAAAAGGTGCGACCCTCTTCCTGCCATGAATCCATCTCTTTGCTGTGTTTGTCCCAGAAGTCGGCAGGCAGTTCGCTCATACCACGATAGAGCAGCTCCACATCTTCCAGCACCTGGTCGTTACGGTAATCCTCAGAGTGGATGCCGAGAATCGCGGCCTTGATGCGCATGTTGGTGTCCTTGGACACCAGGGTGACGCTGCGTCCCGGCTGAAATTGCTTGAGCGCCAGTGCCGTGCCGAGAATGGTGTTGTCTGATTTGCTGCCCGGCAGGGTGGAGGGGAGCTGGGCCTCCATAATCTCGGTCTGGAAAAACAGACTGCCGTTTGGCGCCTTGTTGCTGTTTGTCTGGCCACCCAGGGTAAGAGGGATGCCCTGGGAGATGCTTTCGGTGCTGATGTTGAGCATTAGCTCGTCCATAAAGCGACTTGCCTGGCGCGCGTTGCGTGCAACTTCCGAGTGCCCTTTTTTGTTGTTGTCCAGCTCTTCGAGTACCACCATAGGCAGGTAGATGTCATGCTCCTGGAAGCGAAACAGTGCTGTCGGGTCGTGCATTAGTACATTGGTGTCGAGGACAAAGAGGCGCTTGTCGCTGCTGCTGTTCATTCAAGGATTCCCTGTGATATTTAACGCGATTATTCTGCGTCAGGTTAAGTCAGTGCCTTTACCGCCTCAAGCACTTCTTCGACATGTCCATTGACCTTGACCTTCCGCCACTCATGGCGCAGCACACCCTTGGCATCAATAAGAAAGGTGCTGCGTTCGATGCCCATCACCTTTTTGCCATACATATTCTTCTCTTTAATCACATCGAACATCTGGCACAAGCTTTCATCCTCGTCTGAAAGCAGCTCGAACGGAAATCCCTGTTTGCTCTTGAAGTTCTCGTGAGACTTGATGCTGTCGCGGGAGACGCCGAGGATCTCTGTGTTGAGTTGCTGAAACTCCGGGTAATGGTCGCGAAAATCCTGGCCTTCACTGGTGCAGCCGGGGGTGCTGTCCTTGGGATAGAAATAGAGTACTACTTTTTTTCCCTTGAGTTTCTTCAGGTTGATAGTTTGATCACCGGTGGCATGCAAACTGAAATCGGGCACTTTCTCGCCCAAGCTGACTTTGTTCATATTAACTCCCTGTGGTGTTAGTTGTGGAGGTGCGGGGTATTCGCTTATGACCGCATACCATTCACTATAGGATTGCTCGTCATTGTTGTCGCCCAACATGACAATGTCGTCTCCAGCACGGGCCCGGGATTCAGCATGGCAGGTGTGCTCATGACCCAAAAACTTGCCCGATAGACCCATTCTCCGAGTTTCATGACCTCGCTGTGCCCTCCCTCGGAGGGCGGAAACCTGTGTCAGCCTTTGTTCGGCTCGAGAATGCCGTCCAGATTGAGGTTATCGCAGAAATCGAGGAACTCTTCGCGCAGCCGTGCGATCGATATATTGGCCGGGATGTTGACCGTCATGTTGGCGGTGAACATGGGTGTGCCGGTGTGGGCGGCACGGTAACTGTCGGTATAGAGGTCCTGTATATTGATATTGCGGTTGGAAAAGAATTCTGCAAGGTGGCTGACGATACCCGGATGATCCAGTGAGATGACGTTGACGGCATAGGGGATGGTGGGCTCACCCTGGTGCTGGCTATCGGTGCGTCTCGTGGTGATCGTTAGATCGAGTTTTTGCTGCATACCCGGTAATTGGCTTTCCAGCTTGGCGATGGTATCCCAACTGCCCTCAATCATCATCAGGATGGCAAATTCACCGCCGAGGATGGTCATGCGGCTGTCGAGGACATTTGCGCCGGCATCGGTGAGTGGACGGGTAAGATTCCTGACGATGCCGGGACGGTCATGGCCCAATGCCGAAATGACCAGATATTGCTTGGCGGTTGCGGTCATGGTTGTCTGTTCTCCTGCCTGGAGGTTGTTGATAGTCGGTGGCACGTCAATCAGGTGCGAGTCGAAGCTAGTCTACCACCATTTTTTTCTTCCGCACCTCCTGTGAGGGGCGAGATCACGAGACGATAGACGAGGGGGGAAGCACGCTGCTTGCGGTCAGGTTATTTGCCAGGAGCGTCCGGCCTCGACATCTCCACCCTTGTCAGATACGGGGCGCGCAAGTACCATGCACGCTTATTTTTCCCCTTTCTGGAGAGCGGTATGTTTCACGGCAGTATGGTGGCTTTGGTGACCCCCATGCGGGAGGATGGCGCGATTGATGAAAAGTGCCTCGCCCAGTTGGTGGAATTCCACGTCGAGAATGGTACCGATGCCCTGGTTGTGGTCGGCACCACCGGCGAGGCTTCCACCCTTGATGAGGAGGAGCATTGCAAGGTCATCCGCCAGGTGGTGGCGATGGTCAAGGAGCGCCTTCCGGTCATTGCCGGAACAGGAGCCAATTCTACCCGAGAGGCGATTGATCTGACCCGCTGCGCGATGCAGGCCGGTGCCGATGCCTGCCTGCTGGTTACCCCGTATTACATCAAGCCGACCCAGGAAGGTCTGTTTCGCCATTTCAAGGCGGTTGCCGAGGCGGTACCTGTTCCGCAGATCCTTTATAATGTCCCCAGCCGAACCGCCTGCGACATGAGTAACGACACGGTTGAGCGACTTGCCGGCATCGCAAACATCGTGGGTATCAAGGATGCTACCGGAGACATGGCGAGGGGCAAGGAACTGATTGAGCGGTGCGGTGATCGCATCGATATCTATAGCGGTGACGACGCCACGACCCTGGAGCTTATGCGCCTGGGCGGCAAGGGGGGCATCTCAGTTACGGCCAATGTGGCACCGCGCGCGATGCATGAGATGTGTGCGGCGGCACTGGATGGGGATTTTGAGCGTGCCGAGGCGATTAACACCAAGTTGATGCCGTTGCACAAAAGCCTGTTTGTCGAGGCCAATCCGATCCCGGCTAAATGGGCACTACACGAAATGGGGCTGATCCCGACCGGGATCCGTCTGCCCCTGACCGTGCTTTCCGAGCAATATCATGAACCGGTACGTCAGGCGATGAAACAAGCCGGCGTACTGTAAGAGGTTGAACCATTGTTGAAGAAAATCATGCATGCGGCCATTATGGCCTCCTTGTGTCTGACGTTGGTCGCCTGTAGCGGTGGGACCAGCAACAGCCGACTTGATTATAAGGAAGCTAAGCCCCAACCCGGTCTTGAAGTGCCACCAGACCTGACCGCCCCTGTTAACACCGGGCTGGAAGAGATCCCCCAGCTTGAGTCCGGCATCGGCCCCGATGGGCAACAGGTGTTGCCTGTGCCTACCTGGATCCAGGTGCAGCGAGATGGTGTCGAGCGTTGGCTACTGCTCGATACTGCTGCCGAGCGGCTCTGGCCCAGATTGCGTGACTTCTGGCCTACTATGGGTCTGGAACTGGTGCTGGATGATCCCGCAGCAGGGTTGATGGAGACTGCGTGGGCGGAAAATCGTGCCGATGCGCCCAGCGGCTTTTTCGCCAGCATGGTGAAAAAGGTGTTTAAAAACGCCTATTCCGCCGCTACCCGGGACAAATACCGACTTCGACTGGAACGACGTGACGATGGCAAGGTCGAGCTGTTTGTGACTCACTACGGCCTTAAGGAAGTCATCGCCACCCAGTTTGAGGAAGTGGTAGAGACGGCTTGGGTGGTACGTCCATCCGATACGGAACTGGCCAATGAGGTGATGAATCGCCTGGTGTTATTCCTTGGTGGCAGTGAGACGACGGCAAGGGAGGTTCTGGCCACACCTCAGGTTCAGGTATCTCGGGCACGTCTTGATGGTGACACGCTGGTGGTAAACGAAGGGTTTGCCCGCAGTTGGCGCCTCACGGGCATTGCCCTGGATCGCCTCGGACTGGTGGTTGATGACCGAAACCGTTCAGAGGGGATCTACTATGTCAGCCAGGTTGACCTGCTTGAGGATGAGACCGGGCAGAGTAAAGGTTGGTTTGGCGGTCTGTTCTCACCCGATGATAAGCCGCAGGAGGGGGGGCTGGAGCGTCAGATTCTTCTGCATGGTGATGAGCAGAACACACGCATAACTGTGCGCGACACAGCGGGTAATCCCGACCATAGCGCCACGGCAAAAATGATTCTCAAGCGCCTGCAGGAGGCGTTGAAATAGAAGCGGACTGCTAACAAGATGCGTTTCGCTCTGTTAGGCAGCGGCAGTCGGGGTAATGCCACCCTCATCGAAGAGGGGGATACCCGCCTGCTGGTCGATTGCGGTTTTTCGATGCGCGAGGCAGAGCGGCGAATGGCGCTTCTTGGTGCCTCGCCGCAGCGGCTTAGTGCGATTCTGGTGACTCATGAGCATCATGACCACCTCTCTGGAGTGGGAGCATTGGCGCGCAAGTACCAGATCCCAGTGTGGCTCACCGCCGGCACCGAAGCTGCAGGAAAGAGGCGCCTGGGGGAGTTACCGCAGAGGGTTGTGCTGAACAGTCATAGCGACTTTGCCATTGAGGATCTGAACCTGCATCCTTTTCCTGTCCCCCACGATGCCCGCGAACCGTGCCAGTTTGTCTTCAGTAATGGCGACAAGCGACTCGGTCTGTTGACCGATACCGGGTGCTGCACACCACATATCGAACGGCAACTCGATGGCTGCGATGCATTAATTCTTGAAAGTAATCATGACCGACAGATGCTGGCCATGGGACCGTATCCGCCGGCCTTGCAGGCAAGAGTCGGTGGTAGCCAGGGCCACCTGAGCAATGACCAAGCTGCCGGGATCCTGCAGTGTATTGACAGCCGCTCGTTGCAGCATCTGGTCGCAGCCCACTTGAGCGAAAAGAACAACACACCCGAACTGGCGGTCGAGGCGCTAAGCGGTGCGCTGGGGTGCGAACGGGAGTGGATTACGCTGGCGGATCAGGATGGTGGTCTCGGTTGGCGTGAAATTCGATAGAATCATCCAAAATTCAGAACGCTTCCAAGGAGCAGACGATGGAAAAGAAGGCTGAACTTTATGCAGGCAAAGCAAAATCGGTCTACACCACCGATGAAGAGGATAAGTTGATCTTGCATTTTCGCAATGACACCTCCGCCTTTGATGGTGAAAAGGTCGAACAGCTCGATCGCAAGGGCATGGTCAACAACAAGTTCAATGCTTTCATCATGGCCAAGCTCGAAGAGGCCGGTGTCGAAACGCATCAGATCAAACTGCTTTCCGATGATGAGTCACTGGTCAAGAAGCTCGATATGATCCCCATCGAATGTGTGGTGCGCAACATCGCCACCGGTTCCATCGTGCGTCGGCTCGGCGTGCAGGATGGCGTGGACCTCAATCCACCAACTTTCGAATTCTTCCTCAAGAATGACGAGCTGCATGACCCGATGGTTAACGATTATCATATTCGCACCTTCGGCTGGGCAACCGAGGAGGAGGTTGCACTAATGAAGGAGTTGACCTTCAAGGTCAACACGGTGCTCAAGCAGTTGTTCCTGGATGCCGGCATGTTGCTGGTCGACTACAAGCTAGAGTTTGGCCGCTACCAGGGGCGTGTGGTGCTGGGCGATGAGTTCACCCCCGATGGCTGTCGCCTGTGGGACAGGGAGACGCGCAACAAGCTGGACAAGGATCGCTTCCGCCAGGGGCTTGGCGGTGTGGTCGAGGCCTATGAAGAGGTGGCACATCGTCTTGGTGTCGAGCTCGGCTAACGCTTCCGGTGTTGCTGGATTGGCCAAGGGTGAACGGCACGGGCCGTTCACCCTTTTTCGTTTCAGAGTCTTGATGAAAGGGCGGAACGGTGTGACAACCATCTATCTCCGCACGCCGGTTTTACGCTACAATTCCAAGCCAGTCGGATTAGAACTAAAAACATTCAATTAAATCAAAGCCATATGTCATCGAATTATACTGCCGAAGCTATTGAGGTCCTCTCCGGGCTGGAGCCGGTGCGCAAGCGCCCGGGGATGTACACCCAGACCGAGCGCCCTAACCACCTTGCCCAGGAAGTGATCGATAACTCGGTGGATGAGGCTGTCGCCGGACACGCCAAAACTATCGAGGTGACTCTGTTCCGCGATCAGTCGCTGGAGGTGAAGGATGATGGGCGCGGCATGCCGGTCGATATTCATCCGCGCGAGGGGATCCCCGGGGTGGAGGTCATCCTGACCAAGCTCCATGCCGGTGGTAAGTTTTCCAATAAGAATTACCAGTTCTCCGGCGGTCTGCATGGCGTGGGTGTGTCGGTGGTCAATGCACTCTCCTCCCGGCTGGATGTTTGGGTTCGTCGCGATGGCAAGGAGCACCACATTGCCTTTGGCGATGGCAAGAAGATCTCCGAACTGAGTGTTACCGGTGATGTGGGCAAACGCAACAGTGGTACCACACTACGTTTCTGGCCTGACCCGCATTTTTTCGATTCTCCCAAATTCTCCGTACCGCGGCTCAAGCATGTGTTGCGGGCCAAGGCGGTACTCTGCCCTGGGCTGCGTATTAAATTCAAAGATGATCTTGGGGGAGAGCAGTACGAGTGGTACTACGAGGACGGCCTCAATGACTATCTGCTTGATGAACTGCAACAGGCCGAGCGCCTACCACAGGCCCCTTTTCTTGGCAGCATGGCGGGCACCTCCGAGGCTGTGGACTGGGCGCTGGTATGGTTGACGGAAGGAGGGGAGGCCGTTGCGGAGAGTTATGTTAACCTGGTGCCCACCGCCCAGGGTGGAACTCATGTCAACGGCCTGCGTACGGGGCTGACCGAGGCGATGCGAGAGTTTTGCGAATTTCGCAATCTGTTGCCGCGTGGAGTCAAGCTGGCACCTGAGGATGTCTGGGACAAGGTGAGTTATATTCTTTCGGTTAAACTGGAAGAGCCCCAGTTCTCGGGGCAGACTAAGGAGCGCCTCTCCTCGCGTGAATGTGCTGCCTTCGTCTCCGGCGTGGTCAAGGACGCCTTTTCTTTGTGGCTCAACCAGCATGTGGATCTCGGCGAGCAGCTCGCCGAGCTGGCCATCTCCAGCGCCCAGAGCCGTCTGCGTGCCGGCAAAAAGGTTGCACGCAAGAAGATCACTCAGGGCCCGGCACTGCCGGGCAAGCTGGCCGACTGTTCCAGCTCCGACCCGACCCGCGGCGAGCTGTTTCTGGTGGAAGGGGACTCGGCTGGCGGTTCCGCCAAGCAGGCGCGCGACAAGGAGTTCCAGGCCATCATGCCGCTTCGGGGCAAGATCCTGAACACTTGGGAGGTCGACCCGGCCGAAGTGCTCGGCTCCCAGGAGGTACACGATATCGCCGTGGCGATCGGCGTCGATCCTGGATCAGACAAGCTCGATGGGCTGCGTTACGGCAAGATCTGCGTGCTGGCCGATGCCGATTCGGACGGCGCCCACATCGCCACCCTGCTGTGCGCCCTGTTTGTGCGCCACTTCCGCCCGCTGGTGACTGCCGGCCATATTTATATGGCAATGCCGCCGCTCTACCGCATCGATGTGGGCAAGGAGACCTTCTATGCCCTGGATGACAGCGAGCGCAAGGGGGTGCTGGACCGCATCGCTGCGGAGAAGAAGAAGGGCAAGGTCTCGGTGACCCGCTTCAAGGGCCTCGGTGAGATGAACCCTAAACAACTACGCGAGACTACTCTTGCCCCCGATACCCGCCGCCTGGTGCAGCTCACCATCGAAGCGGGTGACGACACCAACCTGCTGATGGACATGCTGCTGGCCAAGAAGCGCTCCGCCGAACGCCGCTCCTGGCTTGAGGACAAGGGCAACATGGCCGAAGTTTAAAAATTTTTAACGCAAAGGGCGCAAAGACACAAGCCCGCAAAGCTCTAACGAGAAAATGCCATACAGGGATGAAGCAAAACAGGTTAAGGAAAGCTGGTGATTGCACAGGCCGATGACACAGCATTCGAGCTCGTTTTGCACCCTTTGCATCTTTGCGATCTTTGCGTTGAATAGCATTTAATGGATAGACCAAGTAGATGAGCGAAACGAGCGAGATCAATTACGAGGGCATCGAACAGCTGCCCCTGAAGGACTTCAGCGAAAAGGCGTACCTCGACTATTCGATGTACGTCATCATGGACCGTGCCCTGCCTAACATCGGCGATGGCCTCAAGCCAGTACAGCGGCGCATTATCTATGCTATGTCCGAACTGGGCCTGAAGGCGGACTCCAAGTACAAAAAATCGGCGCGCACCGTCGGTGATGTGCTGGGTAAATACCATCCTCATGGCGACTCGGCCTGTTATGAGGCAATGGTGCTGATGGCCCAGCCCTTCTCCTACCGCTACCCGCTGGTAGACGGCCAAGGCAACTGGGGGGCACCGGACGATCCCAAGTCCTTCGCTGCAATGCGTTATACAGAGGCACGCCTGGCACGTTTCTCCGAACTGTTGCTCGCCGAGGCAGCGCAGGGCACGGTTGACTGGGTGCCTAACTTTGATGGCACCCTCGATGAGCCGTCAGTCCTGCCGGCACGGGTGCCGCATGTGCTGCTCAACGGTACCACCGGCATCGCCGTGGGGATGGCCACTGATATCCCGCCGCACAATCTGCGCGAGGTTGCCGCCGCTTGTATTTGTCTGCTGGAAGCACCAAAGACCACCGTTGAGGAGTTGTGTGAACACGTACAGGGGCCGGATTACCCGACCGAGGCGGAGATCATCACACCGCGTCGTGACCTGCTGAAAATATATCAGACTGGCGGCGGTAGCGTGCGCATGCGCGCCAAGTGGGAGCGGGAAGAGGGCGATATCGTCATCACTGCTCTGCCTTATCAGGTCTCTGGCGCCAAGGTGCTTGAGCAGATCGCCGCACAGATGCAGGCGAAGAAACTGCCGATGGTCGAGGACCTGCGTGACGAGTCCGACCACGAGAACCCAACCCGCCTGGTTATCATCCCCCGCTCGAATCGTATTGATGTCGAGCAGCTGATGACCCACCTGTTCGCCACCACGGATCTGGAGCGCAGTTACCGGGTAAACATGAACGTCATCGGCCTCACTGGTCGTCCTCAGGTCAAGAACCTGAAGATGATGCTGGAGGAGTGGTTGCAGTTCCGCCTGCACACGGTACGTCGTCGTCTCGAGTATCGGCTGGAGAAGGTCGACCGGCGCCTGCACTTGTTGGATGGTCTTCTTACCGCCTTCCTCAATCTCGACGAGGTGATCCATATCATCCGCACTGAGGAAGCGCCCAAAACAGTACTGATGCAGCGTTTCGGCCTTACCGACGTGCAGGCCGACTTTATTCTTGATACCCGACTGCGCCAGCTGGCGCGTCTGGAGGAGATGAAGATCCGCGGTGAACAGGATGAATTGGCCAAAGAAAAGGCGGAGCTGGAGAAGATCCTCGGCTCCGACCGTCGCCTCAAGACCCTGGTGAAAAACGAGCTGATTAAGGATGCGGAGGAGTATGGTGACGAGCGTTGTTCACCGCTGGTCGAGCGGGAGGCAGCACAGGCGATGGATGAAACGGCGCTTATCAGCGCTGAGCCAATCACCGTAGTGCTTTCCGATAAGGGTTGGGTGCGTGCTGCCAAGGGGCATGATATCGATCCCACTGCCTTGAGCTACAAGTCTGGAGACAGTTTCAAGGCCAGCGCTGCGGGAAAAAGCAATCAGCTTGCCACCTTCCTTGACTCCACAGGACGCAGTTACTCGGTGCCGAGTCATACTCTGCCCTCGGCCAGGGGGCAGGGCGAACCACTCAGTGGTCGCGTCAACCCTATCGCCGGTGCGACTTTTGAGACAGTGCTGATGGGAGGGGAAAGCGATCTCTACCTGCTTGCCAGCGATGCCGGTTATGGTTTTGTGGCCAAACTGGGTGATCTTCAGGGACGCAACAAAGCGGGAAAGGCGGTTCTCAAACTGCCGTCAGGAGCGACACTCCTGCCACCGCAGCCGGTGAGTGATTATGACTCGCAGCGGCTTGCCGCAGTCACCAACGAAGGGCGATTGCTGGTATTTCCACTCAACGAACTGCCCCAGTTGTCGAAGGGTAAGGGTAACAAGATCATTGGTGTACCGCCCGGTAAGGTCACCACTCGTGAGGAGTATGTTGTTTCTGTGGCGGTCCTTGCAGACAATTCGGACTTGACCTTGTATGCCGGTAAACGCCATATCACCCTCAAAGCCGCGGATCTGGAGCATTACGAAGGGGAGCGTGGCCGGCGTGGCAACAAGCTGCCACGCGGCTTTCAGCGGGTTGATAATATGAGTGTGGAGATGAAATAAAGTCGGAACTCAACCATTGTCGAAGTGGTGATGTCCCTCAGCCAGGTGATAAGCACGCGATGGAATGCGTGCATGTCCTCCTGGATATTCTCCGTACGATTGAGTGTACTTGTACCTAGGAGTCCCTCGCCTAGCGGCTGGGGAGTGTTTGTGACATGACTTCCCCCCACACATTTTGATGATGAGCTATTGCAGGGGCAATCCTGGATACGTCTTCGTCTGAGAAGCCTTGCTTTAATTATCCCCAGTTCGCTTGCTCTTGAGCTCCTCCAGCTTTTCCAGTACCCGCTGGGCCCGTTCCAGGCTTTCTCTGGCTTGTTTATGATCCGGAGCCAGCTCCAGGGACTTGTTCCAGAGTGCCGCCGCCTGCTCAAAATTACCTCGGCTGTAGGTGGAGACCCCACTCTCAAACAGACGCTCCACCTCTCGTGCTGTCGCCTCATCCAGCTTTCTGCTCAGTGTTTTCCACTTCGGATTTCTTGAATCGGCCTGTTGCAGTGTGTTTAAGTGGTCACGGGCATTAAGGAAGTCTTTTTTGGCAAATGCTTCCTGGTATTTTTTCAGGTACTCATCAACCTGTTTGGCTTTGTTTCGCTCGGCGGCCTTTAATCGCGCTTGTGTTTTTGCCCTTTGTTTGCTGGCAATTGCCTTTGCCTGGTCTTGCTGTTGCCGCAGCTTCTTCAAACTCTCTGCGATGGCAGGAGTTTTACTGAGCTCTGCGGCAAGGCTGAGGGTGCGATTGGCGATATCGATGCGATCATTCGCCAGGGCCTTGTTGCCGAAGAGGGCAAGCTCTTTGGCAATCTTACCCGCTTCACTCTGGATGGCCTCAAGTCGCTGAGCGGCAGTGCGATTACGCGGATCGAAACGGGCGATCTGCTGGTAGGTTGGCAGCGTCTGTTGTAGCCATGCGCCATGGTCGAGCAGGCGCTTTAGTTCCAGTCGGTCCAACTCCTCTGCCTGTTCCCGGTGGAGCTGTGCCAGCCCATCCTTGAGTACCGCACTTTTGGGTAAACGAGCCAAGGCCTCATCATAGGTATCCAGCGCCTGTGCCCATTTTCCATTATTGAGATCAGAACGGGTTTGACGACGGACTTCCTGCTCGTAACGGGCGGCAAGAGCCTCGACCTCTTTACGTCTTTCGGCAGACTGTAAGTATTCAGGGTCTGTCGGATCGACGCTGCTCAGCGCCTCTAAGGCTCGTCCATACTGCTTTGAGTCGATCCACTCTGCGACCTGTGATTCCATTGAGTTATAGCTGGTGAGAATGGCGCAACCGGTTTGCATTGCAAGCATGGTTATCAGCAACAAGTAGCGGGGTGCGATCATGCGGCCTCTGATTCTGAGCTTTCTATTATGTGGATGATCTCCTCTCGCATAGCTTGGCGGAGGGGATCAAGGATATCGATAATGTGGTAGATGGAAACGGGTTCTTTCTTTCCACGGAGCTGGATTTTTCCATGGCGCTCGGTGGCAATCCGCGTTTCCATTTTTTTTCCGCGAAGCATTTGCTCAGTGATAATGGCTTCGCCTGGATTGCCGGCATGTGAGAGTCGAGAGGCAAGGTTTACCGAGTCGCCGACGACGGTGTATTCCATGCGTTCTGTCGAACCCATGTTACCGGCAAGCATGGTTCCGCTGTTGACGCCGATGCGAAATTCGAGCACTACCTGCTGGCGTTCCTGGCGGCGGATATTCATCTCTTTAATCAGTTCCAGAAGCATCCAGGCACAGGACATGGCCTTGAAGCTATGGTCTTCGACTTCCTCAGGTACGCCAAAAACGACCATCGCACAGTCGCCCATGTATTTGTCGATGTGGCCACCACAGAAGAGCACGGCCTTGGCAATGTGGCTAAAGTAGAGGTTGAGCAAGGCACTGATTTTCTCCGGGCTCATGCTTTCGGACAAGCTGGTAAAACCAACGATATCGGCAAACAGTACGCTGGCCTCGACATGACGTCCACCTAGCTGAAGTTCCTTCACCGTTTCGAGATCTGCAATGGCCTGTTTGGCCACCTGCGGAGAAACATAGCGGGAGAAGATTTTCTCGACCTGTTCTTTACGCAATAATCCTTCACCCATCAGGTTGAGGGATTGAATCAGTACCCCAAGTTCATCGTCGCGCTGTTCGGTTATGCGATAGTCAAACTTACCTTCCGAGAAGGCGCGACTCGCTAGAATCATCTGGTCTATCGGACGGGTCAGGCGCTTGCCCAGATAGAGAGAGGCGGCCGTGACAGCAACTAACATCAACAAGATGGTGCTCACCACCATGGTGATCATATCTTTCTTGGCCTGATTCATGACCGAATGATCAAAGGTGAGCAACGCGTAGCCAACGATGATGTCGCGGAACGTGATAGGGCTGGTATAGGAGATCAGCGCCTCTTCCTGTTCTGTACTCCAGCGCAGGATGGAGCGATGGTCAGTAAACTGAGCCTGATTTGTGAGTTGAGGTACTGCGCCGGTTTTGGCCACCAGAATGCGCTCATCGCTATAGATGGCAGCCCCCTGAATCGTACTATCCTGGTGCATGCTGGTGGTGATGCGCTCAAGATTGAGATGGTCGTTGGCCAGCAGCGGTTCGCGAGCAGTTTCCACCATCTGCATCACCAGGGTGTTACCGAACTTGTCGATTTGCTCTCCCAGCAGTGCTGTCTGGTTGCCGCCGACCAGCAGTCCAAGGGTAATCATGCCCGCCCCAATCAACACGGTAAAGGTCAGGGCGAGTTTGATTGCGATCGGGATCCGCTCAGGCAAGTGCCCGTGCCTAACCAGCTCATTCAGGGCCCGGTTTGAGGCATTAGCTCTGCTCGGCAAGGATCTCAGTGTTGTCACGAGACCGCCGTTCAGCTTCTTCAGTATGGACCGGAGCTTTGTCACGATAATGGGCAGATTGGTTTTCCCGTTCACACGCTATCCAGGTTGCTCTGCATATTATGGTTATGCGAAACACCCCAATATTACCATGTTATCGCTCGATTCAAAAAATACTTGTGAAATCAACAGGAAGTGAAGCCTCATAGTGTTTTTTTACCGCATAGTGAGGTGGAGGAAGGTAGCTTCTAATGCGAGCTATGTTGATGAGTTCTAAAGAGTTGAACTTCTGTTGAGCGGCAATGGTCTATGAATCGCATTGGCGAGAAGCCGATGTTCGACATTTTTACTATTGGCTTGACCAGGAGTACTGGAAAAATAATGAAACGCATCGTACTGTTTTTGGCCACCAATTTTGCCATTCTTCTTGTGTTGAGTATCAGCGCGAGGATCTTGGGAGTTGATCGCTTCCTCACCGCCAATGGGCTGGACTTGACGCTGCTGCTAGGATTTGCTGCGCTCATCGGTTTTGGCGGCTCCTTCATCTCCCTTGCCATTTCCAAGTGGATGGCAAAGCGGTCGACCGGGGCAGAGGTCATTACCCAGCCGCGCAACGAGGCAGAGCAGTGGTTGGTGGACACCGTCCGCCGCCAAGCATACCAAGCCGGTATCGGCATGCCTGAGGTGGCCATCTACCACGCACCGGACCTGAATGCATTTGCTACCGGCATGAGCCGCAATAACGCCCTGGTGGCAGTTAGTACTGGCTTGTTGCACGGGATGGGGCGTGATGAGGTGGAGGCGGTGCTGGCTCACGAGGTCAGTCATGTGGCTAATGGTGATATGGTGACACTGACCCTGATTCAGGGGATAGTGAATACTTTTGTCATTTTCCTCTCGCGAGTCATCGGCTATGCCGTGGACTCATTCCTGCGTCGTGACGGTGAACACTCTGGTCCGGGGATTGGATACTGGGTTGCCTCCATTGTCGCCGAACTGGTGCTAGGTATATTGGCCAGTATTATTGTGATGTGGTTCTCGCGTCAGCGAGAGTTTCGTGCTGACAGGGGGGGAGCTACCCTGGCTGGGCCTGGCAAGATGATCGCTGCCCTGCAGCGGTTGCAGCAGGCTCATGTGCCCTCACAGTTGCCTAATGAGATGGCAGCTTTCGGTATCGCAGATGGGCGCAGTCTGGCACGGTTCTTCATGAGCCATCCACCGCTGGAAGAACGTATTGCCGCTTTGCAGAAATATTAAGCGGAAGGACTTTTTTGATACAGGTCCGCTCTTAGAGCGGCTTTTGCTATCAGACCACAGTGGTTAACAGTTTGTGTTGTCCGGTTTTTAACCCATTGAGCTGAAATCGTAGTCCATAGAGTGGCTGACTTCTTGCAGGAAATTTCCCTGGATATAATCGATGCTGGTCGAGTAGATCATCGCGAGGGTATGGGGATCTTCCACGGCATTGGCCACGACCTTTTTGTTGCTAGATGCAGCCAGTGCGCAAATTTCGTTAACCTTCTCTTGTGACTCTTTGGAACTGCTCAGCGTACCGATGATGGAGGCATCGAGCTTGAGGAATTGTGCATCACAGTGCTTGAGCAGATTAGTGAAATTGGCGGCATTGCCGAAGTGATCCAGTGCCAGTCGCACATGCAGTTGATTGAGGCCGTCAATGAGCATCTTCAACGCCTTGAGGTTGCTGCTGGCGACCGTTTCACTGACTTCGATGACCAGGGTGTTGGGGACAGCATTGGCGGCTTTCAGGATGTCCCGCAGCCAAGGGAGTAGTTTTTCGTCCTTGAGCGAGGCTCCGGAGAGCTTGACGAAAAGGACTGTCGGTTTGCCGCTGCTGCGCTGCTGGGTGACGGCCTTGATACCGTGCGCCAGAACCCAGCGATCGATGGCCGCCATGAGTCCACTTTTTTCTGCTGCCGGCAGGAAATCCTTGGGGAGCAGGAGGTTGCCCTTCTCGTCCTGCATCCGGAGAAAGACCTCATAGTTCTCTTGTGTATCTCCCTTGATACTGACGATAGGCTGGAACAACAGCTGCATTTTGTTTCCACGCAGCGCAAGCTTGATCTGCTTGACTAGTATGGCAGTACGTTCCTGCTCGGCCATCTCCTCCTTATCTGGGAGGTAGATCCTGACCGCATTGCCACCTTGGGCAACGGCTTCAGTCAAGGCCTTCTCGGCGCGGTTGATCACCTCCAGAGGGTTATCAATCGCTTCGTTATACACACCGATGCCAATACTGCATGTGGTAGTGCCCGTAGCGCCGTTGAGCTCGAAAATGGCACTTTCAATGCGTTCGCGCAGCACCTCAGCGAAGGCCTGCGCTTTGTCACCCGACAGATTGCGTAACATGACAGTAAAATACTCGCCCTCGAAGCGTGCAGTGATGCTGTCTGACTTGCCCAGTTGTTGTTGTATTAACTTGGCCACCTCTGACAGAACCCGGTCGCTGTGAGTGATCCCAAGATCCTCGCGCAGTTGCTTGTAACTGTCCGGTTTCAAGTAGAGCACTGCGCCCTCTTGACCTTTTTTACCTGCCACGGCACCCAGGGCATCGAGAAAGAACCGGCGATTGTAGACTCCTGTGAGCAGATCGAGCTTACTCATGTCATCGAGTTTACGCTCCAGCTCCTCACTATTGGCCTGGGCACGAATGATAATCTGGGTACAGGGCTCTCCTTCGAAGAAGGCAGGAGTGAATTCCATGGTGAGCTTGAATTCGCTTCCATCCACGTGCAGTGCGTTGACATCAAGCGTGCTCGCACTGCTCTTGCCGGCGCTGTAGTTGCGCAGGAACTGTTTGAAGCTGGCATGCTCATCTGCCTTGACCATATTCAGGATCGGCATGCCCTCGATCTCTTCCATGTCGGAGTAGCCGAACATCTCCAGGTAGGAGTCATTGGCGAAAATATGCATGCCGTCATGGATATATGTAATCGCATCACGGGAACTGTCAACCAGGGTCTGCGCACGGATATTCGCCTCTTCCAGCGCCAGTTGGCACTGGTGCAGGAGGCGAAGGTTTCTGGCGCTTGTCGCCTCTCTCAGCACTGCTGTCGTAAGGCGCTGGGGTTTGCCGATCTCAATGAAATCCCGTGCGCCAGCCTCGAGGAGGGTGTTGATGGTCTCCTCATCCGTGCCGTCGGCAATAACCAGCAGTGGAGTCTCTTTCTCTTGTTGCTGGAGTATGCCCAAGGCATCGAGAGCGCTAAAGTGGGGGATTTGCGGTTTTGCCAGGATCATGTCGCACTGTTGGGTGCTGAGG